>NZ_JBQZGE010000003.1:0-508532 GCF_052691815.1 Paenibacillus sp. TSA_86.1 | reverse complement strand
AAAGTGAAAATCCGATGATAAAGGCGAGCGCTTCGCTTCTTCAGGTTTTTTCTGTCCTCTCCGTTATTGTGTAATCTTAGGAAATCAACTTAAAAGCAGAGACACACCTTCATTGATGGTGTGCAATAAAACCTTAAACCATTTGATTGCACTGGGCACTCCGATGACAGAATAACCTTTTGATCGCTGTTATCCCAGTAAAATCCTCAACCAAGTAAGTACTGGTTTGAGGAAAACAATACATCCTATGATGACGGCGAACACCGCAGCCAGTAAAACTGCCCCAGCCGCGGTGTCTTTTGCTGCTTTTGCGAGCGGATGAATATCGGGCTGTGCCAAATCAACAGCTGCTTCTAAAGCTGTATTCATTAGTTCGGTGACTAAAACCATAAATACAGCTGTCAGAACAAACATCCAATCTGTTCTCGAAATGTGGAAAAAAAATCCGGCTGCACACATCAAAATGGCAACTCCTGTGTGAACTCTAACATTCCGTTGCGTACGCAAGCCGTATGCAATTCCTTCCAGAGCGTTAAGGAATACCAGACCCCAGGAGCGCCTTTTCATTATCGTGTCAACCCGGCCCGGGCGAGAACAGCTTCCTGTTTCCCCATCATTTCTGCTTCACTTGCCTCATCCTGATGATCATAACCGAGCAGATGCAGGAAGCCATGAACAAACAGGAATCCCAGCTCACGCTCGAACGAGTGTCCATACTCCTCACTTTGCAATATCGTCCGCGGAACAGAAATGATGATGTCACCAAGCACATCCGGCATTTCTTCCATTTCCTCATCCTCATCAAGCTCGTAGATAATGTCCAGCTCTTCATCCACGGTTTCGTTCATAGCAAACGACAACACGTCTGTAGGACGGTCGATGCCTCGATAATCACGGTTCAGCTCGTGAATCTGCTCATCATTAACAAACGTGAGAGCAACCTCTCCATCCGTAATTCCCTCGGCTTCACCAGCAAGTGCCAGCAATTGCTCCAACATCACGATCATCGGCTCTGTGATTTCTTTATCCTGTTGTTCATTATTCCATGCGAGGTTAAGACTCATTCTTTCATAACTCCTGTCTACTCGTAATATTGATCAGCCGGCCTCAGGCGATGTCGGCTTTGGTTTCTTGATCTCTTCCGGATACTCGATTCTGGAGTGAAAAATGCCCATGACCGTTTCCTTTAATGTCTTGGCAACGATATCCAGTTCACGCATGGTAAGATCACAATCGTTAAATTGATGATCGTCCAGACGTCCCTTAATAATTTTTTCAATCATCGACTCTACCTGCTCCACGGTCGGCTTGCGAAGCGAGCGAACCGCAGCTTCTACACTATCGGCAATTCCCACAATAGCAGATTCTTTGGACTGTGCCTTCGGACCTGGATAACGGAAATCCTCTTCCGTGAAATCAGGTTCGATCCCCGCTTCTTCTGCCTGACGCAGCGCCTTATGGTAGAAATAGTGAAGGAATGTTGTGCCATGATGCTGCTCGGCAATATCCCGAATAGGTTTTGGCAACTTAAAGTCCTTCTGCATTTCTACGCCATCCCTTGCATGTGCAACGATGATCGACTTGCTCAACTTGGGATCAATCGAATCATGCGGATTCTCCATATTGTTCTGATTTTCAATAAAATAGATGGGGCGTCTAGTCTTGCCGATATCATGATAATATGAGCCGACACGACAGAGCAACCCGTTAGCACCTATAGCCTCAGCGGCTGCTTCCGACAGATTACCAACCATAACGCTGTGATGATATGTGCCAGGTGTCTCGGTAAGCAATTTGCGAAGCAACGGATGGTTTGGATTTGAAAGCTCCACAAGTTTAAGAGCCGATAAAATTCCAAATGACGTTTCAAAAAACGGCATTAAGCCGATCACCAGAATAGCTGTCAGTACTCCGCCAGCAAAGGCGTATCCGATGCCATAAAGCGTCGTAGTTCGATTCCAGTCTCCTGTGTCGATCAAAGCCAGGGTGAATACAGCCAATGAACCAAACAGGCAGACCATAATAGCGCCTTTTAAAATGGTCGATCGTTGACTTGCTCGATGCGTTGCAAAAATCGCTACAAATGAAACGACAACCGCAAAGAAACCAAGCTCAAAGTCGAACAGCTGCCCCTGATGTGTATTCAAAATAATACTGGACAACATACCGATCATTATCGAACACACAAACGCAAGTGAAGTATCCAATAACAGAGCAATCAACATCGCACCCACTGCCACAGGTGCCAGGAAACCGATAAACGGACGTTCATTGGTCTGGATTAAAGCGGTCACGTGCATCACAACAATCGTAATAATAAAAATGAGTACTAACATGAGCAGCTGCGCATTATTGTATTTGAAATGTGTTCCGCTGCCTTGTTGAATAAACATTAAAATCCCCGCCGACAGCATACCTGAGAACAAAAGCAGTCCCAGCTGCGGCCAGTAGTTGACTTCATTTTTCAGCAAATCATTTTCATTAAGCAATGCATACATTTCCGGGGTAATCATATCCCCTTTGGAAACAAGTGTATCCCCTTGCTTGATAAAGACGGTCGGTGTATTTTCACGCGCTTGAACTTTCGCTTCCTTGGTTCCCTCTTCATCGTAAAAACGGTTAGCGGTTACCACCAGTCGCGTAAGCTCCTGCACGACCTCACGCTGTGTACGTTTGCTAAGTGAGCTAACACTAACCATTTCCGCCACTTTTGCACGCGCCGCTGAAGCCTCACCGACCTGATCTGTCATCAATCTCGCCACAATGTCCCGTGCTACAGGTTTCATCTCCTGAATATCATCCGAAGTCAAACGGGAGATTTTGATATACGTTTCTTCTGGAATGCGGTAGCTCTGTTCCTGCACCACGTTTCGAATTTCTTCAAGCAGCGTGTCGGAGTATGTACCTGTTTTCCGATTGTTATTAATATAATTAGACACAAAATCCTTCTGACGCTGCGGAATTTCGTCCCGATATATATCAATCTTGTCCTGACTTGAGATTTGATCGTCCTGATTTAAACGGTCAATGCGATCCAGCAGCGTTGTCATCAAGTTTTCATTGCGCATCTGCACGATCTGATATATCGGCTGCACACGCTCGGCTGCTTCTTCCTGAGCCTTAAGCGTAGCCTTGTTATTCGGAATCTGCATAGGCGCAGCAATGTCCACTTCACTTCGTGTACCTTCCTGGATATCATATTTCTCGGGTAAGAGCTTGGAGGAAAGGCTCACGAAAAAGAGGATCACTAAAAACAAAAAGAGAAGATAGCGTGCCCACACGCTATACTTCCATCCTGTCGCTTTATTTTGAAAAGATTTGCCTTTTGACATTTCTTTCGAGGTCACTTTAGACAATCCCTTTCTATGCTTGATTTTCTGCGGCGTGGTTGTAAGCCACAATGATTTTCTGGACGAGGGAATGACGCACAACATCCTGCTCGGCGAAATGTACAAATCCAATCTCCTGAACCTCGCTCAGGATCGTATTCGCTTCGACAAGTCCTGATTTTTTGCCGCGCGGCAAATCAATCTGTGTCACGTCTCCTGTGATGACCATTTTGGAGCCAAAACCAAGACGAGTCAAAAACATTTTCATCTGCTCCGGTGTTGTGTTCTGTGCTTCATCCAGAATGATAAAGGAATCATCCAACGTGCGCCCACGCATGTAGGCCAAGGGAGCGATTTCAATCAATCCGCGTTCCAGTGCCTTTGCTGTCTGTTCCTGCCCCATAACGTCATAGAGCGCGTCATACAGTGGTCTCAGATACGGGTCTACCTTCTCCTGCAGATCACCTGGCAAGAAACCTAAACTTTCACCAGCTTCAACCGCAGGCCTTGTAAGCACGATGCGTTTGACACTGCCTTCTTTAATTGCGGCAACAGCCAGCACAACAGCAAGGTAGGTTTTGCCTGTTCCGGCAGGACCAATCCCGAATACGATATCCCGTTTTTTAATCGTGGTTACGTAATGTTTCTGTCCAATCGTTTTCACACGGATCGGCTTACCACGATATGTCGTCGTAATTTCGCCTTTGAACAGATCCAGAAGCTGATCTGCCCGCAAGTCTTTTGCCAGTTCTATTGCATACTTGACATCCCTTTCGGTTAACACGTAACCGTTACGTATCAATTGCAATAAGACATCGAATAGTTGTTCAAGGGATTCCACCTGCTGCACAGTACCAAAGATATTAATCTCTGCTTCGCGTGACGCGATCTGGGCAGGAATCTCGGATTCAATTAGTTTCAGAAAAATATCTTGGGGGCCAAACAGAGATTGCCCCTCTCCCGCACTCTGGAGCGAGATTTGTATGCTGCGTGTTTGCTCTGACAAATATCCTCATTCTCCTTGACTATGGACTAACGGAAGTTCTTCCGCGATGCTTTCTTCTACTTCAAATAATACTTTCATATAAACTTTACCATTCTCTTTCTTCTCATGCAAAATTTTTTCACTTAAAATTTCCGTACCTTTACCGTTCTTGGCCAAAATATCATTTCGCGCCCCTTCCAAACCTTTTGTTTTGGCCCAAGCGACACTCTGCTCTTCCTGATGAAAATTCGTTTCCATATCCTTCTCTGTCATCCATCCCATAGGTAAGGTGAAGGAACGCCAGGTGAGAGGTTTGTGGTAGGTCTCCGTATCATATGAACTATAGGGCGTACTTCCATACCCCCATAATTGGATTGCCCAACCCCCAAGTACCACATAAAACCGCTCTTTGCTCTCCCCCGTCATCGTTTGATGTTTCTGTATCAGGGGGACTTGTATATCGTATTCCCGCCAGACCATTCCCCGGACTTCTCCTTTAGCAACAATCGTTTTGGTATTTTCCTCATCACCAAGAATGCCCGAGATCAGCACTTGTCCTTTCTTGACACGCATGTCCTTCTGTACAACAGGACGTCCCTGTTCGGCATAAATCTGGGTGACAACCGCATCGGATTTACTGATCAGATGTCTTGGGTTCAGCAATGGCTCACGTTTAGGCTGCGCCGACTCGACCACCTGAATCGTAACTCTTGTCCCTTCTTTGGTTACGCCAATCCAGGTTACATTCGGCAGTGCAAGCGCAAGCTGTCTGGAGAGCTTGTCCGGGCTTTCCATTCGGAACCCCCATTGAAAGGGATAGAGGCCCTCCTTTTTGGCCGCAGCCAGCACCTCATCTGTTGGAATCGTTACATTCCCTTTGACTTCCACATTCCAAATCATGGACGATAGCGCAAATAGGGCCGCCACAAAAAATAACATGCCGAAGGCAAAAAACTTCCTGCGGAACAAACGAGCCAGGAAAAAGGGTAATCCACTGCGGTGAGTGATTTTCACTCTGCAGCCTGTCCTTTTTACAAGGGGACGCAGTCTGAAAAAATGCGGAAGCAAAATGCTCATCTCCGCCTGGCGTCCAACCTGTGCACGCAAATCCCATACACTCAGCCGCTGCTCTGTTATCATATTGATTAAAGTCTCAATGTCTCCGCCTGTAACTTTGATCTTCACGGCTCCTCGCAATTTATACAGACTGGGCTGCTTCATCCGTTTCCCTCCACTCCATTCATATGGATATCCAGAATAGTACCTTCTATTGCTACTTCATCCGGCAAAATGTTACGTATGACCAAAGCGCTGCCTTTAATCTCTAACTGGCCTTGTGACAGAGCAAGTACGATGCGATCCGGTGTGAAATGGATGACACCACGATGATTTTCTATATACAGTTGCTTGCTGCCGATCAGGGTTAACCGTGGCATATCATAAAGCACATCCTGCGGCAGATCCAGCACTTCACTGGTCCATCTGCGCAGCTTGCGACTGATCCGGGTCATTCGAAGGTCTTCCCCCTTCCTCTACAGTTCAACTTATGCGCAAATTCAGGGAATTATGAAGAATTGGTGAGCGGTAATGTACAAATTTTGCTAAAAACACAGGCATACAAAAAAAGCCTTCTCTGGAGGCAGGATACCGCCAGAAAAGGCTTCATTGGATCTTAGATATAACAGATAACTTGCAGACGTCTACAGCTTACCTCTTGTGCCAAAAGGATGCTTCGAACGGGGAGAACCGAGCACTTCTGCCCAGAGGACACCTGTTCGTATATCCTCTTGGCGAAGACGGGAAGCCCCTGTATCCGTTGTATCCGTATCTTCAAAACTGGAGTTCGATACCGATGGAGAACTTGCTGAAGAGATACGATTCAGTCTCTCCTGTATCAAACGTTGCTGTTCTTCCATCAATCTCATCTGCTCATCGACCGAGCTCTTCATGCTACCCATGGATTGGTCACCTCGAAAATCACCTTCCAAACGGGAAGACGCTGCAGGCTCTGGGTAAGGCTGGTCATAACGTTCATCATCATAGCGCTCACTGTCATAACGCTCGTCATGCTGCTCCTCGTAACGGCGGTCATCTGTTCCGGATGACTGCTGCGGAGAAGCATTACCGGAACGACGATTCGCGTCTTCACCGCCTCCAAACGTCGGCATTCCGTTACCAGGACGCTTCTGATTGGGGTTTGCCGATTTCCCCAACTTTCCAAGGAACGAAAAGAGGGCAAAGGCAACAATGGCTACAACATACAGATTGTTAAATATCCACTCAAATAGGCTCATATGCATTCACCGCCTATCTTCCGTTTTTGGAATCACCCTGATCATTGGAATTCGGACCCTCAGCAGGTTTTCCCAAAGTGTTGCGCATCTGAGTATCCGCTTCAATGTTTTTCAGGTTCATATAGTCCATCACGCCAATTTTACCACTGCGGAGTGCTTCAGACATCGCGAGTGGAACTTGGGACTCGGACTCTACGACACGTGCTCTCATCTCAACAACGCGTGCTTTCATCTCTTGCTCTTGTGCTACGGCCATTGCACGACGCTCTTCTGCTTTTGCCTGTGCAATACGTTTATCTGCTTCTGCCTGCTCGGTTTGCAAGAAGGCACCAATGTTTTTACCTACGTCTACGTCCGCGATATCAATAGACAGGATTTCAAACGCGGTACCCGCGTCCAAACCTTTGGACAATACCGTACGAGAGATCAAATCCGGATTTTCCAAGACATCTTTGTGAGAGTTCGAGGAACCGTTCGTACTTACAATACCTTCGCCGACACGGGCAATAATGGTTTCCTCACCAGCACCACCGACGAGGCGATCGATATTGGCACGAACTGTGACTCTCGCTCTAACTTTAACTTCGATACCGTCTTTGGCTACAGCGGATACGATTGGTGTTTCAATAACACGCGGGTTAACGCTCATTTGTACGGCTTGCAATACGTCACGACCTGCAAGGTCAATGGCTGCAGCACGTTCAAATTCGAGTGGAATATTGGCACGTTGTGCAGCAATCAATGCATTAACAACACGGTCAACGTTACCACCCGCAAGGAAGTGACTCTCCAATTGGTTCATTGTCAGTTGAAGACCCGCTTTGGTTGCTTTGATCAACGGGTTAACGATACGACTTGGTGTTACACGTCTCAATCTCATGGCCACCAGCGTAATGATACCTACACGCACGCCGGATGCAATAGCCGAGATCCAGAGCATAACCGGGAAAAAGCTGAAGAATACACTCAATACGATAATCGCCAGTACCGCGATGAGCAAAATGGTGATCATTGGATCCATAGTTTAAATTCCTCCGTTTGCAATATGTTTTTTTGTAAAAGGGAGCATCAGAACTGACGCTAATGAATCCGCTGCTGAAACCTCTTGCACCACATTGCCTGCAGCTCGGCAGCATGGTTATGTACGTTGCCGAAGTGATATCATCGCTTCGGCAACCGCAGGGTTACACCGGCAAAGCCTGTTGAACAACGATCCGGGTACCTTCTGCTTTGATCACAATAATCGGCGTATCAATTGGAATAAATCCGCCATCGGTGACCACATCGATGCGCTCACCATCAAACATCGCCGTTCCTGATGGACGAAGCGGTGTAAGACTGATGCCCTGCAAGCCAATCAGCTCTTTACGTTCTGTAGCCGAAGAATATCCACGGTCAGCTGACAACTTATCGCTTAATATGAATCGATTCCATATTCCTCGATCCTTGAAGACCACAGCGATGATCGCGATTACGACTAGTGCAGCTCCAAAAGCAATACCCAGGGACACAAACGCATCACTCGTGTCGTAAGCTGCTCTGACAACTCCGGCTACCAGCGCAATGGATCCCAAAATCCCCAGAATCCCAAAGCTCGGAATAAACATCTCCAGAATCATCATGACAAGCCCGACCGTAAATAATACCCATGTCTCCGCCCCGGCAAACCCCGCAATGTAGTTTCCGGAGAAATAAAGCACAAAACATACAATCCCTACAATTCCTGGAACGCCAAATCCAGGCACAATCAGCTCAATGATGACACCAGCAATACCAATGAACAGAAGTACCGTCATCACAATCGGATTGGTTAAAAATGTGGAAATGTTCTCGGCAGCAGTGCGTTCCAATTTGAACACATGCTCTTGACTATAACCAAGCCAAACTGCTGCTTCCTCAGGTGTATTGCTGATATGGTCGGCATAACCCACTTTCAATGCGTCCTCTGCGGAGAGAGCAATAATTTCACCTTTTTGTTTGGTTTTATTGATCTCCGGCATCTCTACCACCATATTCACGTCAGCCATGCCTGCTGCAATATCACCATCCCGGCCACTCTTTTGGGCAGCACCCTCCATTTTACTCGTCCAGTATGCTACCAGCTTGGGATCGTCGACATGTTTGCCTGTGCTGTCTACCATGGCTGCCGCACCAATCATACTGCCTGGTGACATTACGATCTTATCTGCATTCAGGGCAAGAAAACTCCCTGCGGATGCAGCGTCACCACGGACAAACGCCAACGTTTCAATCGGGCTGTCTTTGATCATCGTACCTAGCGCATCTGCAGTATCCACACGGCCTCCCGGCGTATTGATATCAAGAATGATCAAGCCAGCATTCATTTTCTCTGCTTCCTTGAATCCGCGCTCCATGAATTTGCCTAACCCCTGCTCGATTGGTTTATCTACCGGAATAATATATACGGCGCCGCTTTTCTCAGCTGCATGCGCTGACGGTATTCCAATCAAAACAGGAAGCAAAAGCGTCAGCAGCATCAAGAGCAGTATTGAGCCCGCAAGCTTCTTCCGGCGCTTTCCCTTCACATAAGTCCCCCCCTTTTCCGATAATGTTATACTGTCCAGCTTATGGTATTTATTACGCACAATGCAACATTACGTTTCAAAAACTTAAAATTATATTTGAATGTTCGAGTAATTGCAAGAAATATATATCCAAAATCATGTTTTAGATCCATTATTTATAAATTTATGTGTAGTTTTAGTGAAGGAAAGAAATGCAATTATATATGAATAAGCCCCCTACGCATGTAATAGAATGTAATCGTGTATTATAGCAACAATTTGGAGAATGACCTTCTCGTGAACTATTTCACTATAAAAAAGAAGATGATGCTAATGACGATGAAGACGAAAATAGAAAAAACACCTCCTGACAAGTCAGGAGGTGTTTATTGAATTTGCTTTATTGCAGAAATTGTTGAACTGCTTGATTAACCAGTTTGCCGTCCGCTTTGCCTTTGACTTTCGGCATAAGGGCCGCCATCACTTTCCCCATCTCGGCTTTCGAAGAAGCACCGGTTTCCTGGATGGTCTGCTGTACAATTACTTTAATTTCTTCTTCGGTAAGCTGTGCAGGAAGATACTGGATAAGTATTTCAATTTCCGCTTCGGCATTTGCCGCGAGTTCTTCGCGACCTGCTTTGCCAAATTCTTGGAGGGCATCTTTGCGCTGTTTGATTTCACGACTCAGGATATCAAGCACTTCGTTGTCATCCAAATCTCTTTTCAAATCTATTTCAAGATTCTTGATCGTCGAACGAATCAACCGAATGGTGGAGAGTCTGAACTTGTCCTTACTCTTCATCGCTTGCTTCATATCTTCGTTCAATCGTTCGCTAAGATTCATGTAGTTAAAATCCTCCTAAAACTTTCTCTTACGAGCAGCCTCGGACTTTTTCTTGCGCTTTACGCTTGGCTTCTCATAATGCTTACGTTTCTTCACCTCAGCCAAGACGCCATCTTTAGCGATGGAACGTTTAAAACGGCGAAGTGCAGCATCAATAGTCTCGTTTTTGCGAACTTTAGTTTCAGACACCAGTTTTCCCTCCCTCCGACCAGACCGTCCAAGAGCAATAACACGGTTCATCATCTTTCATTATAGGCGAAAGGCAATAAAAGTGTCAACCTTAACGTGATCCCTTAATATTAGCTGAGCTACAGCAATTTATCAAGTGCAAAAAACAATATTGCAACCTGAGTGCATCATAACGTGATCTTATTGGTGAGAATCAGACAAACTCGTGAGCGCACCCAGTCTGGTTCCGCCCAGCAAATGATAGTGCAAATGGTGCACCGTCTGCTCGCCGTCTTGGCCGCAATTGTTAATTAACCGGTATCCCGATTCCTGCACGCCCAGCCGTTTGGCAGCCTCCTGTGCAGCCGCATGAATTTCCCCGATCAAAGGTAAATCTTCTGCGGTTACATCATTCATGGATGCAATATGTTTCTTCGGAACAATCAACACATGCGTAGGTGCCGCAGGATGAATATCGTGAAATACAATCACATGGTCGTTCTCCAGTACTTTGTTGGAGGGAATGGTGCCCTCTACAATTTTGCAAAATAAGCAGTCCATCGTACAATCCCTCCTTCCTTTGACTTCAAATTATGTATACCCCTATATCATACTAAAAGTAAAATCGTACGTCCAATGCTGCGCGGGCTTGTTTAATTTCTGCACAACACTGGAACAAATGCTTTTATCTACGTGCGCGTACTCCTTTTCCCTTGTGATCGTTTTTAAAAGAAAAAGTCACACCCGCAGGCATGAATGCCATTGCCAGGGTATGACCTTAAGATGTTTGCTCGTTATGAGGTCACATGTGATGCGGACTTAAACCGGTTTTAATAATACGGCAGCAAGCTTAATGCTGTCAGTGCAAATAAAGGCAGAACCAGCCTGTTAAAGCGTCTGCGACCATAGCCATAATAAGGATAAGGGGACGGATAACCGTAACCAGGATAAAATCCACGAGCAGCCGCCGCTGGATAATGAGCTACAGGCATCATATTCGGACCCACATTGGCATGGCCTGCCATCACTTCATTCCCAACAGGAACGGCCAAATAAATCATTTCATCATCCACATTCTCTACAATGCCATCATAATGCGAACCATCATTCATCTGAATACATACATAACGATGGATGTGATCCTTACATAGTTTCTTTGCTGCTACTTTATCCACGCTTAACGCCTCCCAATGCTTCTCTTCTTCACCCTTCATCGTATTCAGAACTGGGCAGATTGACACTGCATTAGAGAGGTTTAGATCAAAGCGTGAGCATGAGAGGATAAAATAACACAACGGGAAAGCATGCTGAACAAAAAAAAGAAGCCCCTCGCGATAGGGCTTCCGTAGAAGTCCTGCTACGCGGACATCTATACAGGATGCTTCCTGAACAGATGTCCGGGCGGGGAGCTTAAAGCAAGTTTGTCGGCTTAGCTGTAGTATAACAGCGTGGTGAACCTGTATCTGTGATGTAACTCACTCGTTTAACGTAGGGTAGAAAAAGAGAAATATTTTACAAACAATTCATTTACATTCAATCAGAATTTACAAACTTTCCAACACAACTCTCGATCCCGCACCAGCATCCCCCGCCGGAATAACGACCAGCTTGCGCGGCAAACGCGCACGCAGTTCAGGAACGTGACTGATAATCCCTACGGTGAGCCGATCGTCATGCAATTTCTCCAGGGATGTGATGACCGTATCCAGCAGGTCCGGATCCAATGTGCCGAACCCTTCGTCCAGGAAGAAAAATTGCAGCGGATATTGTCCCCGCAGCTGAATCTGAGCGGATAAAGCCAGGGCCAGTGACAACGAGGTTAGGAATGTCTCTCCCCCGGACAAGGTAGACACCGGACGTTTGACGCCGCCATTCGCATCGTCGCAGATAACAAAACCGCCGCCCGAATCCACTTCAAGGGAATATCTCTGCTTCGTCAAGAAACGTAAACGCTGGGAAGCCGCATGACTTACCTGCATCAGCTGCTCCTCAGCAATGTACTCTACAAATGCATTGCCCCGGAAAGCGGCCTGCAGCTTGCTCAGTAACTCGCCTTGATGGCTAATCTCCAGTCGTTTCGTCTCCAGCTCAGTCCAGCGAACATGGCGTTGCTGCACATCCTCCAGATCTCGCTCGGCACGCGCTTTCGATTGTAACGCTGTCTCATCCTCGAAACGGGCCTGTTTCAAACGCTCTGTGCAAGCGATCCACTGCTCTTCCGTAACAACTGCACCATCCAGCTTCTGCTCCAGCTCACGCAGCTGAGAAGCCAGTTCGCGCTCACGTTCACGATGATACTGAATTTCTTTCTTCAACCGTTCGGCGTCCTCGGCAGCCATAGCCGCCTGTGTAACAGCGATATCTGTTTCGAACGGCGACTGTTCCAGCAGTTGTTGCCAACGCTCCTGCGCCTGTTCCAGATGCTCTGCCGCAGAAACGGACGCCTGCTGTGTCATTACGTCACGTTTCACGGATTCCTGCTTCTGCGCATCCGCTTGTTTGAAGCGTTGTGCAGATTCTTCCGCAATCTTGCGCAGTTCGTTCAAGCGCTGCTGCGCCCCGTGGATCAGATCTTCTACCCGTTGCTCGCCAACCCACTGGCGCAGACGTTCTTCTTTCTCGGCAAGCTGCTTGCTGCCGCCTTGCCATTCGGTCTGCCACTGGATCAGCTGCTTGTCCAATTCCACCAGCTTCTGCTGCAATGTCTGGACAAGCTGCTCTTTTTCCTCAAGGAACGTGACGCTTTTGCTCAGGCGTTCCTTGATGTCTTCGGCGCGTGCATCGCGCTCCTGCATCGCTTGATAGCGGCCTGCGGCCTCCTCCTGCGCGATGTCAGGCAGTTCTGCCGCCCAGCGGCCCTGCAATGCAGCCGCGGCGGCTTCGCTCTCGGCCAGCTTGCGCTCCGCCTGGGCGAGCCCGGCACGGCCGGCCTCTTGCGCAGCTGCCGCTTCCATGCGGCGCTGCTGCGCGCCCGAAGCCGCCTGCTGCAACGCGGCGGCTTCGCCCTGCAGTGGCGCTGCTGCGTCAGCCAGCGCCTGCGCGGCTTCGCGCAGCGCAGCGGCACGCGCTGCCCAGCCCGCCGGAGTTCGCCCGCTATCGGGCGATCCGGCAGGCTCGGGCTCCGCTGCCGCAGGCGCGGCCTCGGCTGCGGCCGGGGCATCGCCGGCCGCGGCGCCAAGCTGCGTCAGCAGGCTGCGACGTTCGTGCAGCTGCTGGCGCAGCCCGAAGCGCAGCTCCTGCAGCTCCGCGTGCAGGCTGCGCAGCAGTTCCAGGTCCGCATCGTCTGCGTGCGGACCTTCTCCCGGCGGCGCAGCCGGGAGCGGGTGGTGTGCGGAGCCGCACACCGGGCACGGCTCGCCATCGCGCAGCTCGGCGCGCAAGGCGGTGGACAGCCGGTGCAGCTCCTGCTCACGCATCGTGCCACGCAGCTGTTCCTCCGCCTGGGCCAGCAAGCGTTGTTCGCGGCTGAGATCCTGCTCACAGGCAAGCAAGGCCTCAAGACCCGCTGACGCCTGTTCAACCAATTGCTGGCGCTGTTCGGTCAGGCGTCTCTCTTCCGCAGCCGCCACTTCCAGCTTGGCGGCTCCTTGTTCGGCAGACTGCTGATAGGTCTGCATATCCACTTTATGCTGTTTTACCTGCTCAGACGCCGTATCGATCCGATGTTTCAGTTCAAGCGCTGTTTGCAGCTGTCTGCGCTCCTCGGATTTTACTTCGTTTGGCTTGAGACTCTCCTGTAATTCCTCACGCCGTTTACGTCCACGCAGTTGAAGCTCCTGCTCTTTATGCAGCTGTTGCCTCAATGTTGTCTGTTCTGCTTGCCCTTTCTCCATCAGCTGTGCAAGTCGGGAACAATCCGCCTGCAGACCATCCCGTTCCCGCTGCAGTTCCTTGGCTTGTTCCAGCTGATCCAAACGCAGGAGTAATTTCGGCTCTTCTGCTGCCAACTGTTGCCGGGCCTCTTCAGCCTTTTCCGCTTCCTGCACAGCTACACGTTCATGCTCTACCGCCTGCTGCCGAGCCGTTTCTGCCTCCATCTGCCGCTGCTTCCGGGTTGCAGATGCGCTCTGCACGGTCTGAAGAGCAGGCAGCATCGCTTCGGCAGCTCCCGATAACTTCAAACGTTCTTCATTGGCTTCAATCTGTTCTGCCCTGGAATGCAGTTGCTGCTGCTCTTCCATTCTTGTTTGCCGTTCCTGACTCAGCTCACGGATTTTGCCAAATTGTTCTGCTTCCTTCACCGCTGAATCCACTACTTTACGCGATACCTCGGCATGCTGAATTGCAGCCTGAAGCAAATGTTTCGTTTCTTCGAGCGTTTCTCGACTGGCATTGCCGAGTCCCTGCTGCTCTGCAGCAAGGGATTGATGCACCATGTCGTTGTCCTTGACTCGACGACTCAATTTAATCGAGAGCTGATCTCCGTACTTTTCCAGATGGAAGAGCCGTTGCAACATCTGCCTCCGCTCACTCCCTTTCAGCGAGAGAAACTCGGCAAATTTCCCTTGTGGCAAAACAACCGCCCTTGTGAAATCATCCATTTTCAGACCAATCACATCTTCAACGCACCGATTCACTTCGGCCAGCTTGTCAGCAAGCACTTGATCTTCCCCGTCAATCGTCTCGATAAACTTGCTGACCGTATTGCTGACAGATACTTCATTGTTACGCTTGAAACGCCGTTCGACCCGAAATCTCCTTGTACCCTCTGCCGAAACAAGCTCAAATGTAAAAGCAACAGAGAGCGAATCTTCGGCATGATTCATAATGCCCTGTGTACCATTCACAGCCCGCTCCACCTTGCCATACATGGCAAGGGTAATCGCATCAAGCAAGGAAGATTTGCCACTGCCGGTAGGCCCGAAAATCCCAAACAAACCCGTCTCCGTCAGCACCGTAAAATCAATTTCCTGCATCTCACGATAACTTTGCAGTCCGGCAACCTTCAGTAAAATCGGTCTCATCTGCCTTCGACCTCCTCGCGCGCACCTGGCTCGTCTTCATCCACAAGCTCCAGGAACAACTGTACAAGGCTATCTTCGGGCTGTGCTCCGCCAGTCTGACGCTGATAAAATTTGCGGAAAAGTTCATGCACTGGCAGCTCTGAACGCTGCTCTATAAGCCCTGCTGCTTCCATCTCGGGATATACAGGACGAATATGGATAATGCCCTCATGGGCTTTACGCAACTGCTGAATCTCTTTCAGAGACATCGCATCCTCCAGCCAGACTTCCATATCGATGTATGCCTTGGGGTCACGTCCTTCGTCAAGCCAACGGTACACTTCAGCCAGACCGCCGCGTGCCTTCCAACGAACGAGCGGATTCCCCGAGGTAAGCAACACCTCTTCGACTTGTGCTGCTCCACCTGGTGTGAGATCCACCATTGTAACGGATTTGCTCTGTCCAGCTTCCGAGAAACTGTACGCCAGTGGAGAACCGCTGTACCGAATGACACCATCCCCTTTCACGGCTTGTGCCCGATGCAAATGCCCCAGTGCAGTATACTGTGCCCCTGTAGCCAAAGAAGATGGGTCTACCGTGTAGGCTCCCCCCACTTGAATAGGCCGTTCTGAATCGCTCTCTACTCCGCCTAACACATAAATATGGCTCATGGCGAGATTCACTGTATCTGGACGAAAGGAAGAGGCCAAACGCTGCATTAACATGCCCACTCTGCGGCTGTAAGCTTGACGAAGCACATTCTCGTCTCCATCTGTCGTTAACAGCTCATTTAATCTCGCTTCCGAGGGGTACGGTAAAGCTGCAATGTATGCTGTCTCTCCGGTTCGCCGTGTATGAATGGTAACCGCTTCTGATACCGGCGTGCCAACCAACGTAATTCCTTGTCTGTTCACAAGAGGGGTCACCGAAGCTACCCGCTCGGGTTGATCGTGGTTGCCTGCAATGACAACAAGGGGTCTTCCATGTTCGGTCAAACGTGCTGCCGCCTCATAAAACAGTTGTTCAGCCGAGGCAGGTGGATTAACAGAATCGTACACATCTCCAGCCATCAAAATAGCATCGGCCTGTTGATCATCGGCAAGTTTGACGAGTTCATCGACAAAGTCCTCCTGTTCACGAAGCCTGCTTCGTCCCTCCAGCGTTTTCCCCAGATGCCAGTCTCCCGTATGCAAGATACGCATCGTCCGTTCCACCTCTCTTCCCTAACTCATCTATCATTTCTTCTATCACTTTATAATTTAACCGCATGACCACCATCAAAAAAGTAGAGCCATGTATGGTCAACTTGCCGACCCAATATATCCTCAATCGCCCGTCCGTACAATTCTAGTTGGAAACGATAGTTTTCAATCAGCGGTTCCAGCCCCCCGCGATGATCCAGCACCCGATCGGTCTTGTAATCTAGCAGAACAAGTTCACCATCGACCTCATAGAGACAGTCAATGATCCCCCTTACGAGCACGGTTTCGTTCTCTAGCAGAGCCTGCACTTTACGATGTTCACCGAACATCTCCTGCTCTTCATTCCGCTGCAATTCATTTAGCCACTCCGCAGGAGATTGATGTGCCGGGAGGCCATAAGTAAATGGAATCTCCCTTTTAATCCATGATGCACGAAGCATCTCCATTCCTGGTTGTGTTTCAAAGAAGGACGTTAGTTCACTGCGTTCAATTGCCTCCACCTGATAAGGAAGCAAAATTTGAAGCGCCAGCAAGCGGGAAATGGTCTGTTCAACAACAGCTGTATCCACAACTGAACCGTCTACAGGAAGATGCTGCATCAACGTGTGATACACGATTCCCCGTTCTGTTCCCGTCAGTTGTCTCTCTTCCATGAATTTGGGACGGCGCAGATGTAGTTTGAATGAAGATTGCATGGCTTGGGTTCCCTGAAGAATCTCCGCTTGCTCCCGCAGCTCTTCCATCACACGATACGAAACATCCTCCTGGTTCGATAGCAAGCTCTTCATTTCGGTCACCGAAGTGCTCGCAGCCACATGTGAGGCTTGTTCATTCGGATACGTCCAGGAAAGACGTTTGTCTATTTCACGCACAAGTCCATCCAGAACCTCTTCATTGGATTCGTTTAAATCTGACTGCTCAATCACTGCTGCCGATGAATTTAATCGAACCGGCTGCAACTCTTGCAGAGCTGTCGTCCGTTCTGTTCTCAACTCGTTCATCACGTCTTCTTCGTTCTGTACTACGCCTGAGTTCATATCACGTGACACTTGATCCGCAGCCACCACCGATATGTTCCAACGTGATTCATCACTTGCCAAACATGCCGCAAAATGATCACGATCCCCTGCAAGCTCACGCAGCACCGCCGCATCCCTGTGTCTTATCAATGCCGGACCGATCCAGTCCAGATAATTCCGTCCCGCAGCAAGCAGATAATCGGGTAGCGCCAGTTCCGGACTGTCTTTAACCTGAGACCAAACCTGCGCCTTTTTGGCTGCATCCTTCACCGTTCCTACCAGAATCATTTTCTCTTTTGGCCGGGTTAAGGCGACATACAACACCCTCATCTCTTCCGCCAAAAGTTCAAACTGAGCCCGCCGACGTATAGCCAGATTGGCTAATGTAGGATAAGCCACCCTGTTGTCACGATCCACAAATCTCGGGCCAAAGCCAAGTTCCTTGTGCATCAGAAACGGTGCATGAAGATCCTGCTGATTAAACATTTTCGAGATACCTCCGACAAACACAATCGGAAACTCCAGACCTTTACTTCGATGAATGGTCATGATTCGTACTACGTTGTCCTGTTCCCCTGAACCGCTGGCTGCTGCTCCGAGGTCACCGCCATTTTCCCGCAATCTGGAGACATACGTCAGGAAACGGAACAACCCACGATTTGCCGTTGATTCCTCATATTGACGCGCTCGATCATACAACGCCTTCAGATTGCTTTGGCGCTGTTGGCCGCCTGGAAGTCCTCCAACCCAGTCCAGATATCCCGTTTCGCGAAAAATGCGCCAAATCAGCTCACTTAAGCTGCCTTGCCTTGCTTCCAGTCTCCACTGTTCCAATTGACGCAAAAAACAAATAAGCTTCTGCTGCAGATCCGAATCCACTTCTAATTCAGTAGTAACGGCTGATTCGCGCTGAGCCTGTTCGATCTCTGACCAACCTTCCGGCCACTGTAACTGAATCAAACCTTCATCCATCGGGTCCTGTCCTGGCTCAGACCGCTGACCGGGTATATTTGATCCACTCTTCCACTCTCCTGCAGCTGATATGACTGCATCATAAAAAGACTGTCTTTTGTCCCCTAGACGAATCTGGGCAAGTTCTTCTTCATTTAGTCCAACCATAGGAGAACGTAGCACGGACGCCATTGGAATATCCTGTCTTGGATTATCCACAAGCTGCAATAGTGATAACATAATTTCCACTTCCGTAGCTTGAAAATATCCCTTACTCTGCTCTCCACCTGCCGGGATGCCCTGCTGTCTGAATTCCTCAATCATCAGCGGTGCCCACATCAGGGTCGAACGCAGCAAAATAACAATGTCTCCATAACGTGCCGGACGCATCGTCTGCAAAGCCTTATCATAGACGCTGAGCGCAGGTTTATCTGTTTCTCCGACCATTTCTCGAATTCGCGCGGCAATAGCACGTGCTTCCAGTTGAGCCGTTTCAAGTTCGGCGCTCTCCAGTTCTGCAGCTCCAACCGCATCTACTCCATCTTCGGTTACCTCCGATAGATCCGTTCCGCTGCCTTGGCGATCAATTAACACAAGCTCAGGCGTGTACGCCTCGCTTCCAAGTGTCTCTGACGGAAAGGATGCACCGTAGGCCAACTGAGCCCGCTCATCATAGGCAATCTCAGCGACCCCTTCGTTCATAAGCTGTCTGAATATAACATTAACGGAATGCACCACTTCGGCACGACTACGGAAATTACGGGCAAGGTCGATTCGTTTCCCCGTTCCCGTTGCTACACCCGTTTTTGTACTATTTTCTTCGTTGTCATCCGTATGCACATGAACACTCGCCGTGTAGTTACGATATTTGTTCATGAAAAGGCCTGGCTCAGCCAAGCGGAAGCGGTAAATACTCTGTTTGACGTCACCAACCATGAATCGGTTACCCGGGTTCTCTCTGGAGATCAATCTGACAATATCCTCCTGAACCGTGTTCGTATCCTGATATTCATCCAGCAGTACTTCATCAAAACGTGCACGATATTCCATCGCCGCATCCGAAGGCATCGAATGTTCGGGTGTCGAATCCTCATGGCGCAAAATGTGCAGACAATAGTGCTCCAGGTCGTTAAAATCAACCTGTCCGCGTTCCTGCTTCGCCTGACGATAACGCTCGCCAAAGGTACTGACCAGACGAGAAAGTTCTTGCATCAGCGGCGCAGCCTGCTCCAGCTCCTGCCAGAAGGAGAATGCACTCCTGCCAAAAAGTGAACCTTTCAGATCGGCAACAGCCTTTTTGGCCGTTTCCCGCAGCTCCTTCACCTGCTCTTGCATTCCAGGGTCGGTCTGATCTTTTTTACAAGGCTTCAATTTGCCAAATACAGCTGGCTCGAATACCTCAGGCAACCTGTCCCAAGGCATGACTTCAACAGCGGATAAAAGCTCTTCAACCATCGCCAAATCCTTTTGCAGTGTCTCCGCATAAGGTGCCGGCCCCTCAGGCTGCAACGAAATCTGAATTCCTTGTCGTAGCAAACCTGCTGCCCCGCTAAGAGCGAGAGCCGCATCACGTAAAATGCTCTGCACCCAGGCCGATTGACCCAGTGCCTCTACGCTTTCCACTTGAAAAGCTTCAGCCATCTCCATCAGCCAGTGATCCGGCCATGAATGGCTTCGCGAGAAATCGTACAAACGCTGCACCAGCCGGTGCATCGCATCATCATTCCGTTCTCCACTGAACCAGTCCACCAGTTCGCGGAACGTGCTGCCCTCGTCTTCTTCGCCATACTTTTCCTCAAACAGTTCCTCCAGCAATTCCTGACGAAGCATCTCGGCCTCATTTTCATTCAGAATTCGGAATGCCGGATTCAGCGGAATCTGCTGATAGTACCTGCGAATGACTTCCATACAGAAGGAGTGTAGCGTTGTAATGGAGGCTCGTCCGAGCAGCGACAATTGCCTGCGCAAATGTTCTTCCTCCGGCTGCTCCTCAAGCGCACGATCCAGCGCTTCCCGAATGCGCTGTTTCATCTCGGCAGCCGCCGCCTTCGTAAATGTAGCAACAAGCAATCGATCCACGCTGAATCCTTGGGAAGGGTCTGCAATTTTGCGAATAATCCGTTCGACCAGAACAGCTGTTTTACCCGATCCCGCAGCTGCGGCGACCAGAATATCTTCTCCATGCTCAGCAATGGCGCTCCACTGATCATCACTCCAGAAGCTGCCTTCCGGTTTAAGCATATGCATTATAACGTTCCCCCTTCCTGACCATGAGACAGCATGTCCCAGATTTGCTGTTTGCCCGGTTTGGACAACAGTTTATAATCATTACCCTCAATATTTTCATCAAACTGACAGACCGGTTTGAAAGCACAAAACGTACATGCAATTTCCTGCTGTATCCGATAAGGCTCAATCGCAGTATCTCCGTCCGTAATCCGGGTTCCAATCTCGCGGATATTGCCACGAACGGCGGCAAGCAGCGTATCCCACTGTTCTGGAGTCGCTACAGCGGCACTGCTGTAGAAGCTGCCGTCTGCTTTTAATGCCACCGGAATTATAGCGGAATGCCCTTTGTCCAGCGTGTTATCCATTTGAGCAACGGCATCACGGTCAGCGAGTAGCAGACCTTTCATTTTAAAACGTTTCAGCAGCTCTTGCCCGGCCTGTTCCGATGTCATGCCATTGGCGGATTGCAGTAGCGGATTATGCACATGGAAATAGAGAGTACCTCCTGGCATCGCCGTTTCCCCCAACCACTCCTCAGCCGCACTGAGCAGCACTTCCAGATAGGTGAGCATCTGCAGCGATAACCCGTAGTACACCTCATGAAGCTTGAGATCTGTCTGGCTGGACTTGTAATCGATCACACGCAGCAACAGACCATTCTCACCTTCTGCAACATCTACGCGGTCGATCCGGCCAACAATCTCCAATACACAGCCGTTCTCCAGTTCGAAACGCAAGGGCGGCAAAGGTTTCCCAGGACCAAAATCAAGCTCCAGCCCAATCGGTTCAAAACTGCCGCGTCTCGACTGTTCGCCTAGAATAACGGATGCACGGCTGACGATATCTTTTAATTTGCGGAAAATATAACCATAACGCTTCGTGCTCAGCAAGATTTCGCCCTGAAGCTGAGGAGCGATTTGCTCCACCGTTTGCTCCGCTTCCTGGCGGCATTGATCCGGTGTCAGACTGCCCCAGCTACGATTTTCCTCACGCAGGCGCATCGCCAGTTGACTCAGTGCAGCATGGAACAACTGACCGATATCCGGAGCCTGTAGGCGATATAATTGCCGTTCCTTGAGCTTCAATCCATGTGATGCAAAATGAGAGAACGGACAGGCAACAAACCGTTCCATCCTTGAAACACTTGTCCGCACCTCCGTACCGTACAGCCGGCGGCTGGTTGAAGTTTGCAGCCGCAGCGCACGGTTACGATAAAAGACAGAACTCAGCAACCGCTCCAGCCCAGGGCGGCTCTCTTCACGGGTAACATGCCAATTGTAGACTACCCACCATATGTCGGAAATATCTTCTCCCCTGCGCCATCTGCGCAGCTGTCCAATCAACATGGATAGGCTCTGTTCAGGATGAATCGCATATGAGAGATGCACGGCCTCCGAATCCGAAACTGGCGGCTGAGCAAGTAAAGGCTGCTCCTGCAATCCAAACATTTTGCGTACATGGCGCACAATTTCGGAAGGCAGTAGTGATTTACCCTCATCATCTGCGACCGGATAGCTCAGCCATAACTGCTTGCTGGCCGCTGTCAAAGCGGTGTAGATCAGAAAACGTTCATCCAGCATGAGTCTCGTTGCTCCAGGTCCCAGCCCCATCCCTCTTTCATTGAGTAACCATCTTTCCTGCTCGGTTAACACACCGTTATCTTGAGGAATCGCTGGCAGTTCTCCATCAACTGCTCCGAGAATAAAAACATATTTCATATCACGCAGACGTGTGCGATCCATGGAACCAAACAACACCTGGTCAAGCGCCGGGGGAACGAGCCCCAGCTTGAGTTCAGTCAATCCCGTTTCCATCATGCCCGCGAACAAAGTGATATCCAGGCGTTCATTGCCCATCATATCAACCATCTGATCCAGCAGATCCAGCACGGCACCCCACATTTGACGATGTTCTCTGGATCGCTCCGGATCCCCTTGTGCCTTGGCCCGAGTAGACATCTGATCCAGCTTATGTGCAATATCTGCATCCTCTAACAGCCTGAATAAAGCCTCACACTGGGCGGCAGCCGTTTTTGCTTTTTTCATTCGTTTCTCGAACGTGCCAAGTGCCGATGTGATTAAGGTTCTGCAGCTTTCCATCAGTGATAATACTGCATCGCGTCCTCGGCTACGTCCTTCCTGACTGTTCTCCTCGAGAGACAGACTCGGTACATACTTCCACGGCTTTCCATCTGTCCAGCGATATCCGTGAATCCCGCAGGCAAGCACATAATTCTCCAGCTGATCCATATCTTCACGCGTGATAGATCCATCCAGCGGAAGTAGCAGATCTGTTTTGACACAGCGAAATACATCCTCATAACGCCAGTTGCGCCTGACGATATCCAGTGCTGAACGGATGAATTCGGATAAAGGATGATGCAGTTCACTTCGTCTTCGGTCGAGGAAGACCGGAACATCATAATCCCTGAATAACGGCTCCGCGATATCAGCATAAGTCTCCAGGCCGCGAACCAGCACCGCCATATCCCGATACCTCGCTCCATCCTCCTGCGCCAGACGGCGCATTTCACGCAGTGCTCCCTCCAGTTCTGCCCTGCGATTCTCCGCAGCGATCAAGCGTATCCCCGAGTCCTCGCCCTGACTTCTCCAGCGAACACGCCGATCAAAACCAGCCTCCAGATGGGCAAGTCCAGGCCGCTCCTTAAATCTCGGCAACACTTCAGCATGCAGTATCGTTGTATCGCTGGACACACCCAAATGATCAGCCATGCCTTTAAGGCGCGCATAAGCACTCGCGGTTGGATAGAACAATTCCAGTTCTCCTGGCAGCATACCTTGCTCGTAAGCGCCATCAAGCGTTAGGGAAATGGTTACAGACGAAGCTTGCAACATCAATTGTCCAATAACACTTAGCTCTTGAGGAGTGAAACTGTGAAATCCATCAATCCACACTTCAGCTCCCTGTAGCCATGTGCTTTCTGGCAAACGGCCCGTCAGTTCGTTCAGGGTATCCTCATCATCTATATATAAATCAGCCAATTCCTGCTCATAATCATGGTAGATCAGGTTCAAATCATGTAGCTTATCTTCCAGAATAGGTGAAGCCGATGCAATGCTCCATTCTGCAAGTCCCTCTTCGAGTGAAGAGGCATGAACTTCATATCGTTTGAACTCACTATATAAATTCGTCAATTCCCCAATAAATCCAAGCTGGCTGCCCGAAGCAGCAAACAGCCGTAATTCTTCCTTCCGGCGCTGGATGACTTTATATAAAAGCATCTTCTTGCCCTCGGCTCCAATCGGAATACGGGCCGAACCTCCAGCCTCCTGCATGACGCGATAAGCCAGACGTCGAAAGCCAAACACCTCGGCACGCATCGTGCCTTTAATTCCTCCTGAAGAAACCAGTGCCTGTTCTGTCCGGAATGAACTCTGTTCCGGAACTAACAGAATCAGCGGTTTTCCTTGAGGCTCCTGCCTAAGCAAGGATGTGATTTCCCGAGTGATCAGTGTGCTTTTGCCACTGCCTGCCCGGCCAATTACAAAGCGTACGGACATGTGTCATCCTCCAAACTGCACGTACAAGATTTTAATTTCCAGTATACCACACCTCGTCCGCTTCGGAACATACGTTTGCCATGATCCACCTAATAAGACCATAATATTGTTATTGGAAAAGAAGAAGTAAGACTGATATTGAAAAAGCCGACTGTAGCATTGGAGATCAACGTTATCTGATGCTTGTCGAGAAATGTATGTAATGGTTCAGTTGCAGCCTCGTAACGGCAGGACAAAATTGCTTTCTAATCCCATCTTTTACTTTGCTCATGTTCATGTACGTCTGCTGTGTCTATGCACTATCATTAAACAAAATACCCTATAAGATGGACTTTTTAAAGTGTCTATCTCATAGGGTACATTTATCATTCTTAATCAAAGAAGATCCTCTTAATTCTTTTTACTTCGCACTTCGAAAATAGCGAATTTCAGGTAATGTCCTTCATCTACGCCCAAAATTTGCGGGTGATCCTTGCCGGCTGCTTTCCAATCGATTAAACGTAGCACTTTGCCTGCATCTTCCGCCGCATCCGCAATCGTTTCAAGGAACAGATCAGGACGCATGTGGTAAGAACAACTTGCGGTTACCAAATATCCACCCTCGTTGACCAGTTTCATGCCCTGCAGGTTGATATCCTTGTAACCGCGGCATGCCCCTTTGACTGCCGATTTTGTTTTGGCAAATGCAGGAGGATCAAGGATAACGACATCAAACGTTTTTCCAGCACTGGATAATGCCTTGGACGTGTCCACCTTTTGCTCTGCTGCTCGTGCACGTGCATTGCGCTCATCAAGTCCTTTGACTTGCTCACGCAGGTACTGGAAAGCATCGGCTACAACGAATTCGACCCGATCCGTGAATCCATTTAGCTCCACATTGGTTCGTGCGCTTTCAATGGCATGTTCAGAAATATCGAGACAGGTTACCTTTTTCGCACCATATTTGCATGCGTTCAGGGTAAAGCTGCCGGTATGAGAGAAACACTCCAGTACAGTTGCTCCGTCCCAATACGGGAAAGTTACCACTTTGCCGCTTTTGTTCACTGGCAGCAGCTGTTCGGTTCCTTCGTGCTCGATCTGCTGCAGTGTGATATCGCTTTTGTACCCCCAACCTTTCATCAACGGCTCAATAGCCGCACGATTCTCACGCTGGTCGAAAAAGTATCCCGTTTTCTGCCCTTCCACGATATCCACCTTGATGAGCAGCCCATTTTCGGTCACCGTAACGTGACGCGGACATTCTCCATAAAGTGGTCCTTTGACCTGCTCCAGACCTTCCAATTCACGAATGGATACATCACTGCGTTCATAAATACCTTCCGGCTGCATCACTTCAATGAGAGCTTGCACAATGGCTTCACGGCAGCGATCCATACCAAGTGTAAGGATTTGCACAACCAAGATGCTGCCGAATCGATCCACAATCAATCCTGGTAGGAAATCAGCTTCGCCATAAACGAGACGATAGGCCTCACCATCTTGAATGAAACGTTCCCGGTGACGCAAACAATCGCGGAAGCGAGCTGCAAAAAAGGCTGTGTCCATCTGTTCAAACTCCAAAGGCTGGTATGAGACTACTCGAACGGTAATCTGGGAAGCCGGGTTATAGTAGCCTGTCGCCAAGTAGCGACCTTGGTGATTCAATACGTTGACGATATCTCCCGGTTCCGGGTCGCCGTCTACAGATGCAATTTCATTATTAAAAATCCAGGGATGTGCATGTTCCAGCCGCTTTTTGCGGCTTCGTTCCAATATTACGGATGGCAAGATTGATCCACTTCTTTCTTCAATTAGTTGAAAAGATAGGTTTGGGCGGCAAGACACTCCGGGGACGAATTGATCCTATGATCGCTGTTGTCCTCGGATTTTTTGGATTCCCCTTCTCCAAAGGGAAAATCCGATGTCAAGCCTATGCTTCCGATGTAGCTTTCTTTCAGAAAGCTTTCAGGCGAGCGCTTCGCTTCTTCGGATTCAATTTCGTCCCCTCCGCTACGTTTGCCGAATCACCGTATTTTTTGAATTGGGAGGCAATATAAGTTGAATTAAAGAATATCAACTTATATTGCAGATTTTGTATAATGCTCCTCCACTTGTCATGCTTGTCTCTGCTTCCTCATAGGATAAGTGATAAGGAATTGGACGGGAGGAATGATGCGGGATGTTCAGAGAAGTTATTCTGCCTCTGTTATATGGGCTTATTATCTTTTTTGGCGGGATGAAGCTGATGGAGACGGCACTACAGCGCATGGCAGGGCCGATGCTGGCAGACTGGCTGAACCGTGCCACTTCTGCCCCATGGAAGGGCATGGCGTTCAGTGCAGGTGCAACTGCCTTGTTGCAGAGTAGCACTGCCGTGACGGTGCTAACCATTGGACTGGCTAACGCACGATTAATCACCTATGGCCGCACACTTGGCATTATCCTCGGTACCAATATCGGAACCTGCCTGACGACAGAACTTGTCGGCCTTCAGATAGGACGTGCCTCGCTACCGTTACTGCTTGTATCCCTGACAGGCTGGGCCATATTTGTTGTCCTAAGTGAACGCAACCAGGCAGCTCCTGAACGCACCCGCCGTTCATTGGCGAATATACAATTCAGCTTTCTCGCAGCAGCAGGTTTTGCTCTCGTCATGACAGGCATTCAGGTCATGCAATCCATTGCTATCCCGCTAAGGAGTATGGGCGTATTCCAATGGTTTCTGGAACGGGCGGCCGACAGCCTGTGGTGGGGATTTCTCGCCGGCGCCTGCCTGACCGCGCTCATTCATAGCAGCGCCGCGGTCATCAGCATGGCCATTACCCTGGCAGCCACAGGTGTATTACCTGTGGAGATCGGCATCGCCATTGTGATCGGTTCCAACGTTGGAACCTGTATCACCGCTGTTATTGCAGCTACGGGTGGGGCTTCCGCAGGCAAATTCGTGGCAGCCTCCCATGTTGTGCTCAACATTGCGGGAGCGCTGCTGTTTATGCCGCTGATCGGCCAGCTGCATGCAGTGTCGGCCTGGCTGTCAGCGGACAACGGGGCACAGATTGCGCATGCCCAGACCCTTTTTAACATCATCAGTTCATTACTCGCCTTACCATTCTGTTATCTGCCTATCTGGCATAAAAAAACTCCAGTGCTCACCCCATCGGCAAAAACACCTGTCGTTTGATGTGTCGCCATTCATCTGGTTTTCTCGATCAGTAGAACATGAAGTCAGGCGACCATCGAACGCAGCATCGTACCTGTCACGTTATACGTTGATGCCCAGTTTGTTCAAACCTATGCGCAAAATGTCATCGTTGTTATCGTATCCATTCTGCAGCTGTTTGGACCATGCCTCTTCCGGAGCAAACCAATCCACACCTTTGATCTCTTCGATCTGAGGCTGCAAGTCGCCACTTTCTGCTTCCACGAGGTAATAGTGTACTTCCTTGTCCACGGGTCCAAACTCGGCATGTTGATACGTATAAGCAATGATATTAATCGGCTCCACGATGCGCCCCACCATACCCGTTTCTTCCAAAATCTCGCGAAGTGCCGTCTGTTCGATCGTTTCTCCTTCTTCCATTTTGCCCTTGGCAAGTGTCGTTTTACCGTAACGATCCACAATGAGCTGAATCTGGAGCTGACCGTCTTCTCCTGTTCTGTAGACAACGCCGCCTGCTGAAATTTCTTTTTTGTTCATCATGTTCTCCCCCATGCACTTCGATTCTTTTTATTGGCAAAGAAGGACCTCATCTCCCCGGGTACACTCCCCAAGGAAATGAAATCCTTGTTCATCACGCCTTGATTACATCGCGGCGGGTTTCACATTCTCTTCAAGTACACGAACTAAGACACCTTCACTCTCATTGGCACCTGCTTCAGTCAACTTCACGCGGCACACTTTACCTACCATATCAGGCGTGCCGTCAAACACCAGTTGAATGTAGTTGTCACTGTAACCGTGCAGCTTGCCGCTGCCTTCACGGCCTTTCGCTTCACCTTCGGGAATAACTTCAAGCACTTGTCCCACAAATTGCTCAGCATACTCCAGTTGCATCTGTTCAGACAGTTCGATCAATTCATGCACACGTGCATTTTTGACGTCATCGTCTACTTGATCCTCCATGCGCGCTGCCGGAGTACCTGTCCGTTTGGAGTAAGGGAATACGTGCATTTCCGAGAAGCCGATTTTACGCATCAGTTCATATCCGTTTCGATACATCTCATCGGTTTCGCCCGGGAAACCCACAATAACGTCGGTTGTGATCGCAACGTCCGGCATAGCCTCACGTATACGCAGCATTTTGTTATAGAACTCTTCTGTCGTATATTTGCGGCGCATGCGTTTTAGAACGGTGTCATCTCCTGCTTGCAGCGGAATATGGAAATGACGAACCAGTTTATCCGAACGTTTGATGACATCTAACATCCGATCATCAATCTGGCTTGCTTCAATCGAGCTGATCCGAATGCGCTCCAGACCTTCCACTTTGTCCAAATCCCACAGCAGGTCGGTCAGATCATAGTTTTCCATGTCGTCTCCGTACCCGCCCGTATGAATGCCTGTCAGGACAATCTCTTTGTAACCCGCTTGTACGAGCTGATGAGCTTGCTGAACAATGCTGTTTGACTCACGACTGCGGGACAAACCACGGGACCAAGGAATGATGCAGAAGGTACAGAAGTTGTTACAGCCATCCTGAATTTTGAGGAATGCACGTGTACGATCCGCGAAATCCGGTACATCCATTTCTTCAAAAACACGAGTTTTCATAATGTTGCGCACTGCGTTAACAGGCTGACGGGACTCCTGAATTTCGTTTACATATGGCAAAATCTTATCCCGATCCTGAGTTCCGATGACCAGGTCCACGCCAGGAATATCCAGAATCTCCGCAGGAGATGTCTGAGCATAACATCCGGTTACCGCTACAATCGCATCCGGATTGCGCCGGATGGCACGGCGGATAATTTGACGACTCTTTTTGTCGCCTGTATTCGTTACCGTACACGTATTAATCAAATAAACATCGGCTGACTGTTCATCAAAGTCTACCTGTTCGTATCCTTCGTTTTTGAATAATTGCCAGATCGCCTCTGTATCATAAAAGTTAACTTTGCAGCCCAAGGTGTAAAACGCCACGGATGGCATAATTACATTCCCCCCATTTCTCCGGATTCATATAAAACACAAGTCAGTGCAGCCATACCCGCTGTCTCAGCCCGCAAAATACGCTTGCCTAGTCCAACAGAGATTGCACCTGCCTCATCGGCCTGAGCCGTTTCCTTCTCGGAAAATCCACCCTCAGGTCCAACTACGATTAACACATTTGCCCCCGAGTCAGGAGCAAGCTTTTTCACAAACGGCCCCAGAACATCTCTAAGTTGCTTGCCGTCCTCTTTTTCATAACAATAACAGACCAGGTCATAGTCCCCAAAAGAAGATAACAGCCCTTTCCAGGAAAGCGGCTGCTCAACGGTTGGAATGCGGTTACGATGACTCTGCTCGGCAGCTTCCTTGGCGATTTTCCGCCAACGCTCCAGACGTTTGCCTTCTTTTTTGGCGTCGTATTGCACAATCGTCCGTTCCGATAAAAAAGGTACAAAGGATACGGCTCCAATTTCCGTGCATCTCTGGATGACTGTTTCCATCTTGTCGCCCTTCGGCAAGCTTTGTGCCACGGTTACATTCAACCGTGCTTCATGATCCATAACCAGCGGTTCCAGAACGATTGCTTGCACTTCGCCTGCTTCAATACTTTCGATGGCGACCAACGCCTCTCTGGAGTTTCCGTCGCTGACAATCAGCTTATCTCCAGGCTTGCCACGCATGACTTTGCCGATATGACGGGCATCATCCCCCGTAATCGTCACTGAACTTTCACTGAACTGCTCTGCAGATACAAAATATCGCTGCATATGTTGTCCACCCATTCTTTCCTGTTATGACTGGAATTCTCCCTGCCTGGAAGCAGGCAAGAATCCAATCGCCACAGATGATCATACAACTTTTATGTGCTTCTGACCAGCACTAGGGTCTAGATGCTAGAGCCTTCAAGAGCTTATATTAACGATATAATTCAATAACGAGACCAGCTAAATCTCTGTACATGTCGTTTGCAAACAGATATAACGGTTGAATTGTGACTGCCTGTAATGGCGGAATAATCAGAATCAACAGGAACACAATGATTGACCATTGTTCCACACCTTGCAGCTTGCGGCTGATCGAAGGCGGTAGCACATCTTCAAGGATACGGTAACCGTCCAGAGGCGGAAGCGGAATCAGATTAAACATAAACAGGAAAAAGTTCGTTACACTGAACATCGGCAAAAATGTCATCACAGCTGTGACTACCCGCTCATTTTCAATGTTCCCCAGTGCGCCTGATCCAAACAACATTCCATAGATAACTGCACCGACAATAGCCAGCAGCAGATTGCTGAGTGGACCTACTACAGATACGATCGTCCCCATGAGTCTTGGTCTGTCGAAATTCGCACGGTTCACAGGTACAGGACGTGCCCATCCAAAACCAGCAATCACGAGCAGCAACACTCCTAGCAAGTCAAAGTGCGCTACTGGATTCAACGTGACCCTTCCAAGCAACTTCGCTGTGGGGTCACCGAATTTATTCGCAAAATAGGCATGTGAAAATTCATGTATCGTAAAAGCGATCAGAATAGTCACCAGGAAGAACGGCAGTTGATCCAGCGGAAGACGGAAGATCCGGTCTAAGAAGTCCATAGACTACCTCTTTCTGGCTTCAAAGGCTAGCCAGTCCTCTTCACGCTCGATCGCGCGAACTTCAAATCCCGATGCCACCAGTGCATCATGTACAACCTGCTCCTTGTTCTTCCATATGCCCGAAACGATATAAATCCCGCCAGACTCCAGTGCGTTATACACATCATCGACGAAAAGCAAAATTATCTCAGCCAAGATGTTGGCTACAATAATTTTAACCGGCAGCTTGACACCCAGAGCAGGATCCTGGCTTCCAAGGACAGACAATAGATCGCTTTCTTTGACTGTGATCTGTTGTTGCATGTTGTTCAGCTCCACATTTTCTATAGCGCTAGTTACAGCAACTGGATCAAGATCTAGTGCCAGTACATGCTTTGCACCCAGTTGTACCGCACCAATAGCTAGAATGCCGGAACCCGTGCCCACATCAATCATTTCTTCGCCGCCCTGAATAACCGTTTCTAATGTACGCAGGCAAAGTGTTGTCGTTGGATGCGTGCCCGTACCAAAAGCCATGCCCGGGTCGAGCTCGATGATTTTCTCATCCGCGCTCTCTGGTGTGTAATCTTCCCATGTTGGCTTGATCGTCAAACGATCCGATATACGCACGGGTTTAAAGTATTGTTTCCAGGCTGTTGCCCAGTCATTTTCATCAACTGTACGCGTTTCGTAACGAATCTCTCCGACATTAATTCCAAAATCGGGGAGTTCTTCAATTCTCGGATTTACTTCTTCCTGCAAGGCAGACATGTCCGTACCTTCAGAGAAGTATCCTTTGATAACGGCAAAACCTTCGGGAATATCATTCAGTGGAACATCGTATAACTCGCCATAGGTTGTATCCCGTTTTTTATTTAAAGTACCGGATTCTTCAATCGAAACCCCTCCGGCACCCGCTTCATGCAAAAAATTTGAAATCATCTCCACTGCTTCTTCCGTGGTATGTATTGTTAGTTCATGCCATAACATATGTGGTTTTGCCTCCTCAATAATTAAAACGTGGTTTTACCTGCTTATAATTTAAACATCCCAACTATTGTACTACACAAGCAAGCCGAAGCACAAAGCATACTCGTAAAAGAAAACAAAACAGGATATCCACGGGTAGACCGTTCGAATATCCTGTCCCATTTTTCGGTGCTTGCCGGTCTTTCTCTTGGGTAAAACTAATAAAACCGACCGCCGTTTTGTGTAATCATCTCTGCTGCTTGCGGCAAAGATTCCTGTGAGACGGATACAGTCAACAATATACCTTGCTTCACGCTTCTCGCTGTATCGTCCGCTGGAGGGTCAACAACCTGTCCACCCGATAATATTTCCGTCTCATCACTAATCAGAGCGAGTACATTCAGTTCCCCGCTGAAACCACCAACAACCGCTGTAGGCGAGTTGTTTTGACCTTGAATGCCGCTTGATCCAGGTGTACCCGCATCCTCTCGCAAACTTTCGATGCGCAGTTGGTTAGGATGCAGCAGTTCTAACGCTCTGCGTGCTGATTCAGCTTCTAACCAGCTTGTAAATACAGCTTCAATCGTGACCGCTGAGCGATCTTCAGTCATGAATTTCTCGTCCTTGACGACGATCTGCTGCCTCACTGCGGCGCAGGGCTTCCACATCCTCGTGATCTGCCATTTCAGCACTGAACTCCACATCTTCATTTTTCGCAGATTGCAGACGTTTCATCTTTTCGGTTTTCGTTAGAATTTCACCTGGGCGTTGTCGATTAGCCATCTTGTTCTTCCTCCCTCTTAAAATTAGATCATTCCGCCGGCTTGTTCAATGATTGACATTGCGCGGTGATGTACCTCTTCATCTACAACGACAGTTAATAAAATGTCCCTGCCTGTAGGGCCACCCTGTCCGCCATCACTCATTCCGCTTGCAGCAGGGTCTGCCGCAGCCATAATGCCTGAGCTGGCATTCGTTTGCATCGCATCAGATACCCATGATGAGTAACTGCCAGAGATACCCGGTTTGTAGGAAGCTCCACTTGGTCCAACACCCGCATAACGGCTGAACCGATTAATGGACAAATCCTCCACACGTAACGCCTCCATCTTTTTGACCGCTTCCTGTGCCTGCTCCGGGCTATGAAAATAGGCCAAAATATTTTTCTCCGTCACTTGCTCCACCTGCTTCCTTGAGTTCTCTCAATCGCTTTGGTTTAACATATCGTTCCCGCCATGCTATCTTTCCGCAACCGAGCCCAGAATATACCGAATTTCTAACACTTGGAACACACAAAACAACAAGATCCATATAAAAAAAGACACCCTCCATCAACGAAGGGTGCCTTCTCTACTATTTCATATATGAATCAGTCGCCGCGAAAGGCTCGTTTTACACGATCAAAGAAAGATTGCTCATGCTCATGGGTCTGTTCGCCATCCAGTGCAGCGATCTGACGAAGCAGTTCTTTTTGCTCATCACTCAGCTTGCTCGGAGTAACCACAACCACTTTCACATGTTGATCCCCTTGTCCCATACCGCGCAAGCGCGGTATACCTTTGCCTTTGAGACGGAAATACGTTCCGGTTTGTGTGCCCGCCGGAATTTTCAGCTTCACTTTTTCAGTCAGTGTCGGGATTTCAATCTCGTCTCCCAGCGCTGCTTGAGCAAACGTCAATGGAATCTCACAGTAGATGTCATCGCCTTCGCGCTCAAAGAAATCATGTGATTTCACACGAATGACAATGTACAAGTCGCCTGCCGGTCCACCGCGAAGGCCACCTTCGCCCTCACCTGTCATGCGCAGCTGTGCACCGTCATCCACACCTGCTGGAATACGAACATGGATTTTACGCTGTTTACGAACTTTACCGCTGCCGCTGCACGTTGTACATTTCTCTTTAATAATCTGCCCTGTACCGCTACAATTCGAACAAGCACGGCGATTCACCATACGACCAAACGGTGTATTTTGAACCACTTCCTGCTGCCCGCTACCGTGACAGACCGAGCACGATTCCGGCTTCGTTCCAGGCTTCGCACCTGATCCATGGCAAGTATCACAGCCCTCAGTACGAGGAATTGTAATATCCGATTCTTTACCAAATACAGCTTCCTTGAACTCAATAGTCATCGTGTACTGCAAATCGTTCCCGCGTTGCGGAGCATTCGGGTCACGACGTCCGCCGCCACCGCCACCGCCAAAGAACATATCAAAGATGTCGCCAAAGCCGCCGCCACCAAAGTCTCCACCGCCAAACCCACCTTGATTCGGATCGATGTGACCATACTGGTCGTACTGAGCACGCTTCTGGCTATCACTTACGACATCATAAGCTTCTTTTACTTCCTTAAATTTGGCCTCCGCATCTGCTTCCTTGTTAACGTCAGGGTGATACTGACGGGCGAGCTTACGGTATGCCTTTTTGATCTCCTCGTCGCTTGCATTTTTGCTTAGCCCGAGCACCTCATAATAATCACGTTTTTCAGCCACTCTTCCACCCCCATAACATTCACCTTATCGCACATCGTGACAAAAGGAAAGTCAAAGCACGGGAGCCCCGGCTATGACTTTCCCTTTAATCCGAACGTCACCGATGTTTTAACTCGCAGCAATGGCGAATTAATTATTTTTTATCTTCATCCACAACTTCGTAATCAGCATCTACGACGTTATCACGTTTAGCAGAACCTTGTTGCTCTTCAGCGCCTTGAGCTGCTTGCTCCTCAGCTTGAGCTTGCTCATATAGTTTAACAGACAACTGTTGAACGATCTCAGTCAACTCTTCTGTAGCCGCTTTGATGTCTTCCAGATTGTCGGAAGCCAGCACGCCTTGCAGTTTTTCTTTGGCTGCATTTGCTTTTTCTACTTCGCCAGCATCTGCTTTTTCACCAAGATCTTTGATCGTTTTGTCTACAGAGTAGATCAATTGATCCGCGCTGTTTTTCGCTTCTACAAGCTCTTTACGTTTTCTGTCTTCCTCTGCATGAAGTTCAGCATCTTTCATCATTTGCTCAACTTCAGCATCGCTCAGACCGCTGGAAGAAGTGATTGTGATTTTTTGCGTTTTGTTTGTACCTTTATCTGTTGCAGATACGTTAACGATACCGTTGGCATCAATATCGAAGCTAACTTCGATTTGCGGAACACCACGTGGCGCTGGTGGGATATCTCCCAGCATGAAGCGTCCAAGGGATTTGTTACCTGCTGCCATCTCACGCTCACCTTGCAGGACGTGGATCTCAACGCTAGGTTGATTGTCTGCATACGTGGAGAACACTTGAGATTTGCTTGTAGGGATCGTTGTGTTACGCTCGATCATTTTAGTGAACACGCCACCTGCAGTTTCGATACCCAGGGACAATGGAGTTACGTCCAGCAATACCACGTCTTTCACGTCACCTGTCAGTACGCCCGCTTGTACAGCAGCACCCAATGCTACAACTTCGTCCGGGTTCACGCCTTTATGCGGCTCTTTGCCTGTCAGCTTTTTGATTGCTTCCTGTACAGCCGGAATACGCGTGGAGCCACCAACCAATACGATTTTGTCGATATCGCTAGCAGTCATGCCTGCATCACTCAGTGCGCGACGTGTAGGCTCAAGTGTACGCTCTACCAATCCTGCAGAGATCTCTTCGAATTTAGCACGGCTCAGGTTCAACTCCAAGTGCTGAGGAACGCCGTCAGCAACCGTGATGAACGGCAAGGAGATTGTTGTAGTCAATACGCCGGAAAGTTCTTTTTTCGCTTTTTCAGCTGCATCTTTCAAACGCTGTACGGCTGCTTTATCTTTGCTCAGATCAATACCTTGATCTTTCTTGAATTCACTTACGAGATAATCGATGATGACTTGGTCAAAGTCGTCACCACCGAGTTGGTTGTCACCACTAGTCGCTTTAACTTCGAAGAAACCATCGCCAAGTTCCAGGATAGATACGTCAAACGTACCGCCGCCCAGGTCATATACGAGGATCGTTTGATCTTCGGATTTTTCCATACCGTATGCCAAAGCTGCTGCTGTTGGCTCGTTGACAATACGAAGTACTTCCAGACCTGCGATTTTACCCGCATCTTTAGTCGCTTGACGCTGACTGTCATTGAAGTAAGCCGGAACGGTGATAACCGCTTGAGTTACGGTTTGGCCCAGGTATGCTTCTGCATCAGCTTTCAGCTTTTGCAGGATGATCGCAGAGATCTCTTGTGGAGAGTAATCTTTGCTGTCAATCGTTTCTTTGTGGGATGTACCCATGTGACGTTTAATGGACATGATTGTGCGATCCGGGTTGGTGATCGCTTGGCGTTTCGCTGTTTCACCAACAACACGCTCGCCGTCTTTTTTGAAACCTACAACGGATGGAGTCGTACGCGCACCCTCCGGATTTGGAATAACAACAGCCTCGCCGCCTTCCATAACGGCTACGCATGAGTTGGTTGTACCTAAGTCAATACCGATTACTTTGCTCATCGGAAAATTTCCTCCCTCAACAATTTGAAATCAATAGGGCATTAAGCCTTATTGTGCTAGTAAGTGAACTGCTCTATGTGTACAAAACCTGTATATTAAAACTTGTCCCTGGCTCAGCTTGAATTAAGAACTTACCTTAACCATAGCCGGACGAAGTACTTTATCCTTCAGCATGTAGCCTTTTTGAACCTCTTCCACAACGATGCCTTCCTCATGCTCATCGCTCTCCACTTGCATAATCGCTTGGTGGAATTCAGGATTAAACGGTTGTCCAACCGTTTCCATTGAAGTCAGTCCTTCGTTCGTCAGCACGGTTTCCAATTGACGTAAGATCATTTGAAATCCTTTGGCAAAAGATTCAGTCTCCGTACCTTCCGGTACCGTAGCCATAGCGCGTTCGAAATTATCCATAACAGGCACCAGTTCGGTGACCAGCTTCATCGAAGCGTATTTGGCAAGCTCCTCTTTTTCCTTCTGGGTGCGACGACGGAAGTTATCAAAATCAGCTTGTGCACGTACAAAACGCTGCTGGGTTTCCTCAGCCTCTGCTTTCAAACGTGATAGCTCACTTTGTTCCTGATCTGTTATCTCCTCAGCCTGTGCTTCTGCAGCTGCAGCCTCATTGACCGGTTCCTGCTCAGCGGCTGTTATTTCTTGCTCTTCTGTGAATGATTGCTCCTCTTTCAAGATGTTCACCTCCTTATAAGAATGAATCGTAATTCCCGTTGCCTATTTAAAGCGAGTCGTCAGCATAGTCGTAAGATCACGGGATAATGTATTTAAAATATGGATGACACGTGCATAATCCATTCGGGTTGGTCCCAGAATTCCAATTGAACCAAGTGCCTCGCCGTCCAATGAATAGGACGCTGTAATCAAGCTACAGTTCGCAAAGGCCTCATGATCATTTTCGGTGCCGATTCGCACCTGAATTCCAGGCCCGCCGGGCACTGGCATCATCAATTTCATTAACGTTGGTGTCTCATCTAACAAGTCCAGAATATGTTTAACCTTTTCCACATCTCTGAACTCGGGTTGTGTCAGCATATTGGTAGCGCCGCTGAGGAAAAGTCGGTTATCATGCTCATTGTCAAACGCACTGTTGAGTACTTGCATTACTTCCTCATAACGTGTGATATGACGCTCCATCTCTTGACCAAGCTCTGTATAAAGACGTGATTTCAACTTGTAGATCGGTACGCCTACCAATTTGCTGTTTAATAAACGAACCACATTCTCCATCTCCGCAACCGAGATTTCGGGCGGAATCTGAACCGTCTTGTTTTCCACTTGACCCGTGTTCGTCACTATGATCGCTACAGCCTCATTCTCATTCAGCGGAAGCAGCTGGAAATGACGTAATGATGTATGGAACACCTCTGGTCCAAGTAAAATCGAAGTATAATTCGTCATATGAGACAAAATGTTGGATGCATGCTGAATAACCTGTTCCATGACATTCAGCTTTTCTGCAAAAAATGACTTCAAATCATCCAGCTCCTGCGGCTCCACCTGATTCCAGGGAACCAAGTGATCGACATAATATCGATAGCCCTTGTGAGAAGGAATGCGTCCAGCCGAGGTATGCGGCTGTTCCAGAAAACCCATCTCTTCCAGATCGGCCATTTCATTACGGATGGTTGCCGGGCTGTATCCAACATCCCCTCTTTTGGAAATGCTTCGGGACCCTACGGGCTCAGCTGAACGGATATAGTCATCCACTATAGCGTTCAGAATCATTCGTTGACGCTCTGTTAACATGGTGAGTATTCCCTCCTTCTGACTGTACTGTCCCATGTCGTTAGCACTCCAGTTAGATGAGTGCTAATCGGTAATACAAAAATACCAAACTGACATGATCATTGTCAAGTGAGTTTGCGGAATGGGATCATCTATTTATAGTATAGGCCAATAACCAACACTTATAACGCAAATGTTGAACCTTGATGCTGTATTTCTTTATCCACAGGATAATGGTTCAGACTAAAGCGTGCGCCTCCCAGCGGCGAGTCACTATACACCAAATCTGCATGAAGATGTATGGCCAGTTGCTTGCTGATTGCCAGTCCCAGTCCTGTAACCCCATCGTTCCCGGTATAGAAACGCCGAAAAATATGTTGCCGGTCATGCTCGTTCAAACCTGGGCCATCATCATCAATATGAAAACTCCAGTCAGCATGATCATCCCCCGAGTGTTCCAATGTTAATTTCACTTGAGTTCGGGTATGACGCACTGCATTTTGCAGCAAGTTTAGCAAAATTTGAAACAACTGCTCACCCGCTGTTTCAACCATGAACGATTCAGCTTCTGCTGTCAAATGAATACCTCGCTGAAGTGCGGTTGGCATCAGCAGGTACACTGCCTCGTCAGCCATGCTCTTCAAGTCAATGACGGTCAGAGGCCACTCTTCTTCTACGGTTTCCAATCTGGAGAGCTGGATCAGCTTACCAACCATATCAATAAGTCGCTGTGACTGTGCAGCAATAATATCAAGCCCCTGATCGGTGGATACCACCTGATCTTGAATAGCATATACGTAACCCTGAATGGACATCAGCGGTGTCTTAAGCTCATGAGATACATTTTGCAGAAACTCCAGCTGTTGCCGGTGATGGTCATCAAGTCTGTTGCTCATCAATTGAAAAGTATGGATCAATTCTCCGATTTCTGTATGGTCGGCTTGTAGAAATTGCTTCTTGTCAGGCATATTAGGTTCATATTTACTGACAGCTTCTTTCAGCCTATTAAGCGGTTGTACGGTACGCCATACCGCAAATAATCCGATTAACAGAATGACAACAAAACTTGCAGCAATAGACAGCAGTGTTGTCCGGAATAACGGAATATACATTGCCCTGAGTGACGAGAGCGGGGAATACAAGATGACCCGGAACTGTTTATGTGACAGCTCAGCTTCACTGTAGAGCACCTTTTTTCCATTTAAAATCATATACCCTTCATGTGTACCCGGAAATCCCTCCAACTTCATCCCCACACGCCCTGCGCTGCTCGAGGCGACAATTTTATCATCTCCATCGATCACAAAATAGTCCGCATAGAAAAGAATGTCCTTAATGAAGAAACGGAAACTTTCATTATCCAGATCCTCCAGATCATCTACACGAATGATCTTAACCGCCTTCTGCGTTTGACCATGTAGTTGCTGCTTGACCTGATTGAGCAGAATATCATCGAATAGGTGGATAAAAAACAGAACGGTAAACGCCACGGTAACGAGAACACTTGCGAACAAGGCCAGCAGCATTTTGCTGCGTATCGTCTTCATCGCGCATGTACAGCCGCTTTATAGCCGAACCCCCACACCGTATCAATAGTCAGTGTAGCTTGAACCTGCACAAGCTTTTTGCGAATCCGTTTCACAAGATCATCCACCACACGCACTTCACCATAAAAATCGTAATTCCAGACCTGTTGGATCAGCTGTTCCCGGCTGAAGGGACGATCCAGGTGCTGTGACAAAAACAACAGAAGCTCGTATTCCCTGCCAGTCAGTACAAGCTCCTCCCCACGAACGTTAACACGCCGAAAATCTTCTGAAATCTGGACGTTACCTATACTAAAATAAGCCCCTTCCTTCGGCTGATGCTGCTCCATTTCTTTAAGTTCACTGCCTTGTAACAACCGACTGCTATGAATCAGACGCAGCATACTTTTCACTCTAGCAACGAGTTCACGCGGATTGAAGGGTTTACTCAGAAAATCATTGCAGCCCAGTTCCAGACCATTCAGGCGGTCGATCTCCTCTCCTCGTGCCGAGACCATAATAATCGGAATTTCCGTGAAGGTTCGCAGTTCAGTCAGGAGCGTAAGCCCATCGACGCCAGGCATCATAATATCAAGAATGAGACAGTCCGGCTTTTTCGAGCGAACTTCTCCGATCAGCTCTCCACCGTGTGCAAACGAGGTCACTTCATAGTCTTCCTTTTTTAAATAACCTGTAATGAGTTGCAGAATATACGGATCATCATCCACTACAAAAATACGCGGCATTAGCAGTCACCTCAATCACGGATATATCATCTCTGGTATGTTTCTTATTTAATATGTCACTACTAATGTAACAGAGTCAGCACCTGCATATCAAAACTTCCATGAATGCACCGATTATTAAATTCAAAATACCGACCAACATAGAAAAGACGGAGCTTCCCATAAGAGGAACTCCGCCTGTAAGCCGCTGTGTGTCTTGTGTCACTGATGCATACTTCGTTAGACTGAACCGATACAGTTAGGACACGTCAAAGGCCATCTTCTTATTTATGGGATGAGCTTGATTTGGGTGCCTCATTTTTGTTTGTAACATTTGTTTTGGCTGGTGTTTTCGTAGTAGATGCTGCAGCTTTATGAGTTGGAGCTGTTGTTGTTTTTTTCGCTCCAGTTTTTGGTGCAGTTGTTTTGGTTACAGTTGACTTAGCTACTGGCGTTTTAGTTCCAACTGCTTTTTTAGTCGTTGCTTTGTGTGCGGTTTGTTTTGCTTTATGTGCAGTAGCCTTTGCTGTTGCAGAAGCTTTGTGTGAAGCCTGTTTTGCTTTATGAGCAGCTGCTTTTGCCTTATGAGTCGTTGTTTTTGCTTTATGTGTTACTGCTTTTGCTCGGTGAGCCGTTTTTTTGCCTTTGTGATGCATTGCTGTTGTTTTATGAGAAGCTCTTTTTGCTTTGTGAGTTACTTTTAATTTGTGCACTGCCTTTTTTGCTTTATGTTTAGCCACTTTTGCTTTATGAGCAGCTTTTTTTGCTTTATGCGTTACCGTTTTTGCTTTGTGAGTTGTTGTTTCCTTCTTGGTCGAAGACGTTGTTTTGGTAGGTGTAGTTTTAGATCCCGTCGATTTTGTTGGCGTTACAGAAGATTTAGCCGCTGGAGTCGTTGTTGATTTAGTTGTTGATTTGCTCGATGCTCCTGCTTTTTGTGTTTCAGCCGGTTTTACTGAATTCACGACAGGTGTTGCGGCAAAAGCGCTGCCTGCTCCACCAATTACACTCACTGCTGTTACCAATGCTGCCACATGTTTAGTCCATTTTTTCATGATCAGTCACCTCATTCTTTAGATTGAGCTATCTGCATACTCCCCGCTGGAGTTGTTAGAAACCTTGTTCCCATACATGTTCTCCAGTTGTTTTCACTGTGAAGTTTTTCTGCAGATCGCTTATGTAAGTTCATCTTAACAAGAGGTTGTGTGAGAATAATGGAATAAGTGTGTGAAAAGTATATGAAAAAAACAAAGTACAAAAAAAGACCACAAACCCTTTGAAACCAACCGATTTCTTAGGCTTGTGATCCGTCTTTCTTTTATATAAAACATCATTCATAAACATATATTAGGCTGAAATATTCAGTTCCTTCAAAACGGCAATCTCGTCACAGCAATCTTGCTTGCTGCAATGAACGCAGTCCGTCCACACTTTCTCAGGGAAAATCTCCTTCTCCACGACAGCAAAACCATTCTTCAAGAAAAAGGAAACTTCATAAGTAAGTGCCATCACCTTTGGAATCTGTTGTCTCTCGGCCTCCTCAACAAGCCGGTCAAGCAGGCGTGAGCCTATGCCCAGCCCTTTATATCCCTCCGAAATGCCCAGTGATCTCACTTCCACCAGATCATTACCCAAACGACATAATGAGCCGCAGCCCACAACGACTCCATCCACCTCAGCCACAATAAAATGCTCCAGTTGCCGTTGCAGTATTTCCCGTGAACGCGGAAGCATGATCCCACGCTCTGCATATCCCTTAATCATTTCAAACAATGGTTCAACATCTTCCGGTACAGCTTTCCTGCATATAACCGACATCCAGCTCTCCTCCTATAACGATGCTTTCCGAGGAAAGCTAGCTTCGTAGTTGTGAAATTGACACGCCCTGTAAAACAATATGAATAAATATACAACAGAGCGTATAGAATTTCAAGCTACGAATTTAGCGATATTGAGCCGATAAACTCGGCAAAAACGTCATTACCGAACAGAATACCCTGTTCACTCAGTTTAAAACCGTCTGCTGTCCGCTCAAGCAATCCTGCATGAAGCATTTTGCCAAGCGGCTTCGCAAATACTACGTCCATAGACTCTCCGAACTGCTCATGGAATCTTAAAGAAGAAGCCCCCTCCAGCATACGGAGTCCAACCATCAGATAATCCTCCATCGCTTCCGCACGGCCAATCTCAAAGTGATCCAAACGAGGCAGTCCTGCCCGAGAAGCTTCTACATAAGGATTAATTCCCTTGATGTTCATATGCCGTTCGCGGCCTACGTACCCATGTGCTCCCGCACCGAGTCCATAATAATCCTCATTACGCCAATAGGTGATATTGTGACGGCTTTCGAAGCCAGGTTTAGCAAAGTTACTGATCTCATATTGTTCATAACCCGCTTCTTTCATGCGCTTCATTAATAGAAGATACATTTGCAGCTCATCATCTTCATGAGGCAGAGGCAGTTGATTTTTTTGATACAGTGTATGGAAAAGAGTATTCTCTTCTACCTTCAGGCTATAGATGGAATAATGCTTCAAATCCAGTTCCAGCGCCTTGTCAATGCTCTCGTTCAGCATCTCGACCGTCTGGTTTGGCAGCCCAAACATCAAGTCGATCGACAGGTTATCCAGTCCCGCTTTGCGCGCATTTTCCAAGCTTCGGTATACATCATCCGTATTATGAATCCGGCCAATGCCTGTCAGCAGGTCATTCTGAAAAGCCTGAACGCCAAAGCTGACACGGTTAACACCGCCTTCTTTCATCGCCGCAAGCTTCTCGGCATCCGTCGTTCCGGGGTTGGCTTCCATCGAAAATTCGATATCATCGGCCCAATTCGGAAAATAGGTTTTGACCGAACGCAGGAAATACGCCATCTCGTCCGGTTTCAATGCGGTTGGCGTACCGCCACCGACAAAGATTGTTTTGATCTCACCTGGCGGATTAGCTTTAACGGTATGCTCCATCTCCCGTTCCAGCGCCTCCAGATATTGCATCACCGGCTGGTCTTTCAGAACGTAGGAATTAAAGTCGCAGTAAAAACATTTATTCGTGCAAAATGGAATGTGAAGATACACCGCTTGGGGCGCACCTGTTTTCTGGCTATGTGCTGCGAGTGTCACGGCAAGTCCCCCTCTATTTGAAAAAAGGAAAGCCATTTGGCTTCCCTTTCAGCTAAAGTGTAAATCTAGTTTGTTAATGCATTTTAATGCATTCTCCGATACGCAAGGTGTTGAAGTACCTGGAGATGCATTATTAGAATTTAATTTCATACACACAATTCTGTGCTGTACCTAAAAATTCATTATTAATCATCAATTTTCAGTACTGCCATAAATGCCTCTTGCGGCACCTCAACGTTACCAACCTGCTTCATCCGCTTCTTACCTTCCTTCTGCTTCTCAAGCAGTTTCCGTTTCCGCGAGATGTCACCACCGTAACACTTGGCAAGTACGTTCTTACGCATTGCTTTTACCGTTTCACGAGCAACAACCTTCGTACCCACGGATGCCTGAATCGGCACCTCGAACATTTGCCGCGGGATCAGCTCGCGCAGTTTCTCACAGATAATGCGGCCACGGTTGTAAGCACGATCTTTGTGAACGATAAAGGACAAGGCATCCACTTGTTCTCCGTTGAGCAGAATGTCCATTTTCGCCAGATTGGACTGACGATAACCAGATAACTCATAGTCAAAAGAAGCATAACCTTTAGTGCTTGATTTCAACTGGTCGAAGAAGTCATATACAATCTCGGACAGCGGAATCTCATAAGTAAGCGTAACCCGCGTGGTGTCCAAATATTCCATGTTCACGTATTCGCCGCGTTTGTTTTGGCACAGTTCCATAATGGTTCCCACGTAATCATTCGGTACGATGATCGCAGCCTTTACATACGGCTCTTCAACATAATCAATCCGTCCTACTTCAGGATAGTTAGATGGATTATCGATCTGAATCTTGTCGCCATTAGTCAATGTTACGTGGTAGATTACACTCGGTGCAGTTGTGATCAGCGGAATATTGAATTCTCGCTCAATCCGTTCCTGAATAACGTCCATATGCAACAGTCCGAGGAATCCACAACGGAATCCAAAGCCTAGTGCGCTTGATGTCTCCGGTTCAAAGCTGAGTGAAGCGTCATTCAGTTGCAGCTTCTCCAGTGCTTCACGCAGATCTACGTAGTCCGATGTCTCAATCGGATACAGACCGCAGTAAACCATTGGATTAATTTTACGGTAACCCGGAAGCGGTTCAGCTGTCGGATGTTTGGCATCGGTAACCGTATCCCCGACTTGTGTATCACCTACGTGACGGATACCCGCCACGATAAATCCTACGTCACCAACGTTAAGCTCGTCCACCATTGTCATGCGCGGCTTGAACGCTCCCACTTCAATCACTTCAAACGACTTGTTAGTCGCCATCATTTTGATCTTTGAACCTGCTTTAATCTTGCCATCAACGACACGTACATACACGATAACTCCCTTGTAGGGATCGTAATGAGAGTCAAAGATCAGCGCTTTAAGCGGCTCGTCCGGATCACCAACAGGTGCGGGTACACTTTGTACCACTTGCTCCAGAATCTCTTTGATTCCGATGCCAGCTTTGGCCGAAGCCAGAACAGCATTACTGGTATCCAATCCGATAACATCCTCAACTTCCTGCTTCACCCGATCCGGATCAGCACTTGGCAAGTCAATTTTGTTAATGACAGGCAAGATCTCCAGATTGTTGTCCAAAGCAAGATAAACGTTAGCAAGTGTCTGCGCCTCAATCCCTTGAGCCGCGTCAACGACAAGCAACGCTCCCTCACATGCAGCAAGACTCCGAGACACTTCATATGTGAAGTCTACGTGTCCTGGTGTATCAATGAGGTTCAGCAGGTATTCTTCACCATCGTCTGCTTTGTAATTCAGAGCAACCGCCTGCAGTTTGATTGTAATTCCGCGTTCACGCTCCAGATCCATCTGATCCAGTACTTGTTCCTGCATTTCGCGTGATGTCAGCGCACCTGTGTACTCCAAGATCCGGTCCGCAAGTGTTGATTTACCGTGATCTATATGTGCAATAATTGAAAAGTTACGAATTTTACGTTGTCTTTCCCGAATGTCAGTCATTCCTTACCCCCAGAAACAGCCTAGTGTCAATCACTTCATTATAACAGTTGCTGCAAGGTGCATCAATCCCATGATGTGCAACTTCTTAATAAAGTGCACTTGATAAACGTCTCGAAGGTTTAGTGTACCTTTACTATGTCTGCTTCTATTCATCTACTCCACCAAAAAGAGAGACGACCCACTTGATGCCGCTGTTTGACAAGTTTTGTAGCAACCCTGCCGTTTTTTCCGCCAAAACGTCTACTGAAGCCTTGTGCTGATCTGCGCCAAGTACCTGGCTTGGAGTCTGGACAGGAACGAACGGTTTCTTAATTTCTGTCTGCACAGGCTCAGTTGATACAGGCTTATTTTCCTCTGGGGCCGATTCTGTGGTCGCCATTACCGGGATACTTTCTACAGGGTTGTTCTTCTGAAAACCACTCCCCGCCAGCTGCATGCCAAGCAGGACACCAAGTAACATAAGCACACTGACAGACAGCATTTTTTTGCCGAATCTGGACATCTCGCCTTCCTCCCTCTTTTTTTATTAATGGAGCATGTCAATCTATTGCTGCAGTTTTACGTTCACATCACTTATCCACCCTTTGATACAGGCTTTGCATTTGCTTTATCTACGTTCTGTTCATCCCAATACACTTCGGCGATCATATCCGCTAGAATTTTGGATGTTCGTTTCAACTCAGCTGCTGTATTGTCAATGCCACCGATCTCGATCAAAATGCTATTCGGGGAAAGGGTTTGATTATATTCTCCATTGTTGCCACCTCCACCATTCTTCCCCCACACCCCTCGGGACACTCCTGGATACTTTCCTTCCAGCTTTTTGTGAATTTTCGCAGCAAAGGCCTCATTTTTGCGCCAATTTGGATTCTCATGTCCGATGATAAAATACACTTTGGCGTAGCTCTGGTCACCGATGGTTGTTGTCGTTTTTTTGTGCCGCTGGGAATCGCGGTGAATATCTATTAAATATGTCAGTTCATCATTCTGAGCAAGCGCCGCTTTGACGGTCTGCCGTGAATATTTATATGAGAAGTTCCAGTTGTAGTCTTTAATTTTAGTCTGATAATCTTCCTTCGCGTGCTCTACACCAACGCCCAGTTTTTCCAGGCTATCCGATAAATAGGTCCCCACTTGGAAAACATTACCTGTCGACTTACCAGAGGAAGGATTGTCACTATTGGTGCCAAGTAACGGATTATAGCCTTCACGCGGATGAGAGTGATAGATGAGAACCGACTTTTTGGTCATTGCCGGATTGCCCTTGCCTTGGCCATTTCCCTTGGATGGCGGTTCTTCATTTCCTGCTCCGTTCTCTGGATCATCCTCACCGGGAACACCTGCATTATCCTGTCCCGGGGGGACATGTAACTCACTTCCTGGCTTACCTCCACCTGAAGCGGCTGTTTCCGTAATTCCTGGATCTGGCTGATAGTCTTCCGGTGCTTCGGCCTTGGCATTTCCAGACCCGGGCCTAAGCATGACAGGCTGATTCGCCCCCATGCCTGGCATCTCTCGTGCGATCAAACTTTTGGGATCTTGTGGATTCACATTGGTAAGCAATTGAAACACCAAAGAGGTTAGATTCTCACCGGAGATCGCAGCATTCTGTTCCTTCTGCGTCAGATGGGGCATCTCCATGCCTAACATATCTACAAAGAATCGGCTGGAGACCGAACCTGCAAATCCTTTCATTGAAGAAACAGGGGAGTTATTGAGCCTTTTTTCCGCCATTCCACCAAGCCCCAGTGCAACAAAAAAGAGGGCAGATATCATCATAAGCAGCAACAGTGTACGGCCCATGGCCAGCACGTGCAGACATCTTTTTTTCCACTTGCCGATATTCCATGCCAAGATCTTGTTCATCCTTATGTCTCCTTCCCTTGCAGGACAACTCTTATACTTCAACTCTATGAGCGTGTGCAATATGATAGAACAGGAAGTAGAAAGATAAAGTGAACAAAAAAAGAAAGTCCGATAGATTCGGACCTCCCTCTGCTTATTTAGACAATTGATTTATTAGGTACGCTCTAGTGAGTATAAGCCGCGACGTTACCTGGATCGACTGCCTCATGGAGTGCCGCATTCAGCCCCGTTGCGATAACGTTGGCAATACCTTCAATAAACTCGTCAATTTCCTTCGGTGTAACGATGAGGTCATGCCCGAGTGGTTCAAGCACTTCTTTGACCAGACTCAAGCGATCCTCTTCACCAATGTCATCCAGCATACCCATGATCTGTTTCGTCTGATCCGTCTCCTGGCGAAAATGGGAACGCATCATTTCAATGACATTATTCACGATGGTAGAGGCATAACATACCGTTGGCACGCCGATCGCAATGCAAGGAACACCAAGGATTTCCCTGGTTAATCCACGCCGCTTGTTTCCGATGCCTGAGCCTGGATGTATACCAATATCCGCCACCTGAATGGTTGTATTCACACGTTCAAGAGAGCGGGAAGCAAGTGCATCAATAGCGATAATGGCATCGGGGCGGGTGCGCTCAACGATACCCTGCACAATGTCACTCGATTCAATCCCCGTTGTACCCAGTACACCCGGAGCAATGGCGCTGACTTCACGATACCCTGGTGCAACTTGATCGGGTACCAATTCAAAATACTGCCGGGTAACCATCAAATTCTCTACCACCAACGGACCGAGAGAGTCTGGAGTGACATTTAGATTTCCGAGGCCTACAATCAGTACCTTGGAATCTTTACCAATGCCTGCTTTAGTCATAAATGCTTCCATTTCCCGCGTAAACTGGGCAGCTACCCGTTCTTTCAAGTTGGTATCTCCGTTTCGAAGGGAAGGCACCTCCAATGTGACATAATGACCTTTGACACGTCCAATTGTTTTTGCTGCTTCATCATTTAAAACATCGATCCGGGTAATGGTAATACCATCTTTAGTATCCACATCCTCACGCAGTCCAGGAATGGTCTGTCTCTGGCTTCCTTGCGCCATTTCTTTGGAATCGATAGCCAAATCGGTGCGAACGGTATAATTTTGCAAATCCAGTGTCATCTGTGCCTGCCTCCCTTGTTCCATTTGAGGATATTGTGTGGGAAAAAGCCTTACTTTATGCAGCATGCCGAACAACGATGCAAAATCTGTTGCAATTTACATGCTAGCGTGATAGAATATTTTAAGTTGTGAAACGTTTGTATTCATGCAAATGCCTTACAGGAGGTGAATGTAATGCCAAACATCAAATCCGCTGTTAAACGCGTAAAAACGAGCGACAAGCGCCGCGCACTTAACGCTTCTCAGAAGTCTGCACTCCGTACAGCTGTTAAAGCTGCTGATGCTGCTCTGGTAAGCAACGAAGTTGACACTGCTAAAGCTGCGATTCAAGCTGCTTCCAAAAAGCTGGACAAGGCTGTAACTAAAGGTCTGGTTCATAAAAATGCTGCAGCACGCAAAAAGTCTCGCTTGGCGAAAAAACTGAACGCTCTTTCCGCACAAGCGTAAGAAGCGTTACTTATACGAACCAATGGAAAAATCCTGAACAGCATGGGCTTTCAGGATTTTTTAGCATCTGTTCCGCCAAGTAAAAAGAACATAAGCATAAAAAAACAACCTGAGGTCTTTCTCTGTATGATGGTTTCCGCATACAAAGAACATACATTCAGGTTGTTTTTTTGCTATCTCACATGGGTTACGCACCAAGTCTTAACAAAAACAGCTCCAAGCCTAGCACCTTATCCACAGCTCCTGTTTTCATCTGATAATCCAGCTCACCCAAGTGACTAAGTATATTCCGCAGACGATCAGCATCGAACTTTCGAGCTTGCTCCCCGGCAATTTTGACTGCATAGGGATGCAAGCCAAGCTGACTGGCAATCTGTTGCTGTGAATAGCTCTGCTGCCCAAGCTCCTTAACTTGAATCATAATGCGGAATTGACGGGCGATTAGCGCGGCAATCTTGATCGGTTCTTCCCGCTGCTTCAAAAGTTCATAGAAGAGAGTCAATGCCTTTTCCAGCCTCAAGTTAGCCAGTTCCTCCACCAGTGCAAATACATTCTGTTCCGTACTTCGAGCCACGAGTGATTCAATATCTGCACTTCGAATCGTTCCTCCTTGACCTGTAAACAGACAAAGTTTGTCGACTTCGGCAGATAAGGATTGCAGTCCCGTCCCGGCGTAACTAATCAGTGTTTCCGCTGCTCCCGCTTCAAAGGTAACCTCTCGTTGTCTCGCAAGCTTGACCGTCCATTGAATCAACTCTTCTCCACTCAATGGCGCAAAGGCCAGCACAACGGCCTGCTTCTTGGCCGCCTTCACCAGTTTCTTTCGCTCATCCAGCTTGTCCCCTTGTGCTAAAAAAACGATCGTGCTGTAATCAGCTGGATTATCCATATATGTAATCAAGCGATCTACCTGATGCTCTATTTTGGACTCTTTTCCTGCTGTAAACAAGCTGGTGTCCCTCACAATAATCAATTTTCGCGGAACCAGGAAAGGAACCGTTTCTGCTTCTTCAACGACAGCCTCAATCGGTGTTTCAGACAGGTCATAAGGGATAATCGCAAAATCCTGATGTTCTTCTTCGATAACCTGCTCTTTTAACATTTCCGTAAATTGCTGTATCTGATACTTCTCCGTTCCATACAGCACATAGATTGGCGCAGTGTCTCCGCTGCGAATTGCCTTTGTTGCGCTTTTTACATCCATTCACCGTACCTCCTTATCTCTCTTATCCTACCAGAAAAAATACAAGACAACAAAGGGGCCTTTATCCACGGATGGATAAAGGCCCCTTATTCTGCATCTATATAAACGCAAGCACAGCCATTCTAGAAATAGCCGGCGTGCGGTCATACGACGTCAGTTATTAGAACAGAAATAAAGCATTCTTTAGTTACTCTCAGTATATGCTTGTCACTTAGAAAAGTGCTTTCTATATTTCATAAATGAACAGCATATCCAGAACTATTTTGCAGGAGCATTAGATGCCGTACCCACTTTGAACGTGTCTTTGGTCGTCGTTCCGTCTTTGTCCATTTCATAATTAAACTGCTGGCTGTCTTTGGACCAGTTTCCCGACTTTAACGTGCCCACTACATTCCGTTGCTCAATTAGATTCAGAACATCCGGATCATTCGCAGACTTCGCATAAACACTTATCTGGTCACCCATCAACATCACAATATAGGAACCATCCGGAGATTTCCATTCTTTTGCTGTTGTTAGTGCCGTGCTGCCCCCCTGTTCAGGAGCCATAAGTCCCTGATGACCGCCAGCTGCACCTGACTCCGTCCCTGAATTGTCAGCTTCACTGCGTTGATCAGGACCATCCTGGTTAGGAATGATCGTTTGAACTGAAAATGTGTCGTCTTGCTGCTCGTTGGAATCGGACGTACTTTTTCCATCCTTGTCATTAGGAGTGGAAGCACCAGCTTCACTTGTATCCGGCTTTTTCTGCTCCGTTCCCTGATTTGGATTCATACTCTTCTGATTACTGGAAGTGTCAGAAGAAGGTCTTGAATTTACCTCTTGATTGCCTTTATCCTGTGAAGCTGTCCCCTCTGTGGAAGGTTTAGCCGATTCTTGGTTATCTGAAGCATCTGGAGCTTTCAGTTCTGTTCCGTTGCTTTCGTCAGGTTGATCCGCATTCGGTTGCGCAGAACCTTCCGTCACGGGATCATGTAATGAGTCAGGTGCAATCGTACTACCTTCTGCTTGATTCGTTGTGTCTGCTTGATCACTATTTAGATACATCCTCTGTACAGGCTCCTCGTTACCATTGTTATCTTGCGATGCGCCAGATCTCAACATCATAGAGTCTGCATTCTCAATCTGCTCTGGCTGATGCCCCCAGATGGCAAATCCCAATATAACCGCCGCGGCTGCTGCACCCACAGACATACGTCCTGCCATCGAATTAAACCACTTGGTCTTTGCTTTCTGCTCACTTGAACTTGAACGTTGTAAATTCTCAAATGCCGCAGGGACAGGACTCATCTCTTGCACGGTACTGCTTTGTTCTTTACGGGCTTCGTCCATCGCATCCAACTGAGGCATAATCGCATCAACCAGACTGAACTTGGGGCTTACTTGCGGCAAATCTTCCAGTTCCCTGGATAGAGCTCTGAGCATACTAAAATTTTCGGCGCACTCCGGACACTTGGCCACGTGCTGTAGCATCTGTGCCGTTTCGGCCTCGCCCAGATCATGATCCAGATACCGGTGCATCCATTCCACCACCTCTTCGCATTTCATCCTGTCACACCACCTTTCTGATACTCCTGTAGTAGATTTTGTAACTGTTGTCTGGCTCTAAATAAGTAAGACTTCACTGTATTTAGCGGAAGATCGAGACAATCCGCAATTTCGTTATAGGATAAATCTTGCAGATATCTTAGAACAATGACGGTTCGATGATGCTCTGGCAACTTGTTAATCGCTTCTTGAATGTCTTTCGCCACATACGTGGACATCACTTCGAACTCCACATCCTGCTTATCCTGAAAAACCATTTCATGTTCATCAATAGACACAGAAGGCTTGGTTCTTCTGAACTTGTCAATGCAGATGTTAGTCACGATGCGCTGCACCCAGGTTTTGAACTGGGCTTTTTCTTCATAAGAGTTAATCTTGGTGTAAATTCGAATTAACGCTTCCTGAGCAGCATCCAAGGCGTCCTGTTCATTATTTAAAATGTAATATGCGGTACGATAGACGTGCTGTTCAATCTCCCGCAATAGGGTAATTAGAGCGTCGCGATCGCCCGATTGAGCGGCTCTGATGAGTTCCGGCTCTACCACAAAGGATCCCCCTCTCCCTGCAACCTTACTGACGTAATCATCGATAAAATTGTTGCAAAGTTAAGTATATTTTAATTTTCCATCACAAAATAACGGCTTATGTATAAGGGCCGCCGAATCTTATCTTAGAATAACAGAAAATGCAAACGTAGTCACCAAACGTCTGACATCATGTATTCCAGTACTTACACGACTCAAAACAATTGCAATAGCATACATTATAATTAAGCACTTTTTGAGCCCTAAAAATAAAAAAAGTCGAAATTTGTCCAAATTTAAGGTTTTTTTAATGCATTTTTCATGAAAATGGTGTATTGTAAATTTACATTCATAAGACGAGGTGATGAGCATGCCAGCTCTAGCGAAAATTCAAGAATTAAAAGAACAAATGCCAAAGGAATATCAAAGCATTTCCCACTTTGTGGAACATGCCTTACAATCCATTGATACTTTGGTGGAGGAACATCGGAAATACGTAGCAGCACAAGCATTGTACGGCGATAAAATTGTCGGATCGGAAGAACGCTTGTACAGAGAAACGGTACTGGATGTCAGAGCACAGCTACTGGCGACACTGGAAAAAACGGTTGAAGATATTCTGCACAAAGGTGATAAACACTGGGATAAACATTTCAAGGACGGCGTGGAGTAATTAAATACTTTCATTTATATTCATTAATTGGAACGGATATGTAAAAAAGGCCCCTTTCCCGTTATTCTCTTCTATAGAGAGTAACGGAAAAGCGGGCTTTTCTTGTGTTTATAGTAATTCTATAACAGAGTGATGGTATTGGATTATCTCCATCATGCCAAACGTGCTTGTGTAGCATTCATTCCCCTGGCTACTTCACCACTCTCATCTCGGAGCCAGCTTATATCGCACATCGATCTTCCCAGCTTTCACCTTCATCTGTACTTCCCCCATCTCGTCCGTCCGATAAATCCGGGAACCTACTGCTTCCAAACGTGTCATCACTCCTGGATTGGGATGACCATAGGTATTGTTTACCCCCGCAGAGATCAGTGCAGCTTTGGCATTCCAATACTGAAGCCATGCTTCTGAGGATGATGTTTTGCTACCGTGATGAGCAACCTTAAGTACGTCTATAGATAGGTGTGATCGTAGTCGGGATAAGGATGGAGTTGTGGAGGAAACATCATTTTTGCTAATATCAGCCGCACTGTTCATCCATTTACGCACGACACCTGCACCCGTTCCGCTATTCCGAATGGTCTCCGCCGAATCTTGAATTTGTTGTTGAAAAGAGGCTGCAAGTGAACCGTCCTGAATGTCATACAGCACGTTCTGTTCCGTTGCTGCTTCCATATCTCCGGTGAATAGCATCGACGTGCCCGCCATCTCCAGCAAAAAAACAACCGACCCACCATTCTGATTCTCAAGAACAGGAACCCCTCCTGATAGATCAAGTAATTCACTCCGCTCTGGTGAGATAAAATATAAAGCTGTTTCCTGATCCGGCTTATAGGTCATGCCCTGATGTATAGCGAATAGCGGGATTTGACGTTGCACCGCTGTATCCAGAAGCTGATCGAATTTCTCTTTTCCACTCGTTGTTCCATTAAACATCAAGCGTTTCACCGGAATCTGTTCCAGTACAGCCTGCAGCCCGCCAGCGTGATCCTGATCCGCATGGGTTACAATGACGGCATCGAGCTGATGAATGCCTCTTTTTTTCAATAATGGAACAACGACTTTAGCTCCTACTTCATACGGGTCACGCCTCGTTTTCCACGAATTTTCGCTGCCTCCAAAACGAACCGTACCACCGCCGTCTACAAGAATATGTTTGCCCTCTGGCGTAATAATTAGAGTACTGTCTCCCTGACCAATGTCCAGAAATTGCACCACACCTGTTCCCGCAGGCCGCGGCGTCTGGTATGCCCACCATAATCCGGCTATAAAACTGATCGCAAGCACACCGCATAACCCTCGCTTAACTGTGCTCATAGGTACTTCGCTATAGAACCCGGCACCCTTAGACGTAAAAGCACTCGCATACTCAGGCCAAGCGATGCTGGCACCAAGAACAGTAAGTGAACCTCGACCCGGTTCTGCCGCTTGGGCAACGGTTCGTTTATGTATACCCAACGGAGCTGTATCCTCTTCTCCAGCATTTATATGTTGCGGCTTATGACCACCGCTCCGCTGATGAAGCAAATATAGCAACACATACAGAATGACATAATAGGCTGCGATCCATAACAGCGAAGGTGACGGCCAGATCATGACAAAACCGGGCAAACTATTCATCCATTCCACACTAAAAAAGGTGAGCTTATTCAGCTGAATCGCAATCCATGCCAGAAGTTTCGCAGCCGGGAACCACACGAAGGACAGAATCATCGCAATCGTCCCCAACGGCAGCACCACCGCACTAATCAAAGATACCAGCAAAAAGTTGGCTGCAAAGGACAGCAATGAGAACTGGTTGAAATACAGAATCGTCACCGGAAAAGAAATCAGTTGCGCTGTTACCGTAACCGAAGCTGTCGCCGCCAGCGATTTGGGCCATTTGCTGAACAATCTGTTGATAAGTGGCATATACATCATCAGCCCGGCGGTCACCAGAAAAGAGAGTTGAAAACTGACATTTAATAAAAAGTAGGGATTCCACCAGAGCATCAGCAAAGCGGCTGCACTGATGATCTGAATGCCATCTCTGGCCAATCCGCGCTTTGCCATGTACAGTCCAATCATCGACATGATGCCCGCCCGAATGACAGATGGAGACCCACCCGAAAGCAATACATACGCTGGTATGAGAACCAGCACAATCGTTAAAGCTGTCTCTCTGGTTAATCTCAGCCATGATAAAAGCATCAGTAATGAAGCAACATACACCGCAACATGTGTACCCGAGATGGCGAGGATATGGGTTAGTCCGAGCTGAGAGAATTGACCATACGTATTTGGATCAATATCCTTCGCCATGCCGATGATCAGCCCTTTCATGTAACCGGCATGTGGCTCAGGAAACAACCGATCTACCGCTGAACCGAGCAGTTGCCTTGCCGAATCTGTCCAGCGCAGTATACTTATTTTCCCCAGCCCTTCTGGAGACACAGCGCTGACCGCACTGGCTCCCTTCACCTTGACCATCCAATGGATATACTGCGTCCTTAGATAGCTACGATAGTCAAATCCCCCGAAATTTCTGGCTTCACCTGGGAGAGCCAAAGAACCGGACAGGATCAACCTGTCTCCTCGCTTCCAGGAAGCTGCTATCTCTTGTTCCTGCTCCTCCATTAATCGAACTTGCACGATGACTCGTTCATTCATTCTGGCTGAGGGCACTTGTGACGCCAGTGGAGCTAGTGACGTTATTGATCCTGGCGATATAGCACTACTCTCAGTGACGTTCTCTGTTTCATGATCCAAAATCAAAGATGTAATCTGCACTTCGAAACCAGCCCGATCCCCATCCACCTGTACATCCGATACAAGCTTCCCTTCCATTTTGGCCTGAGCCCCATCAATGGCATCGTTAGACAGATGTAAGTATTCTGGTATTTTGCTGTAATTACGAGAATCATTCCACTCCCATTGCACAATTCCCCCTGCAAAAGCGATGAGTAGAAGAAGAATAGACCACCCACGAATATTCATGAAACGCAATAAGAGTGGAAGACATGCCACAGCCCCAATTATTCCCCAAAATAACGTCCATCCTGTCAACACACATGCCATACCACTTCCGCACAGCCAAAAGATCGTAAAGCGAAGCAATGGTCTGCCTTGCATTCCGTCCCTCTCCCCTCTGCCTATCATCCCCCGTGCCAGTACATACACAAAAAACCCCCGGAAGCCTATTCAGGCTTGCCGGAGGTTCTTCCCCATAATTATGAAACTTAGTTAGTTGCTTACGGTCATCATCGTTTCCCGTGGAGGCTGGTAATTGTCGAGTCCACGGAATGTTACGCCTTTTTGCTGCATCATATTCGTTACTTTGCTGGTATCTTTGGGATACGAACGATGAAATACAATCTCAGTCACGCCGCTATTGGCCAGCATGTTCGCACATGTCCAGCAAGGCTCATCGGTTACATATACCGTGGAGCCTTCACGGTCAATACGATCTGTGAATAAAAGCAAATTCTGCTCCGCATGAATAGTACGAATGCAGCGCTGTTTTTTAACCATTTCCTCCTGGCCGTCCGTGACCACAAGCTCGTATTCTTCCGATATCATGCAGCCAGCCTCGGAACAATCCGCTACCCCCATTGGTGCACCATTGTAAGCAGTACCTAGCAACTTTTTCCCTTGAACCAGCACAGCCCCTACATGCCGGCGCGGACAACGGGAACGTGTGGAAACCATATAAGCGATGTCCATAAAATAAGTGTCCCAATCCTTGCGAAGCTCTACTGTACCCATACAGTCTTCTCCTCCCGCTTTGAAGCCATTTCTATCATGCTGTACTAGGGCGTGTTTGAAAACAACCTAGCGAATTTGTACATATGGAGCCATCTTCTCCAGCATCTTCATGCCTATGCCTTTCACCTTCGTAAGATCACTGACTTTGGCAAAAGGGCCACGGGCATTGCGATAATCCACAATGGCTTGAGCTTTTTTTTGCCCAATGCCTGGAAGTTCCGTAAGTTTGGAGACAGATGCCGTGTTCACATCAATCTTGCCATTGTCAGTCGTTTCAGATACAGGTGAACGATTCTCAACGGTCTGAACTTTTGGCTCAGGCAATGGATCACCTGACGTATTAACATTAACCTGGGACTCCTTATCCTTCGAGTCCCCCGCCTTAGCTGTAGCACCAGACTGCTGGTCACTCCCCTTACCTTCAGGCGGAGCAGTTACCTTCTCGACAACCGAATCAGCCGACTGTACCGCAGAAGAGTTCTGCTTACTTGTCGGCTGATTGGCGCCGAGCAGCATCGGTTCCCAGCCACTAGGTGGCTGTTCACTTTTGCCCGACCATAATATCAGTATACTTCCAACCACTGCTGCAGCAATGGACATCCCCTTATTCCATCTCATCTTCCACATCCCCCTCATATTCAAAATAGAAATCATTTCGAACACGGGCGGTGCTTCCGAACCGTTTCATACTATTACTTATACAAGTTACATATTTTCATGTCATGTGAACCAGACTCTCATGCATACAATTAAGGGAAGATACTGCGCCATTACCGTAAAGCATGAAAGGAGGCCTGAACCAATGAAGGTTGGATTTATCGGAACCGGCAGCATGGGCAGCCTGTTGATCTATGCCCTGATTCAATCCGGTGCACTCGAACCTCGTCAGATTGCAGCAAGCAATCGAACCCCTTCCAAAGTACGCCAGCTTTCCCTCCGTTACCCTGGGCTTCATGAATCGCAGAGCAACCGGGAAACCGTGATTCGCAGCAACATCATCTTCCTGTGCGTGAAGCCGCTGGAATTCAGACATGTCATTGATGACATCTTGCCTGTTGTGAATTCCAATCAAATAATCGTCTCGATCACCAGCCCCGTGCAGCTGCGCCATCTGGAATCTTCACTTCCTTGCAAAGTCTCCAAGGTTATCCCCAGCGTCACACATCAGGTCGGTAGCGGAGCAACACTGTTCATCCATGGCGAACGAATGACTGCCGAAGACCGCAATGTGCTGGAAGGCCTGATGAGCCATATCGGCAAACCCTATCAGGTGAACGAAGCCTGTACCCGGATCACATCCGACTTCTCCAGCTGTGGACCTGCGTTCATATCCTTCTTTTTGGAGCAATGGATCGAAAGCGCTGTTCGACTGACAGATATCCAACGCGCAGACGCTTGTGCCCTTGCCGGTGAGATGCTTCTAGGTACAGGCAAGCTGCTCACCGAGGGAGGTTATACTCCGCAAGAGCTTCAAGCGCGTGTCGCTGTACCTGGCGGAATAACCGCACAGGCACTTGCTCTGCTGAGAAATAACTTGAATGGCGTATTTGACAGCCTGATCCACACAACACATGAAAAATATGATGAAGATTTAGTCAAGCTGGATGAGGTGTTCCGTGCCAGTGAAATTAACCGGCGACAATATTAACCAGTTTGCCTGGAACGGCAATGACTTTGCGAATAGTCTTGCCTTCCAGCGCCTGTTTTACAGGTGCCAGTTCCATCGTATAATCCTGCATTCCCTGTGCATCCAGATCCTTCGCGATAGTCGCACGAGTTACAATTTTGCCATTCACTTGAACCACGATTTCAACTTCAGCATCTACCGTCATGGTCTCATCGTATTCAGGCCAAGCCACGTAAGAAATTCCACCCTCATATCCAAGACGACTCCACAGCTCTTCTGCCATATGTGGCGCGAGAGGTGACAGCAACTGAACAAAGTTCTCCATCGCTTCACGAGGCAATGTATCTGCTTTGTACGCGTCGTTGATGAAGATCATCAATTGGCTGATTGCTGTATTAAAGCGCAGATGCTCCAGATCTTCCGTTACTTTTTTGATCGTTTTGTGCGCTGTGCGTTTGAATTCATCGGTTCCACCGTCAGCCGTAATCTTCTCATTAATCATACCTGTATCTTCGTTAATGAACAGACGCCATACACGTGACAGGAAACGATGCATCCCCTCTACCCCGTTAGCGTTCCAAGGTTTAGTTGCTTCCAATGGCCCCATAAACATTTCATAGAGACGCAGTGTATCCGCACCGAATTCATTAACGATCTCATCCGGATTGATGACATTACCGCGAGATTTACTCATTTTTTCATTGTTGGTTCCCAAGATCATACCTTGGTTAACCAGCTTGTGGAACGGCTCCTTCGTGTGTACAACACCCAGATCGTACAGCACTTTGTGCCAGAAACGAGCATACAGCAAGTGAAGCACGGCGTGTTCTGCTCCACCGATGTACAGGTCAACTGGCAGCCATTGCTGCTGTTTCTCCTGTGAGATCAGTTCCTTGTCATTGTGCGGATCGATAAACCGCAGGTAATACCAGCAGCTTCCCGCCCATTGTGGCATGGTGTTCGTTTCGCGGCGAGCCTTCATGCCCGTCTCTGGATCAACCGTATTCACCCAGTCAGTAACGTTAGCCAGTGGTGATTCACCTGTACCTGAAGGTTTGATCTGGTCGATGTCAGGCAGCAGCAACGGCAATTGATCCTCTGGCACAGTCTTCATCGTTCCGTCTTCCAGATGCAGAATCGGAATCGGCTCTCCCCAATAACGTTGACGGCTGAACAGCCAGTCGCGCAGACGATAAGTTGTTTTCCCTTGTCCTTTGCCGTTCTCTTCGAGCCAAGCGATCATCTTCGCAGCAGCCTCTTCATTATTCAATCCGTTCAGGAATTCGGAGTTCACATGTGCGCCGTCGCCTGTATAAGCCTCTTTTGTCACATCTCCGCCTTCAATAACTTCGATGATATTCAGGTCAAACTGCTTCGCGAATTCCCAGTCTCGTGCATCGTGACCCGGAACAGCCATAACCGCTCCTGTACCGTAACCAGCCAGTACATAGTCTGCAATCCAGATCGGCAGCTTCGCTCCATTGACCGGATTAATTGCATATGCGCCTGTGAACACACCTGTTTTGTCTTTCGCCAAATCGGTACGTTCCAGATCACTCTTCCGCGAAGCCTGCTCCTGGTAAGCCTTGACTTCCCCGCGTTGTGCGTCGGACGTAATTGCATCCACCAGTTCATGCTCTGGAGCCAGAACGGCAAAGCTTGCACCGAACAATGTATCGGCACGGGTGGTGAATACTTTAATCACTTCTTCACGGCCTTCAATAGCAAAGACCACTTCAGCACCGGTTGATTTGCCAATCCAGTTGCGTTGCATGTCTTTGATGCTTTCCGACCAGTCCAGCTCTTCCAGATCTTCCAGCAGACGTTCTGCATATTCCGTAATTTTCAGTACCCATTGGCGCATCGGTTTACGAACAACCGGGTGGTTACCACGCTCACTTTTGCCATCAATAACCTCTTCGTTCGCCAGTACCGTACCCAAAGCTTCACACCAGTTCACTGGTACTTCATCAACATAGGCCAGACCTTTATTGTACAGCTGGATAAAAATCCACTGCGTCCATTTGTAATACTCAGGGTCTGTCGTACTGATCTCACGATCCCAGTCATACGAAAATCCAAGAGACTTGATCTGACGACGGAAGTTGTCTATGTTACGGAATGTAATATGACGCGGGTGCTCGCCCGTATCCAGTGCATGCTGTTCCGCAGGCAGACCGAAAGCGTCCCAACCCATCGGATGCAGTACATTGTATCCGCGCATACGTTTGTAACGAGATACGATGTCCGTTGCTGTATATCCTTCCGGGTGACCTACGTGCAGTCCTGAACCGGATGGATACGGGAACATATCCAATGCGTAAAACTTCGGTTTGGAAGGATCCTCACCTGTTTTAAACGTTTTATTCTCATCCCAAAATTGCTGCCAGTTTTTCTCCATCACTTGCGGCTGATAGCCGTGCTTCGGCTGGTGATTCTCACTCATCTATATTCCTCCTTCAGGTTATAAGCGCTTTTATAGCAACAAAAAAACCTCAGCATCCCGTAGCGTTTGCAGCGCTAGGGACGAGAGGTTGAATTCCCGTGGTACCACCCTAGTTAGCGGATGAACGTGCTTCGTCATCCACTCCCTTTAGACCTGTAACGGCGGTTAACCGATGCGGATTTCCATTCTCGTTCTACACATGCACATAAGGCATAGAACCATGTAATCACCGCATTTCTCCAAGGCGAGTTCGCAAAATACTGTCAATCGGCTCGCACCACCCGCCGACTCTCTGTCATGTACAGAAATCACTACTGATCCTCATCATCGAAATATGTATACAATATGGGGAACATTATATAAAAATGCAAGCCCAAAGTCAATATGACGCGTCACATTCATCCTTTTCAAATGACAAGTTTCTCCACACATCAACGCACCTGGGTGCTGTTCAGATTTTCCGAAAACGTATGATACCTTCCTCCAAATTATGAATCGTCGATTGAATATGCTCCTGATTATCATACTTACGGTAGTCACATTCAATCCGCAGTGCAAGGTCAAAATACAAATCGTACAGACTTCTCCGTTGCCTCTCATTCTCTGTCGTAATCGCCCGTCCATACCCTTTCAGAAATCCCGGAGTGTAGTTAAAGTGACTGAAATAATGCTCCATGAGCGGATCTCCCCATAACGAGCGTTCAAAATCAATAATTCCCGTAATCTGCGTATCCTGCACAAGCACATTGCCATCCCACAAATCCCAGCTGATCAGAACGGATTCGGTCACCTCATCCAGTGCATCCGATTTCTCCTCAATCAGACCCCTCAGCTCGCTGTAATCCATCCCGATGTCAACTTCAGCTTCCTCACCATCAGCAAGCATATCGTCCATCAACATCAAGAAAGCTTCTCTCCACGTCGCTCGTTGTCTGTCCTTTCCTGAAAAATAACCAAACTGCTCACCCTTAATCTCATTGATTCGCTTATTGTATCGGCCTAGCTGCTGCTCAACCCCTTCCTGCTCTTCGGCAGTAAACTGAGTTTTGGCCTGGTTATATGGCACTCCTGACATGTATTCCATAATAAAATACTGCGCCGGTGCGTATTGTAGCGAAGCATCATACACGAGCACCTGAGGTACAGGAACATCCTGTAGCTCGGCAACAAGTCGGAGCGCTTCCACTTCTGCCATCATCAGATCCTGTTCACAGCGCATCAGATTGGTCGCAGCCGAGGGCGCAATTTTAAGGACGACTTTTCGTCCGTCATCAAGCATGATTTTATACGCTTGGTTTGCCCAGCCTTCAATCATTTCCTCATAATCTTGAATGGTTGCAGCGAGATGTTGCCTGATAATCTGATCGAGCTGCTCTTTACACAGCCTTGTTTTATATGTACTTTCCATCTTGGTAATCCCTCCGTTACTAGATTAGGTTCAATACCCTTTTTAGAAAACGCTTTCTGCATTTAATTCATTATGTCTTTCTTTACTTCATGCGGCAATACCTTTGATCATATCTGTTGAAAAAAACTGCCCCTGGCAACATGTTACCATGCTGCTGAAGGACAGTTCCTGATCTAAATTAATCTAAATTATTAAGCATTACACATTATAATTTTCGTTAAACCTTTATTTTACGGCTACGTAGAACAACCGCTGTGCGCTCTCTCCAGCCTCTTCCCACTCAAAGTCGGCATACACCTTCACGTCCCGGAAGCCCGCTTTGCTTAACCCCAGCTTCATCCAGTCCGGATCATAAGCACGCTGCATATGAACCTCCTCAAACCGCTGATAGGTATCCTTACTGCCACCGTCTATTCGCGAGAAAATGCTCAAATGATGTTCAATTTCACACCGTTCCTGATCAAAATCACATGTCCAGATATATGAGACAGAGCGCTCATCCAACACAAAAGGCTGCTCCTCATCATAACGAATCAGTGTATTCGGATGATGCACATCAAACAGAAACGTACCTCCCGGCTTCAGCATCTCATACGTGCGTTCGAATGTACGAATTACATCTTCTGACTCCAGCAAATAATTCACACAATCGCAGAACGAAATGACCGAGTCTACCGGTTCCGGCACTCTCCATTCCCGCATATCCTGTTGCACCCAGCGCACACTGCCTTCCCGGTACAAACGATGTCCCTGGGATGTGGCTTCCATTTTGCTACGGGCAACAGACAGCATATCGGAGGAGAGATCAATCCCCGTCACTTCAAAGCCGGAGTTCACCAGCGGAATCGTGATCGAACCTGTTCCACAACCAAGCTCGACCACACTTTTGGGCATGCCATGCTGTTCCCAGGCTGTTCTTGCAAACCTTATCCAGTCCGGATAAGGCATATCTTCCATTAATTCATCGTAAACGTAGGCAAATTTCCGGTAAGACATGTCGGCACCGCACTTTCAATATCATTTTTCCATCGGATTGAATCAAAATCAAAGAAAAAGCAGGGCATCCGGTGTTTACCCAGTCTGGCCCTGCTTTACTTAAATCGGTGCACCACGCATCCGCTTCGCTTCAAGAGACATACTATACTTCGTACAGAATGAATGTATTTAACTTTAAATAAAAGATGAACCCCGTTATCGCAGGTTTACTTCTCTTCCTGCTCCTGTTTAGGAGCGGATTCGGACAGATACGTCCAGTTTTCCTTTTGTACCACCAGTCCATCTTTCATCAGCTTGCCCAAGGCACGCTTAAACGCCGATTTGCTGATGCCAAAACGTTGCTTGATAATATCCGGCGGTGTTGCATCCGAATACGGCATACCACCCATCGGGCGCTCTTTCATAAAAGCAAGCAGCTTGTCTGCGTCTTCATTACGCCCAACTTCTTTGCGCTGTGTCATGGCCAGATTCACACGACCATCTTCCCGCACCAGCGTAACCCGGCATTTCACCTTTTCACCCAAACGCAGCATATGACTGCGCTCGGAGGAATGGATCATCCCGATTGCCCCGAAGCCGAGTACACCACCATCAACAAGTACAAATGTACCCATCTGAAGTGGCTTGTACACCAGCGCTTCTACCCACTCATTCAACCAAGTGGTTGGCGCGTGGAAGGCAAGCGGTGCAAGTTCGCGTTCACCGGCTAATTTGGCACGTAGTCGTCCCTGTTTGTCGTGCTCCATCATCACGAACACCTCGTCCCCAACTTGAGGACGCAACTCTTCGAGTTCAGGTAATTCACGAATCGGAAGCAATAACTGACGTCCGAGTCCCATCTCCAGGAAGCAGCCGAGTCGCGGATGCACATCAGCTACGACCAGTTTAGCCATCTCACCCAGCGTGAGGTAAGGCTTTTTCATCGTGACAGCCAGACGGTCTTCTGTATCAAAGAATACAAAAACCTCCAGCGTTTCACCAATCTTGATATCCCGAGTTAGCTCGGTATAGTGAAGCAATACATCTTCCGATCCTGTCGTCAAAAAAAAGCCAAATGGAGACACTTCACGTGAAACCGGCAGTGAGACGACTGTTCCTGCGATCAAACTCATACCGTTTCCACCACTTTGGCGTCAGACCAGAGACGCTCGATATTGTAATACTCGCGCTCATCACGGTGGAATACGTGAACCACGACATCGCCAAGATCCATCAGCACCCAGCGTGCAGAGTCCATACCTTCAATACCTTTGATGGTTACACCGGCTGTATGCGCCTGTTTGCGAATCTCGGTAGCAATGGCTTGCACCTGTGTATCTGAATTCCCGTGGCAGATCACAAAATAATCTGCAACAAGCGAAATGTTGTTCAAGTCAAGAGCTACGATGTTTGATGCTTTTTTATCGTCAGCGGCAGCAACTACCATGTTCATAAGTTCTTTCGATGATACTGTCATGAACCAACCTCCATAATCTATAATTGTTCAATTAAATCATTACGTGAGAGTACCGTGAGCGGATAGATCACACGGCGCTGGGAGAGCAACAGGCTGATGGTCGAATCAAAACCCGCAATTAAGCCTTCCTCCAGACTGCGCTGAGCTTGCTCACGAATATTCTCCACCCCCGGGAAATCACGCCCAGGCTCAATATAATCGGCAAGGCATACGACTTTGTCCAGCAGACTCATGCCCACTCTACCTGAAGTATGCCACCGAATTGCATGAATAATTTCAGAATCCAACACACCGTAATCACGTTCAGCTACAAAAGCACCCACTTCCGAATGCCAAAGCTGCTTGTCATGCTGTAAAAGTTCCACATTTAATCCGTTATCACGAATGACCGCTTCCATCTCCGCGATGGGCCAATATTTAGCCACGTCATGTAAAATCGCCGCAATATCCGCTTTTTCCGGATCAGCACCGTACTTTTCTGCCAAAGCAACTGCACATTCCATAACACCTTGCGTGTGCTTCCAGCGTTTGGCGGGCATCTGTGCAGACACAGACTGTATTAACTCCTCACGGCTTAGTTCCATATAAACCGCTCCCTACAATGTATTGATGAACTGCATCAGGAATCATAAACCGAACCGAATGCCCTTTCGCAAGACGTCTGCGAATGGCCGTGGAAGAAATATCGACAAGCGGCATTTCAGCCAGCAGCACCCGATTCTGTAATGCATCCGGCAGATCATCCAGATGTAGTTGAAAGCCCGGGCGTCCAACACCGATAAAGGTCAATTTGGACGCCAGTTCTTCAATCTCTTCCCATTTGGGAAGATAGTTCACCATATCCGCCCCAATGATGAAATAAAATTCATGTTCAGGATGACGGCGCCACAATTCACGCATCGTGTCGATGGTATAGGATACGCCACCAAGTTCCATTTCAATGCCCAGAACCTCATATTGAGGAACATCTTTGACAGCCGCTTCCGTCATCTCGAGGCGCTGCTGCCCTGTTGCACCTGCTCCGGGTTTGTGAGGCGGGACATGGGAAGGCATGAACCAGATTTCATCCAGTGCATGCGAATCCCTCGCCGCTTCGGCTGCCAGCAGATGCCCCATGTGGATCGGATCAAACGTACCGCCCATGATGCCGATCTTCACCCGCGCCACTCTCCTTATCTTGGAAGTTCGATTTGTTTATTATCCCGTGATTCTTTGTACAGGATAATTGTACTGCCGATCACTTGTACAAGTTCGCTGCCTGTTTCACGGACAATCTCTGCTGCAATCTCATTTTTATCATCTAGGTTGTTGTTCAGCACCTGTACTTTCATCAGTTCGCGCTTCTCAATCGCCTCTTCAATGTGACGGAACAAGTGTTCATTCGTGCCGCCTTTACCAATTTGAAAAACAGGGGTCAGATGATGAGCCTCTGAACGCAAGAAACGCTTTTGTTTACCAGTTAACATGAATACTCCATACTCCTTATATTGAGCAGACCCCATATCCAGCGCGAAGCTGATTCAGGGATCTGACCGTTCAATTATTATTTTTAAAACTTTCCAGTACCGCATGTCTCATCGTATCTACCGGAGCCGGAATGCCAAGCCAGTGTTCGAATGCGACAGCTCCTTGATAAACAAACATGCCTAATCCGCCATGCACGATACATCCACGTAAACGAGACTCACGCAGCAAACGTGTCTCCAGCGGATTGTAGATCAGATCACTAACGGCTGCCCCTTCACGAATCCATGCAGGATTGACAGGTACGTCATCCATGTGTGGATGCATGCCTGCTGCAGTTGTGTTAATAACGATATCTGCTGAGGCAAGTATCCTTTGAGCATCTTCCATTCCATTACCGGAGATCTCTCCCAGATCATGATTTCGCAGATCCGCAGCCAGAGTGATTGCTCTATCGGCTGTACGATTCAAAATGCTGATTTGCTCGGGTTTTTCGAGTGCAAGTGCATAAATGACACCTCTTGCGGCGCCACCTGCTCCCAGAACAGCAATTCGTTTTCCTTGGATCTGCGGAACAGCTTCCTCCTTCAGAGAACGCACATATCCAGTCCCATCCGTATTGTAGCCTGTCAGCGTACCATGTTCGTTCACGATGGTATTGACTGCCCCGATCAAACGAGCACTTTCATCGATTACATCGAGATATTGCATCACTTGCTCCTTATGCGGGATCGTAACATTAACACCACGATAGCCTAGTGCAACGATTCCACGAACAGCAGCTTCGAGCTGATTAGGTTGTACATGAAGCGGCATATACATGCCGTTCACACCCGCTGCCTGCAAAGCAGCATTATGCATGGCCGGAGACTTGGAGTGAGCAATGGGATCACCCATTACACCCAGCAATACAGGAAGTGAAGAATTGAACTTGTTTTCTGCCGACATCGACTCGCCTCCGATCTGATCCGTTGTTGGAATTCGTTCTGGCATCCAAACTAGATCAGGGAAGGACGAATCTGCACCCGAATCCCTTTTGGAACATGGACAGCCACCAGGGCACCGTTATCTCCGTTAACCTTGATCCAGCCCAGACCAGAGATGAATACATCCGACTGACTACCACGTTTGATCCGGAATTCATGTCTCGTCCATTCCGGCATCTCGGCCGCGTGCTCACGCGTTGGCGGAGACAGCAACTCACCCAGGTGATCACGGTATAGGTCATCTGCTCGTTCCAGTTTTGTCCGATGAATGTCCAGGGCAGTACTGATAAAGCAAGTGAACGATTGACGATCACCTTCGATAAAATCAAACCGAGCCATACCACCGAAGAACAGAGTCTGACCGGAATTCAATTGATATACCGCAGGTTTAAGCGGTTTCTCCGGCATGATCGCAGCCAGATCCTTACGTGATACAATCTCACTGAACCGCCACGGATACACAATTCCCGGCGTATCGATAATATATTTTCCATCATCCAGCGGAATGTTCACCATATCCAGTGTTGTTCCCGGGTAACGTGACGTTGTCAGTTCCTGCTCCAGATCACTGTAATCTCGAATCAAGCGGTTAATCAGTGTTGATTTACCTACATTGGTTCCGCCGACCACATAAACATCCCGATCTTCACGGTACGTGCCCACCAGCTCAAGCAGACGGTCGAACCCTTGATTCTGCTTGGCACTGCACAGGACAACATCTACCGTTCGCAATCCTTGTTCTTTTGCTTGTTTCTGTACCCAGTTCCGAACCTTGTTCCAGTTGGTTACTTTAGGAAGCAGGTCCGTTTTGTTCACGGCAAGCAATACCGGATTATTTCCAACAAAACGTTGCAAACCAGAGATGATACTGCCATCAAAATCAAACAAATCAACGATATGAATGACGAGTGCATCCTTATCCCCGATTTTGCTGAGCAGAGCCAGGAACTCGTCCTGATCTACCGTGACAGATGATGACTCATTATAATTTTTGATACGGAAACAGCGCTGGCAGATGACCGGTTCACGATCAAGTGCTTTCTCAGGAATAAATCCCGGCAAATCCGGATTTTCCGTTTGCAGATTCACGCCACATCCACTGCATCTTACGGCAATATTGCCGTTATGCGGTTCTGTCATTTCTTCTTTTCCTCCTCAAGCCATAAGCCTTTCTTACGCAAATTCGACAGGGCAATCCGTTCTACTCTCCGATTAAAGCGGGTCATAAAGCCCTCATCTCCGACAGAGATCGGCAGCACCAGAACGGTATATAATCCTAGTCTGTTACCTCCATAAACATCGGTAAGCATTTGATCCCCCACAACAATCGTTTTCTCGGGAGCAAGCTCCATCATTTTCATTGCTCTACGAAACGGTACATTCGATGGTTTGCGTGCACTATGCACAAACTGGATATCCAGCGGAGTCGCAAACAGGGACACTCGATTCCGATTGTTATTGGACACAATCATCAGCTTGAATCCCACCTGTTTTACCCGCGCGAACCATTCAATCAATTCGGGAGTGGCATCAGGTGCTTTAGCTCCAACAAGTGTATTATCCAGATCAGTTATGATTCCACGATACCCTTGAGCGTACAGTTCTTCCAGATTAATATCAAAAACTGTGTCTACACGCAGCTTGGGTAGTAACATTTTAAACAAAGAAGTCACCTCAGTTTCATACGACACACTATATCACAAATCCGTCTTTCCTGAAAATGCAAACACCCTTTATCACTATAAAAAAAGGAAAAACGGGACGGGCAGCATTTACGCCCGTTCCGCTTTCAGTTCCTTCCGCAGCTTCAGGGCTGCCTGATAGACAACCTTCCAGTCATCGGCGGTTACCGCATCTGGACTGTAGCGGGTCTGTTCAAACTTCATCAGCAGCTCTTCCAGTGTCGCTTGAGCTGATGGTCTAAGCTTACTCCAGCGGGTTACAGACTCGCGCAGCGTTTCGTCTCCACTACGAGTCAGGCCTTGTCTTCTTGCATAACGAATCCAGCGCTCTGTCTCAGCTAGCACCTTCTGTTCAGGTGTTAATGGTTTGCCTGTACGCAGGCGCAGCAGCAAGAATCGCAGCGAAAGCCGGTTGCGCCAGAACATGTAAGCTACCCACAGTGCAATAACAGCAGCTGCAATCCAGATCACAAAGGTCGGAATCGTTGCTGTAGTCTGCTCAGGAGCCGGTGTTTGTTTTTCTTCTTGAACCGGCTCCTCCTCTGGCTGATCTTCCGGCTGATCAGCTGGCTGAACTTCTGGTGCTTCGGTGAGCAGCGGCATATCAAATCCAGGTGTTGCTTCAACCGGAATCCATCCGTACTCGCCAAAATACACTTCTGCCCACGAATGAGCATCTGCATTCGTTACGGTGTATGTCGTTTCAATCGGCGCACCAGGCTGACGAGGGGTCTGTAAGTCCGAGTTTAGAGACATTTGTCCAGGTGCGTACCCTTTAACCCATCTGGCTGGAATACCTTCGGACCGGGCCATCATCACAAGCGCAGTGGAAAAGTAATCACAGTATCCTTCACGAATATCAAACAAGAAACCTTCAACAAAATCGTTGCTCACTTTCCGGGATAAATCCGGATTGTTGGTGTAATTAAAGTTTTGTTGTAAATAGTTTTGCAGTAATGCCACTTTTTCATACGGTGTTTTTGCAGAAGCTGTAATCTCGGCAGCAAGATCCTTTACCCGTTCAGGGAAGCGGGACGGCAATTGCAAATACTTGTCCTCTGCCGGATTACTTGTATAAAGAGCCTCAGATGATTTGGTACGTAGCTCATCCTCCACGATAATCGGCACTTCGGATACAACCGTATAGTTTTTAGGATATTGTGGCTGCTGACGCGACGTTACCACATGCAACTCAGCACGCTCCGTATTCCAAAGCATACGATCCGCTCTCTCTTCACCGTTCACCGAGCTTACCTTTGATATGGAATACGCACCGAACAAGATCGGATATTTGGTGTCATTCAGCATCGTTACTTTTTGCGTGACCTGTTTCGTATTCACTTTCCCGGCCTGTTCATTCTCCAGCGTCTGACTGGCTGCCACATTTTCCATGGCCGCACGTCCAGGCTCATCCCAACCTGTCCCTGTATACTCTGAACGCGTCTCACCGCGCCAGTAGCTGCGGTCACTGGTCGTAATCGACATCACAGGCGTGTAATCAAAGTTAAATCCTCCGCCAAGCTGATTGTCTTCCCGACTGTATCCCGATTCCGTCGCTGCAGGAACATCCAACACGCCATTTCCAGATGGGTTCGCAGATGATCCGGTGTAATTTCGCCAAGCTGTGTATGGATCCGTCAAAGTTGGCGGAATTTCCGGCATGTTCACACTGGCTACAATGATTAATGAGAAGATGATAGCGATATTCGCCAGTATTTTGTAAGGATACCGAATCATTCGTTTCCAACCCTGCGGGTATTGCAGCTGATAATTACGGAAGTGCTGACATACGAGCCAGCCCATGCCTGCAAACATTACCCAAGCAATCTCAACCCACAACGGAATCTGTGTGAATGAATCCAGGATCCCCATTGAAATGATATTAACCCCCAGGAAAACCAGGATGCGACGGGTTGTGTTCACTAGACGAAGCGCAGCCTCCAACATCACCCAGGTACATAAAGAAAACCAGATATACGGAGGCATGTGCAGGATAAACTGCTCCACGCGCTCTGTTAACGTACCGTACGGGATGTACACCATATAATCGATCAATGTTTTATGCAAAATATATAATACAACGGCGGCCTTGATCACCGTTCGGTACACCACTTTGAAGGGAAGAATAACCTCCAAAATACTTACAGCTGCCAGTGTCCACAGCACCAGCGAAGTCGTCTCGGTATACCAGGATTCCTGTGTAAATGATATCCATTGCATAGCAATTAGAAATATCCAGAGCAAAGATGCCGCGTGATACCAGGACCTTTTCAATCCGAAGCTTTCATGTCCTTTGGTATTCATACCGAACCTCCCCCCATGACCGTTGGAAGCTCCTGCAGGTGAGCAACGGTGAATGATCTTGTTCCCCTGCCGCGCAGCATGGCATTCCATTCGGAGCTTCGGCGGGATTCTGCTGCATCAATCAGGATGTGACATGGAGTCATTCCGCGTGTATCCGCCCAGCGAAGCAGCTCAAGTATTTTTTCATCTTTCTGTGGAGAGATGACCACAAAATAGGCTCCTTGCGGAAACTGCCGTGCTATTTTCTCGACCCCGGGAAGCAAGCTGGCATCCTGCCCATTATCCTGAATATCCACGAGATGATGCATCATTTTCTGTCGTTCGATCAGACTTTCACTTGGAGGCATGAAGGATACTTTTTCAGCTAAGGTTAACAATCCCATGCCCATTCGTTCTCTGCTACCGTAATCCAGCAGAGAGGCTGTCGTGGAAACGGCCAGTTCAAATGCTTCTCCGTGTGGGTAGCTTCCAGCCAGCGCATCCAGAACCAGAATCGTTTTAGGCACAGACTCATGTTCGAATTCTTTAGACTTCCAGTTGCCTGTCTTTGCTGTAGCATTCCAGTGAATGCGGGAAAGTCGATCTCCATACACGTAGTCACGCACCCCATTGATCTGGGTAGTTTCCCTGCGAGAACGTGTCAATGCCGTCTGTGGCCCTGACAAACGCGACTTGCGATCGTACAACTGCCAATAAGGAATAAACACGGTGCGAGGCAATACACGAAACTCCCCCCTTGCCTGGAATGTTCCCCGATGTTCAATCAGCCCGAAAATATCCTCACTGGCACATTCCGTTTCCGAAAAAACGTACTTTCCCCGCTCCAGCGGCGGTGTCTGGAAGGACAATTCACCTGATCCCCGCATACTGGGGATCAGACTTTCCTTAAACGACCACAATTCTCCATTGTGCCGATGCAATATCTCACGAACAACAACATAAGGTAATGGAAGAAATCCGGGAATGGTCAAGCTCAGCTTAACCTGAACCTGATCTCCGGCATGAAGCAGTTCTTCATGATCCTGACCAGAAGAGAGCGTGCGCACCCCCTGAGTCCGTTTCACTCCACTGAACCCGGCAATCGCCAGATACAGGCAGATCAGTGTGACCATGGACAAGAGCATAAGGGAGGTTTTTCCTCCCTGAAATAAAACGTACGCCAGACAGCACATCCACACCACTACGATGCCCCATACGCGAGGGTGGCGCAGGCCTCGATTAACTGTAGTCAAAAGCGGTCTCATCAACTATTGCCCCATGGATACAGGTACACGAACCTGCTGTAGTACGGAATTCAAAACAGCCTCCGAGCTCATACTGTCCAGTCTGGATTCAGGACGAAGTACGATACGATGAGAAATTACATATGGAGCCATCGTTTTCACATCATCCGGCAGCACATAGTCTCGCTCTTGCAAAAAGGCAAAAGCTTTCACGGCCATCATGAAAGAAATGGCCGCTCTTGGGCTGGCACCTAACAATACAGACGGGTGAGTACGCGTGTGACGAGCCACATCGAGCAGATAATCCATCACAGGATCTCCGATAAACACCTCTTTGATCTCCTGCTGAATCGCCGAGATTTGATCCATGTGAGTGACAGATTCAAGCCGATCTACAGGCTGACCCGATTGATGTTGCTTCAGCAATGTTTTCTCAATATCTTTGTCAGGGTAACCCAGACTGATCTTTAACATAAAGCGATCAAGCTGTGCTTCTGGCAGTGTATATGTGCCCTCAAAATCAATCGGATTCTGTGTTGCGCAGAGCATGAAAGGATGTGGCAGATCATACGTGTCACCGTCTACGGTTACACTGCGCTCTTCCATAACTTCCAGCAAAGCCGATTGTGTTTTCGTCGTCGCACGGTTAATCTCATCTGCCAGCAAAATATTGGTCATGACCGGACCCGGTCGGAAATAAAAGCGCTCGTCCTTGGGATGAAAAACAGAAACTCCCGTAATATCACTCGGTAGAATATCAGGATTACATTGAATACGCCGGTATTCCCCGCGCATGGATTTCGACAGTGCTTTGATTAACTGTGTTTTGCCCGTTCCCGGTACGTCTTCAATCAGAACGTGTCCGCCTGCAAGCAAAGCTGTGAGTAAAAGTTGAATTTCAAAGGATTTCCCCATAATGCAGGATTCCAGATTCGAACGAACTGCAGATATGATTTGGATCGACTCTTTGCGCACAGGCATGTGGTCTAACCTCCTAAAAAAGCATACAGATTTCCTTTTATTGTACATGATCCGGGGTCACGAGTACACTCGAAGGAACTCACAATTTGTTTCCAGTCGTCCGGTTCACCGCATTTAACGCATGAATACGACAAAATAGGCCCCGGACAAATTTCATCCGAAGCCTTATCATATCATCATTTGAATCCTTTAAATTTTAACCTTTGGGCCGAACAACCAGTGCTGCGAGAAAAGAAAAGATAATCGCCGACGATATCCCCGCTGCCGTTAGATCGAAAATACCGGTAATTACACCGATCCATCCCTCTTTTTCCAGCTCCGTCAATGCTCCATGCACCAATGAATTGCCAAAGCTCGTGATGGGCACCGACGCACCTGCACCTGCGAACTTTACGAGAGGGTCATAGAGCCCTAATGCATCCGCTACAGCACCGGCCACTACCAGCGTACTCATCGTATGGGCAGGTGTCAGTTTCGCACCATCCATCAACAGCTGTCCGATCACACAGATCAGACCTCCAACGATAAAAGCCCAGAGAAATTGCATGTCTTTTAACCCTCCTGTTCAATTGCGACAGCATGAGCGATACATGGAATACTTTCACCCTGCTGATATGAGAGCGGAGACAGAAGCGCCCCCGTTGCGACAACAAGCACTCGCTTCAGGTCACCCTTTTGCATCCGGTTCAGAATATGCCCGTAAGTTACGGTAGCCGAACAACCGCAGCCGCTTCCCCCGGCAACAACTTGAGTCTGTTTCTCACGATCATAGATCATCAGTCCACAATCGTTGAAAACCGTCTGCTCCATCGGAATACCTTCCTTATGCAAAAGTTCCTTGGTAATTGGCAAGCCGACAGATGCCAGATCCCCTGTAACAATCAGATCATAATACCCTGGCTCCAGCCCGGTATCTCTGAAATGAGAAATAATCGTATCTGCCGCTGCCGGCGCCATCGCTGCTCCCATATTAAAGGGATCTTTGATACCGAGATCCATGATCCGTCCAATGGTCGCTTTGGTAATAATCGGGCCTTCACCCGTGCGAGAAACAACACTACAACCCGAGCCCGTAACGGTGTACTGCGCATAAGGTGGCTTCTGGGAACCATACTCCGTCGGATAACGAAATTGCTTCTCCACCGTGCAGTTATGGCTCACTGTTCCAGCGAGTACATAGTCCCCGGCACCGGAATCCACAATCATGGAAGCCAGCGCTAACGTTTCCATGGAGGTAGAGCAGGCTCCAAACACACCGAGATAAGGAACCCCGAGTTGTCTAGCAGCGAATGAACTGCTGATAATCTGGTTCATGAGATCGCCGCCGACAAAATAATGCAATTCTTCCTTGGTAAGATTGGCGTTCACCAATGCCAGTTGAGACGCTTGCTCGAGCAATTTCCGCTCTGCTTTTTCCCACGTTTTCTCACCAATCTCCAGATTGTCATAGATGTAGTCAAAATCAGAGGATAACGGTCCCTCGCCTTCATCGGGCCCTACAACGGTGGCTCTCCCGATAATTCGCGGCTGATGATCATACTCCCATGTTTGACGGCCGAGCCGTTTCATAGATGACCACCTCCGAATCCCAGAAAGGCATACACGATCCCGATAATAAACGCTGCAACAACCCCAAACACAATGACGGAGCCGGCAAGTTTAAACATATTTGCTCCAACACCGAGTACCAGTCCCTCCGCACGATGCTCCAATGCAGCGGAACACATGGAATTCGCGAACCCGGTCACCGGTACAGCTGTGCCAGCTCCCGCCCACTGCGCGATTTTGTCGTATATACCAAGACAAGTCAGAATAACCGAGATCAGAATCATAACCGCGACAGTAGGACTGGAAGCCTCTTTGGAAGTCATGTCCAACCCAGCCATGAAAGCTTCCTGAATGGCTTGTCCAATCAAACAGACGGTTCCCCCCACAAAGAACGCCTTGATACAGTTCTTTAAAATCGGGCGTGAAGGCTCATGTTTTTTGGCGACCTTTTTATATTCCTTTTCATCCATCGAGAGCGATGAGGTTTTCTTTTTTCCGGTTGCAGATTGTTCTGGCAAGCATAGGACCTCCTTTATGTGAATGTTTACAGTTACAGCTGAATGGCGTGTGTGGAGCACTTCTATACATTGTTTGTTATTATCGGGAAGGTTATGTATCCGGCGAGGAACAGCATATGTTTCCAAAGAGGACCGATGGAGAATGGTTTAGGAGATCACGCCGCTTAATCTGGTTTACATCTTATGGGTTTATAAATAAAGAAGAATGATGACGAGCAAAATAAAGAGCACAATGAACAACACCTTCTCATTACCTTCTTCAGGAGGCTTCATCTAATATCTGACTCCTTCCCCTTGTGCTTAAACGTAGTTTAACAGGGCAGTCGGACGACGGAGGAACATGGCTGCCTTCTATAATCATATTCATGGGAGCAGCCTGGGGATTGAGACAAATGCGGAGGGATGAACGGAAAATCCCGACTGACCCTGCAAAATCATGCCTTAAAAACGTAATATAAACATAGACAATCCTATGTACAACGTTCATACTATAATGTGACCAGTGGTTAATAAAGAAGTCCTTTACACGAAACAAAGGACATCAGCCCAGTAGCCGTTCTACTGTGAGCTCATATACATATCGACAGAGGAGTTGTTAACAAATGAATGAAAAAACGTTGGACATGTTCCGTACGTTAACGGAATTCCCTTCTGCCTCCGGTTTTGAACGCGAGCTGCGCGGCTGGATGAAAGAGCAAATGTCCGCCTATACGGATGAATTTGTACAGGATCGTCTGGGGAGTCTTTTTGGTGTACTGCGCGGAGAAGAATCTGGACCAAAAGTTATGGTTGCCGGACATTTTGATGAAGTAGGTTTCATGACCTCAGGTATTACAGAAGCAGGTATGGTTAAATTTCGTCCACTGGGTGGATGGTGGAGTCAGGCTGTACTATCACAGCGCCTTCAGATCATTACACCCGAGCGCCGGATTACAGGCGTTGTCGGCTCTACACCTACTCACCTTCTGGACGAATCCCAACGTAACAAACCGGTAGATCTGAATTCGATGTATCTGGATATTGGAGCCGATGACCGGGCAGAAGCAGAATCGTGGGGTATCCGTCCGGGGATGCAAATCGTACCGATCTGTGAATTCACACCGATGGCCAATCCCAAGAAAATCATGGCAAAAGCTTGGGATAACCGTTACGGTGTTGGACTAGCCCTTGAACTGATGGAAGAGCTCCACAAGGAAAAGTTGCCTAATATTCTCTATTCAGGTGCAACGGTTCAAGAGGAACTCGGTCTGCGCGGAGCACGTACAGCAGCTAATCTCATTCAACCGGACATTTTCTTCGCCCTTGATTGTAGTGCTGCCAACGATATGACGGGTGACAAACAGTCCTTTGGGCATATTGGTCAGGGTGCACTGCTCCGCATACTTGACCCTGGTATGTTCACGCATCGCGGTATCGTTGAATATGTTCAGGACACAGCTTCCTCCAATCAGATTAAAATGCAGTATTTTATCTCGCCAGGCGGTACTGATGCGGGTCAGGTTCACTTAAGCGGTATTGGTGTACCTTCCACGGTAATCGGCATCTGTGGCCGATATATCCACACCTCTTCTTCCATTATTCATACGGATGATTATGATGCAGCCAAAGAGCTGATCGTAAAACTGGTGAAAGGTCTCGATCGCACAACGATGGAAACCATTATTAATAACGCTTGATTCAGGAATATAGCAAAATTATGCGAGCTTAAAACTACAGAGATACCTTATCGAATCTTTTTCGGGGTATCTCTTTTTCTATTGATGTAAACAGATTAATTGTTCGAACATGTTGGGAGTGGAGTACATAAGATATTAAACACATCAACCAGCGGGGGACCTTTATATGGCAATGAGGAGGACTGGAAAATCAAATAAAGGTTCCAAAAAAACAAATGCTGCAAACACCCTTTTGGGTGGCAATATAAAAGGAAGAAATCTTGAGCTAATCGTGGCAGCACTTCTAGTTAGCGGGAAATTAAGAGTAGATGCGGTAACTTTGTTTCGCGAGGCTACTCTTGTTGTAGAGCTGGTTGGCCAATATAAAACACTGCAAAAAGTCACACCGTCCAACCAAGACAAACTGGTGCAATTTCTGGATGAGATTGGTGGCGACATGACACTTAACGACGTCATACGTGCTTTCCAGCAAAGAATGAATTCCTAACGCCAAAGAAATGAGGTTTAAATGATGTCTGACTTTGACGGAAATGGATTTGCTGAGCTGTTAATTGTAGTCATCTTGGTTGTTTTGTTTGTATTCGGTTCGTCTGATATTGACGCGTTGACAGATTCACCTTCACAAGGTTGAGGCTTTACCTTTGAATGATAAAATCAGAAACATACCACAACAATCAGATGATGATAAACGCCAGTTCCATGGCTAGGACTGGCGTTTATTCGTAACTTGGAAGTTTACTTACACTACAGAAATAAAGGTGAGAAAGCAAACCAGGCCAAAATCAGTGTTAGTATAACGCAGACATTTTCCACAACCGCCCCATGCTTGGTTCCGGTACTCATTAGGTTCGCCCGGATGCGCAGCTTTAACGGCGGCAAAGGCCGTATACCCCGATTGGTCAACGAATCAGCAATCAAATGCAGAGCATAAGCGGAACCTCCAGCGACCCAAATTTCTGGGCCTTGTTGCTGCGTTGTACTGTACAGTAACCCCGTCCAAACAGCTGTTCCGTACAAGGTATGCGTTAATCCCCTGTGTGTAAGTGTCGTGCACAACATAAGCAGGCTGCCTGCAATCAGATTCCACGGAGCAAAAGCATGACCATAAAAGACCAAGCCCAGTCCAATGGCAAACATCAATACTTTACGCAGTGATCGCGAAGGCAGAAACGACACAAGCCCAATGAATACAGCAAGTAGCAGATTCCACGGTTTGGCCGGAACGTAAAAATACACAAACACAGCCGCAGGCAAAAGAATCGTCTGCAACAGTCGAATCAAACTGCTCGGCAATGCTTTCGATACCAGCAATGAATTAGGCTCATCAATATCTGGCAACAACGAGCCTATTAGTGCAACGGTTACAGCCGGAGCAGTAACCTGCATTCCAAGGAGTTGCAACACTGAAAGTGAAACGCCTGTACCGATAATCAGGTGGGATCTTCCCATCATGATGCAAAAACGTCCTTTCGAGAAAATAGGGAACGTAACCGACCCCACTATGATCATACCTCGAACCAAAAATAAGAACAATAGTTCGTATTTCTCATTTCTAAAAAATATTTTTATTTTCGTGACGGTCATCACACTTATTTTAATATGAATGATCTATCGTAATTAGTGAAATAAATCACATTATGATTGAGTTAGTCGATGTATAATTCAAATATAAGCCATTAAAAATGTTGGTAAATGTACAGGTTTATCCAAGGGAGGGCTACACACATGAACGGAAATAAAGAAAAATTAGTCGTCATCGGTAATGGTATGGCCGGAATCAGCACAGTGGAACAAATTCTAAAATTAACTTCACGCTTTGATATTACGGTTTTTGGTACAGAACCTTATCCTAACTACAATCGTATTATGTTATCCTACGTACTTGAAGGTAGCAAAACGCTGGATGACATTGTCCTTAATGATCTCCACTGGTACAAGGACTATGGCATTACGCTTCACACAGGAACAACGGTTGCTCGCATTGATGCCGAGACTCGTGAAGTGATAACTGAAGACGGGCACCGTGCTCCTTATGACAAAATTATCATCGCAACGGGTTCAAATTCGTTCATCCTCCCTGTACCCGGACATGACAAGCAGGGTGTCGTTGGTTTCCGTGATATCGCCGATTGCAATATCATGCTGGAAGCTGCAAAAGAATACAAAAAGGCAGCTGTCATCGGGGGCGGACTGCTAGGCCTGGAAGCAGCCAAAGGACTGGTACAACTCGGTATGGACGTTACCGTTGTGCATCTTATGGATGATCTTATGGAACGACAGCTGGATCCTCAGGCTTCTGCCATGTTGAAAGCTGAACTGGAACGTCAGGGAATCAAGTTCAAAATGGGTGCCCAAACCTCCGAACTGCTGGGTGGTGACCGGGTTGAAGGTATACGTTTTGCCGACGAATCTGTGCTGAATGTTGATTTTGTGGTCATGGCGGTTGGTATTAAATCCAATACAGCTGTAGCTCGCGAGAGCGGCATCGAAGTCAACCGGGGCATCATCGTGGATGATTACATGCAGACTTCACTGAAAGACGTTTACTCTGTCGGAGAATGTAATGAACATCGCGGTGTGTGTTACGGGCTTGTGGCGCCACTGTTTGAACAAGGGATGATTCTTGCAAAACATATCTGCGGGGTCGAAACTGCTCCGTATGAAGGCTCGATTGTATCCACCAAATTGAAAATTTCGGGTGTAGACGTCTTCTCTACTGGTGAATTCATTGACAGCCCGGAACATACCGTGATTTCGCAAAAAGACGACTGGAAACGAACGTACAAAAAAATTCTGCTTCGTGACAACAAAATGGTAGGTGCCGTACTCTTCGGAGACATTACCGATTCTGCCGAACTGCAGAAACTAATCAAAAACCAAACGGAAATGACGGATGAATTGTACAGTTCCCTTATGGGTACGGGTTGTGGCGGTCACAAAAAAACAACTTCTGTTGAGACCATGCCTGAAGACGAAATCGTCTGTGGATGTAACGGGGTAACCAAAGGTGCGATCGTGGATGTCATTACCAATCAAGGTCTTACCACAATTGATGAAATTAAAGCCTGCACCGGTGCAACCCGCTCTTGCGGAGGATGTAAACCGGTGGTGGAACAGATTTTGCAATATGTGCTTGGAGATGGCTTCACTGCCGGGGGCAAACAGGGAATCTGCAGCTGCACATCCCTCGGACGGGATGAGATTGTTGCTGAAATCCGGGAAAAAGGCTTGCAAACAAGCAAAGAAGTGATGAATGTACTTGGCTGGAGCCAGCCTGAGGGTTGCTCGAAATGCCGTCCGGCCATCAACTACTATCTGGGCATGATCTATCCGGACACACACGAGGATGAAAAAGAATCCCGGTTTGTTAACGAACGTATGAATGCCAACATTCAAAAAGACGGAACATACACCGTTGTTCCTCGGATGTATGGCGGTGTAACGACACCAGCCGATCTGAAACGAATCGCTGACGTTTCAGTCAAATATGATATTAAAGCCGTTAAAGTTACTGGCGGTCAGCGTCTGGATCTAATCGGTGTCAAAAAAGAAGATCTGACTAAAGTATGGGCTGAACTGGATATGCCTTCAGGTTACGCCTACGCGAAGTCGCTTCGTACGGTTAAAACATGTGTCGGTTCCCAATTCTGCCGCTTCGGTACACAGGATTCCATGGCAATGGGTGAAAGAATCGAACGTAAATTCGAACGTCTGGATCTGCCAGCCAAATTCAAATATGCCGTAAACGGGTGTCCTCGGAACTGTGCAGAAGCATGCACGAAGGATATCGGGATCGTCGGTAATGACGGCGGCTGGGAAATCTTTATCGGTGGTAATGGCGGGATCAAAGCAAGACTTGCTGACTCGTTGTGCAAAGTGAAAACCGATGATGAACTAATTGAATTGTGCGGAGCCATCATGCAGTACTACCGCGAGACAGGTAATTATCTGGAACGTACTTCCGAATGGGTAGAACGTATGGGTCTGGAACATATCCGCTCGGTTGTTGTAGATAACGTTGTGGAACGTAAAGCCCTGATGGAACGGATCGAGTTTGCCCTTGAACAGGTGGAAGAACCATGGCAAAAAGCGATTCGTGATGAAGAAGGCCAGAGCAAAATGTTCCATAGCATTGAAGTTACGGCTCGCCCATAACCAAAATCAGATTATATCGGAGTCAAGTAGAGAAAAAATTGGATACAAAAGGAGTGGTTTACGATGACAACCAAACAAACAGGCACGTATTTCCCGGCTGGAGCTATAGATGAATTTCTGCCACGCATTGGCAGAGTTGTCGAGATCGAAGATCTCCAGCTTGCGGTATTCCGTGCTTCGGATGGTACCATCTTTGCTGCTGACAACCATACCCCCCACCCTAAGGGTGGGCCGCTGGCGGAAGGCATTGTCTCTGGACACTATCTCTATGATCCGCTGTACGATTGGAAAATTGATTTGACAACAGGTCAGGTGCAAGCACCAGACAACGGTCAAGTGCAGATGTATCCGGTCAAGGTGGAGAATGACCAGGTCTGGATTGCTGTATAACCTCTGCTCTACTGTAACATTGGGGATGAGATTGATGTTGATTAATGGGGGAAACCAAGATGTATACACCAAGTGTTGAAGGAATTATTGAAGCAGCCGTTAAAAAAAGAGACCAGATGAATGCAAGTTTGCCACGTTACATGGTTGCTGCCCTAATGGCAGGTGCATATGTGGGTCTGGGCATCATCCTGATCTTCAGTATCGGAGCTCCGTTGCTCGCTGCACATTCACCGCTGCAAACGATGCTGATGGGCATGTCCTTCGGCCTCGCCTTGACGCTGGTTATCTTTGCCGGGTCGGAACTGTTCACAGGCAACAACATGTTTTTTACGATGAGCACACTTGCAGGGCGAACCACAGTAAATGAAACGTTGAAAAACTGGGGACTTGTCTTTCTCGGCAACCTGATCGGTGCCATCCTGCTTAGCCTGCTGATTGTCGGAAGCGGCCTGTTCAAAACAGCTGCCCCGGAGCATCTGCTGTTCGTCGTGTCTGCCAAAAAGATGGCTGCTCCAGTGACTGAACTCTTCTTCCGCGGCATTCTCTGTAACTGGCTCGTATGTCTGGCCATCTGGATGTCTGCCCGCTCCAAAGAAGATATTGCCAAGCTGGTTCTCATCTGGTGGTGTCTGTACGCCTTTATCGCAAGCGGATACGAGCACAGTGTAGCCAATATGACACTCCTGTCCCTGGCTTGGCTGTTGCCCAACCACCCGGATACGATTTCTCTCGCTGGCTGGTTCCATAACATGATTCCAGTCACAATTGGTAACATTATCGGTGGCGCCCTGTTTGTTGGCATGGCTTACTGGTACACTTCACCGGTACGTAAAAAAGCGTAATGTCATGATCGTTCCTACATTTCTATTAGACATCGATTTCTAAAATGAAGAAATTTCACTGGAAATCGATTTAATCTTTATCTCACGGCCACGGGGATGCTGAATCTGATTCAGCACTCCGTGGCTTTTTGATCTTCCTTTTACAAATTTACAAATGGTGTATACATCCTTAATCTCCGGTTAACATAACAGCAGTATAGTCGGTGTATTGACCACCCAAACAAGCAAAGGATGATCACTTCTATGGGAATCCATACGTACTTCCGATCGCTGAACGATCTCGAACGCATCATTCGCACCCCGGGCAAATTCAAGTTTGAAGAACACTGTGTTTCGGCCCACTCCTGGAAAGTCGTGCAGTATGCTAAAACCCTCGCCGATATCGAGGAACAGCAAGGTGTAAGCATTGACTGGAAAAAGTTGTATGAGATCACCAGCAGCCATGACTATGGCGAAATTTTCATTGGTGATATCAAAACACCGGTCAAACATTACTCATTGGAGCTCCGTTCCATGCTGCAGCAGGTGGAAGAAGGCATGGTATCCCATTTTATTAATGAAAATATCCCGCCAGAGTTCCAAGACATCTTCCGCAGACAACTGCGCGAAGGTAAAGACAACTCCGTTGAAGGGCTTATCCTTGAAGTAGCTGATAAAATGGACCAAGTGTATGAAGCATTTGCAGAGCTACAACGCGGCAATACGGAAAAAGAATTCATTATCATGTACCGCTACGCATTGATCAAGATCAAAAATATTGACCTCCACTGTGTTCGTTATTTCCTCAATCACATTCTGCCTGACATCATTGAAGAAGGTAACCGTTCCCCGTTTGATATCCGCAAAATTACGGAAGAAGCATTATCCCAATAATCAGCTCAGCCCATCCGGATTGTCTTGATCCATGGACAGAGCTTTTTTTTGTACCAGCCACTGTTGCCGATACTCGCTCGGATACAGGCCCGTTTTGTTTTTGAAAATCCTGCTAAAATAATGTGAATCCGCATACCCTACCGCTCCGCCAATGGTCTTGATATCCATATGCTCATACGCTGCAAGCAGACGTTTTGCCTCGTTTAGTCTCAGACCCGTCAGGTATTTCAATGGTGTCTCCCCTGTTACCTTTTTAAAACATTTCCCCAGATAGTCTAAGCTGAAATGCATCTGTGCTGCCATATCCTGCAATGTAATCTCATGCATGTAGTTTTGTTTGAGATAAAGTTTAACCGACGCTGCAATATCTTCCGTTTTCACCTGATCCTCTAGCACGACACTTACATGTGACAGTGAATCCACAGCGCTTCCCAGCTTCAGCTCCATCGCAACCAGCAGCGCACGAAGCTGTTCTTCCGACAACGGCTTGAGCAGATAATCTTCTACCTTATAATGGATCGCCTGCCGTGCATATTCGAATTCATGATACCCGCTAAGGATAACAATTTTAACATGCGGGTAAGCAAAATAAAGATATTTCGCTAGTTCAAGCCCGTTCATCACGGGCATCTGAATGTCGGTAATGACCAGATCAGGTACACTCTGTTCGATAAGTTGCAACGCCTCCTGACCATTTCTCGCCTCCCCGATGACTTCAAACCTTGTATTCAGCTCTTTGAACTTTCGTGACACATTACGACGAATTAAAGCCTCATCCTCTACAATTATGGTTCTGTATTTCATCATCATATTCATACGTTCGACCCTACTCCTTTCGAATGGAACCTCTTATACGAATGCTGACACCGCCGGTAGATTTATTTTCGATACACATCCTGGCTGCCGGACCATACCATAACTTCAAGCGAGCCCAGATATTTTTGAGTCCCATCCCGTTAATCTCAAGCTGAGGCATTTGATCCCATTCCTGAGATTCGTCGATATAATGCACAAGTTGTGCGAGCGTTTCAGGCTCCATGCCGGGGCCATTATCTTCAACGTGAATCCGCCAGGTCTCCTGATCGATATGCAATTCACCTGTGATATGCAGTTTCCATGGCAGTGTATCACTCAAACCGTATTTCATCGTATTCTCGAGCAAAGGCTGGATGATCAACATCGGAACCCGGATATTTTTCATCTCATCAGGGATCGAGAACTCGTAGTGCAAATCATCCTCAAAGCGAATTTTCATACATTCAAGATACCGTTCACAATACTCAAGTTCGTGAGATAACGGGACGCCGTTTTTGCCAGAAGTAGAGATATAACGAAGCATAGAAGCGATATGATCGCAGAACACCACGATCTGTTTATTCATGCCCTCCTCCGCCATGATGCTTATATTGGTAATGTTGTTGTATAGAAAATGCGGGTTCATCTGTGACTGCAATGCCAGCAACCTCGCCTCTGTTTCCCGGGATTTGATGGCCATCTGGTCCTGAAAAGACTGCACAAGCTGCTGATTCAACCGGATGAAGGTATCATTCAGCTCCGCCATCTCACGAATGGAGGCAGGATGTTCCAGCTTGAATAACAACTGACCAGCCTCCTGACCTGACATCAGGTCGTTTTCACCTGTTTTCTGGATAATGCGCTGCAACCGATGAAGCGGCAGAGTAACCCTTTTCGAGATCAGATACGAAAACATCAAAATAATCAACAGGGTAGCTAGCGTAGCACCTGCAAAGATCAATGCCATCCGGTTCAGATTGGCGAAAAGGGACTGCTTGGACTGCATGACAACAACAGTCCATCCGGTTTCCTGCGATGTCATATACGTCATCATCTGCCTTGACCCCGTAGGCGAATGGGTGACTTCCTGCATCGTTTCAGGCGGAGATGTACGATGTTGAATCAGTTTCATATCTTCCGAATAGCCAGCTGAAGCTGAAGAGGAATCAGCATCTAACGTGGCTGAAGGAAGCGGGTACAACAAGGTATCCTGCTCATCCAGCACATAAACTCGAAGTTCCTTATTACCTGCTTGCAGTTCGCGCAAATACTGGAATAGGTCTTCGGCAAGCTGCAAAATTTCAACGACACCCTGACTGACGTAATTGCCATCCTTGTAAACCCGTGTAAGCGAGATATAAGGTTGATCCGTTCTCCCTTCCCCGGTGGGCATGGGCAATGCACCACCTTGTAGCAGACGAATGACACGCCAGCCGCTCCGTTCCCAGGTTTCCTTATACCAGGGGCGCTGCTTCAGATCTACCGGAAGCTGTCCGTTGAATACTCCCGCCCCCAGCATCTTTCCATTCACATCGTAAATGTTAGCCTGTTTGGCCGTATTGGAGCTGCTAATAATCGCCATAATGACATCAATTAGTGTAGTTGTGTCCTTATACAGCGAGGGGTCACTTGTCATCGTTCGTTCAACCCCCTCTGCCGGGGCCAAGTAATGACTGAAATGCTCCTTGACCAGATTGGAATATACGATGTTCATGGAAAAATTGTTCATTTTCACAACTTCCTGATCCAGATGACTAACAATGGACAACCCCAATTGTTTTTGCTGCTCTTCACTTCGATGACGAATATCACTGGTGAGATACACATATAACAGTCCAGCCACAATAAGGGAAAACGTAATAAATACCGCTGAATAATACGCAAACAAACTCTGCTGTAATGTTCTGAATCGATACCGCAATTCCATACCCCCCTTCTTCATTATCAACATCTGCGTATCTGCGATGACTTCGAAAATGTCCACCTCGAAGAACGCTTTTGTCTATTGAGCCTACTCGTTATTCAAAGTAAAGTTATCCACATAAGAATACGCTTACATAAAGCGTTTCGGCAAGTGCATAAATGATTGAATTTTAGGGAGGTTCAAAATGAGAAAACGATTTCTTTTTCCAATGACAAGTATGCTGCTTCTCTCTGTCCTGCTGCTTGCCGGCTGCAACTCGAACAAAAACGCGGAAGGCACAGGCAAGGTCACACTAACCTTTGGCACAAGCCAATCCGGTATTCCACGAACGGGGATTATGCAGACGATGGCGAAGGAATACGAGCAGGAAACCGGGGTCAAAATTGATTTTCAGGTGGTTCCTGACGCGCAGTGGCGTGATCTGATCAAGGTAAAGCTGGCTTCCGGTGAGGCTCCTGATATTTTTAATGTAGATGTCGACCCGCTGAGCATGCCAGCCAATGTCAGACCAGAGGAAAATGCAATTGATCTGACCAATGAGGAGTTTACGGGACGGATGTCGGAAGAGATCTTGCCTACCGTCAGTCATAATGACAAGGTGTACGGAGTTTCTTTTGCCCCTACGAAAATCTGGTATGTGTACTATAACAAACGTATCTTTGCTGACCTAGGTATTGAACCTCCTACGACCTATGCCGAATTCAAAGCGATTAGCCAGGAAATTAAGGATAAAGATATCATTCCATTCTATCAAGCTCCAGCAAGCGGCTGGTATCAGGTGCTGCCGTTGTTCGAGACCGGGCCAAACTATGAGCAGAAGGCCGCAGGAACCTATGAAAAGCTGAACAATAATGAGATGAAGGTCGCAGATCTGACCCAATTGAAGACCGTTATCGAGCAATTGAAAGAATTTGCTGATCTTGGCTATTTCGGCAAAGACTTCTTATCCAATACAGTAGAAGCGGGAATTGAAGCGTTCGGACAGGAAAAAGCTGCAATGCTGCTGCGGGTTCCAGGTACGGAAAAGGAAGTATCTGAAGCCTATCCGGCGATGAAAGATAATATGGGATTCTTCGTGATGCCTTGGGGAGACAATCAGACAATTGGTGTGAACCCCGGAGGTTCAGCGGCCATGTTTGGCAACAAAAACAGCAAACATCCCGAAGAAGTGTTGAAGTTTTTCCGCTGGATTACCAAGCATGATCATCTGCAACAGGTGTTTGATGGAGGCGAAGGAAATCTGACGATCTGCTGGCCCGAGATCGAACCGAAGCTGACACAGGATTACATTGATTATGAGAAAAATCATGAAAAAGGCACCGTCATGCAGGCTGCCGTAAAATATATTGATCCACAATGGATGGATATCGGCAAAGACTTGTCAGGTATGTTCGCAGGAGCGATGAGCCCTGATCAGATTCTGCAAAATATTGATAAACGCCGAGCCGAACAAGCCAAAGTGCTGAAGGATGAGAAGTGGCAGTAACAGCCGGAGGTTATTTCGGAAACAAATGCACAACTGGAATGGAGTTACTCCATCGGTCAAACGCTGGGGTGCTTCTTCCCGTTTTGCAGGAAGGATTGGTGTTAAGAGTTATGAATACGAACAAAATCTACCCTTGGTATTTCTCATCCGGAGCGATTTTACTATACCTGCTGTTCATCGTTGCTCCTGCACTATTGGGCATCTACTATTCCTTCACCGATTGGAACAGCTATAGTTCGGAGAAAAACTTTATTGGTCTGGAACATTTTCGCACGATTCTGACAGGTGACCCAACCTATCTGCTATTTATTAAAAATACCGTGCTGTTTACGGTGGTTACCTCCATCTCCAAAACCGTTCTGGGCTTGTTCCTGGCCCTGCTGCTAGTCAGCGGTGTGAAAGCCGCCAATTGGCATCGGATGATTATCTTTTCGCCTCAAGTCCTATCCTTCCTGATTGTAGGTCTGGTGTTCAAAAGCCTGCTTGATCCGAACAACGGTTTCGTTAACGTTACCCTGCGTTCCATCGGTTTGGATGCACTGGCCCAGAACTGGCTGGGGTCTCTCACTTGGGCGATGCCATCGATTATGGCTGTCGATACGTGGAAAGGCATGGGGTATATTATGGTGCTTTTTATCGCGGGACTGCTCGCCATTCCACGGGACTACTATGAGGCTGCATCCATCGATGGTGCGGGCTTTATCCAAAAGCTGTTTCGTATTACCCTACCCATGTTGATGCCCACCATCACCATTGCCACCGTACTCAATATTACGTATGGTCTACGCGTCTTTGATGCGGTATACGTGCTGACAAACAGCGGCCCGGGCAATGCTACAGATGTTATCAACACGGCTGTTTACTCCTCTTTTGCCAAAGGATATTGGGGACTCGGGAGCGCTCTATCCACCATTCTCTTTGTCATCATGGCGATCATCTCTTTCTTCATCATCCGTTTGATGAATCGAAAGGTGGAATATTGATATGCGTTTTCGAAAAAAGATCCTCTCTCTGACGTTAAATGTACTCGCCTGGTTATTAAGTCTGGTTGTATTAATTCCTTTTGCTGTCATTCTGTTGAATTCATTCAAATCAGATGCCGAAGCCAAGGTACTGAAACTTACACTTCCCGAGAAGTTTATATTTGAAAATTATAGAATCGTCTATGAACAAGGACACTTGGGAGGTTCCTTTTTCAACAGTTTGCTGCACTCGGGCGTGTCGTCTCTGCTGCTGGTATTTGTCGTGGCGTTCTCTGCGTTCACGTTATCCCGTAATCATTCGAAACTGAGCAAGTTTTTGTATTTTTTTCTGATCCTGGGCATCACGTTGCCACTAAACTACATTCCGCTCATGGAAGTGATGAAAACATTGGGGATGATCAACTCCCATGCAGGCATGATTCTGCTTTATACCGCGATGGGAATTCCCATCTCCCTGTTCATCACGTATGCGTTTGTGGGCAACATTCCGAAAGAGCTAGATGAAGCTGCGATTATGGACGGCTGCAATGGGATCACACTGTTCCTGCGAATCATTGTGCCTTTGTTAACCTCGGTGTTGGTTACCGTATTTGTTCTGAATTTCCTCAGTGTCTGGAATGAATTCACTGCCCCGCTCTATATGCTGAACACCGTAGAGATGTGGCCAATGACTCTGGCTGTTTACAATTTTTTCGGACAATTCAGCGCCAAGTGGAATCTGGTCAGCGCCGATATCGTACTTACCTCGTTGCCCGTCCTGATCGTATTCCTCATTGGACAAAAATACATCGTGGGAGGCCTGACCTCCGGTGCAGTGAAAGGTTAGATCAGAACTCAGCATTAATAATGGATATCCATTAAAATAAGCCCTCGTCTGAACCCACTGTACCTCGTTCGATATCAAGAACGGTACACGGATCAGACGAGGGCTATCTTGCTTCCTACAAAACTAAAGATGCATTAATCATGTGCAAGCCCGCCCACATCGGGAGGTGATGTAATATCACTGCTTTGCTCCAGTGACTTGATCATTTTCAGACGTGACGTCACGATTGCGATCAGAATGACGAATATACCTGCAATGATAAACAACAAAGCAATGCCTCTACCTGGCCCGGTTCCGATAATCTGACCTACGGATGATGCCAATGCTCCGCCCTCCATCATAAGTGGATTAAACACATGGTCTGCCAAAAATCCAGCTAAACTGTAGGCGACAATGAATCCAAGTTGGGACAAGATACCGATAATCCCCCACACTCTGCCCTGCTTTTCATTCGCTATATTATTACGCACCAACACATCTGCGCTCATATTAACAAACGGCAATGAGGAGAGGAACAAAAATCCGGCAAAGATGATAAAGTAGATATTTGTTGAAACGCCCAACAGTGAGAAGGCCAGACCACACATGACTAATCCTGCAACCAGCACACTTGCATATTTCTTGGTCATGGTGAAAATACCGATGCATAGGCTGCTGATCAGCATACCGATTGCACTAACGGACTGAAACGTTCCCAGGGTCTTGGCATCGGTAAACGACAGCAGCATAGGACCGATAAGTGTCTCCAGAAACCCGAGATAAAAAGTTACCAAAGAAATGATAATAACGAGCAGCAGTACTCCTTTATTCGTTACAACCTCTCTCCAGCCTTCCTTAATATCCGTCAACCAGTTGTGATCTTCTTTGTCCTCCCGCTCCACCTTCATGCTCTTGCGAATAACCAGCACGGCCAGAATGGCAATCAGGAACGTCGCAATATTAATGACCATAATAACTTCAATCGTTGTGACACTAAGCAAAATACCTGCGATAATGGGTGAAAATAAAAACTTGGAGGATTCCGCGAGCTGCACAAGCCCGCTGCCTTTAGCGAACTGATCCTTATCCAGCAGGTCCGTTGCTGAGGCTTTATATGCCGGACTTTGCAGCGCCGAGAATATAGAACTGAATGCCACACCCACGTAGATATGCCATAACTGAATATCCCCCGTGAGCATAATAGACAGTATAAACACCAGTCCGGCTGCAGAGCCAAGGTCACCAATAATCATCATCGTACGGCGGTCAAATCGATCAGCCAACACACCGCCAATAGGACGAAGCAGAATGTTGGGCAAAAATGTGAATAAGGTAATCAGCGCAACGCTGGTTGCTGTGTTTGTTTTTTCGAAGGCATACACCCCCAGAGAGAACGCGGTAAGCCCGATACCAATCATCGAGATCAACTGGCCAAACCAGACAATCAGAAATTTACCAAACGATTTGTGAGCAGTTTGTTCCATATTTACGACTCCTTTACTTGTTAAGCTTGATGTGGAAAATACAATTCCGTTACATAGGCAAAGCTATCATTTTCGGCACCCAGCACCCGTTCCATGATCTGGCTGAATGCTCTCACCTTTTTCTGAAACTCCCCTTCCTCCCAATGAAAAATGCCCTGATCCAGCAGAAACTGCGAAGATACCAGTAAAAACTCAATGCTCTCTTGAGGATCCGGGGTATGGAATACCCCTTCCTGAATGCCCTGTTCCACCACTTCTGCCAGGATGGGGCTTAGACGAAGTACGGTCTCGACCAAACTTTTTTGATGCATCTCCACATTTTGCACACTGTGCAGTTGCTCGATCACGCCAACCTTCCGATCGTCAGGCTGATTCTGGGCCATAATAATGCGAAAAATTTTATCATGTGCACTGAGCTTGGGATCTGCGACCACACGTCTCGCCGCAGCTTCGCCGCTCATAATAAAACGCATAACGATGGCATGCATGACCTCCTCTTTGGACTGGAAGTAATGATAAAATGTGCCTTTGGCAATGTCACAGGCTTGGAGGATATCCATAATCGTTGCTTTGGTGTACCCTTTGGTCACGAACAGAATTTCGGCCGCATTCAAAATTTCATTTCTGCGTTCCTCCGGATTTTTCATCAATCTCATATTCTGTCCTCCATTACCTCTCGACCGACTGTCGGTCTATTTTAGTCATGAAGCTCTAAGTTTAGAACCCCATTTCCGTTAACCATTGAGCCAATCGACTCTCTCTCATCTTCAGATCTTGTTTATCCTTGTCATACTTTCCGATGTTTTTATCCGCAACCAGATTGCCGTCCATCATAAACAGCACTCGTTCCGAGCGGGCGGCAACTTTGACATCGTGTGTCACGAGTAGAACCGTAGTTCCTGTTGCATTAATATCACCGAGAATATCCATAATCTCGTGAGTAGATTTGGAATTCAGTGCCCCCGTCGGCTCATCTCCGAACAGAATGTCTGGATTATTGATCAGTGCCCGGCAGATCGCGATCCGTTGCAGTTGTCCCCCCGAAGCTTGGGTAATGTTGTGCTGAGCCAGCTCGTCGATCCCCATTTTTTTCATTAATGACATTGCACGGTTGTTGATGGTATCCCGGTTGCTGTTATTGGCCAGATAAGCGGAAAGAATAATATTGTCCAGCAGATTTAAATTTTTGAGCAGATGGATATTTTGAAAAATAAAACCCATTTTGGTCAAGCGCAGACTCGCCAGCTCTTTCTCTGGAAACGCTGATATTTGCTTGCCATTAAAGAACACACTGCCTGTGCTGATCTGATCCATGCCGCTGATGTTATAGAGCAAGGTCGATTTGCCCGAACCGGACGGGCCCATGATAGAAACAAACTCTCCCTTTTTTAGCTGAAGATTGATATCTTTCAGAATACGCTGTTCTTCATTCTCGCCAATTGCCACCGATTTATTCACATCTTTTGCTTCAAGTATCGTTGTCATGGTTATGCCTCCCTATTCCACAATCATTTTCGAAATGCTAGTTTCCCGAATCGACTGAATGCTGATCCACGCTGTAATAATAATCGTTCCTGCCAGCAGCAACGGACAGAGCACATACGCCTGCATCGGATCAACTACAAACACGATATCCGAAGCGCCAAACGAGGACATTATAGCGCTAACCAGCTTCGGCCCAAGTGTATTCGACAGGATTGTACCTGCTGCCACACCCACAATCAGGATGGCGAGTGACATCACAACATACTTCAGCTTGATCTTGGATAAAGCAAAACCGAGACTTCGTAATACAGCAATATCATTGTTATCTTTGGCAACCATCATCTGAAGGAACAGTGAAGTGATCAGAATCGATATGAATACACCAATCGTCAGTGCAAGTGTAGTCACCAGTTTCAATTGCTGAATGGTGCCACCAAGCGTTTGACTTAAGTATCCTTGGAGATCGGTTACGCGCGCTGGAGAGAAGTCTTTCTCATACGATGAAATTTTGGCAGCCATAACACCACGGTCTTTCAGATCCAGACTGACTACATACCAGAGCACACTATCTTTGTTGTAAGGTACAAGCGCCTTCGCTGTTTTTCCGCCGTTCGTCACATCCTGATAGACACCGCTGACAGTCATCACCTGATCTCTGCCACCTACCTGCAAGGTTAGTTGATCACCCGTTTTGAGTTTGAGTGAACTACTGTTTGCATCCGAGAGAGCAATCTCTCGATCAGTCACCGGGGCATTTCCACTCAGATAAGATAAAGGAAAGATGCTGAAATCTCCGCTCTCTACGCTAAGATTATCGTAACTGCCTTCTTCATTACGGATCTTGAACTGGCTCGTTACGAGTGGTGAATACTTTTGGACTTCTGGATCATTTTTAATCTGGGTAACCAGATTAGCATAACGCTGCTCTACATCATCGCTATGCCTAAGATCGATTCGAATATCACTTTGCCCTACACCCATATAAGATATGAAACTTGGAGCCTGTAGTGTGTTCAAAAAGTTAAGTGGCACAATCATAATAAATGAGCTGACAATGAACACGAACAATAACAAACGGAACATTTTGACACGCTGCAACACTTCCTTGAGCCCGAGAAAAACAGGGACGGAAGACCATCGATTACGTGACAGACTTAACCGATTCCGGATGATTTTTGTATCGCCCAGACTTCCGGTACGAAGGGCTTCCACAGCAGAGATGGAACGAAAACGTCGCAGCACCGTCCGGCAAAACAGGACAACCATCGCGAAGATTAAGCCTGCTGCGAGCAAAGGAATGGCGAAATGCAGCAATGTTGCCGGTGCTTTTCCCATATAAAGCATAATGTTGGATACAAAAAGTTGGTTCACTCCGAGGGAAGCCACGTATCCAAGTATGGAAGCCGCCCCTGCCATAAACACATACTTGGCAAGATAGAGCCGCTTGATATCTTTCTCCGCGATCCCGATGGCTTTCATTACACTAATCTCGCGGTAATCTTCCTCGATGGTCGCAAGCATGGTAAACCGAATACACAGCATCGCAATTAGAATCAGCACCAGGCTGACCAAAATAATGACAGCCGCGATAATCCCATCTGTCATCGCATTAAGCAATTGGAACAAACCGTATGTCACCACCGGGCCAGCGTTAGGAAGCCCTGCATTTTGATAAGCTTGCGTGAATTCACTGGTTTTGGAAGGATCATGCAGACGGAATTCGATCAGATACTCCATCTCGCCTACGCCCTGCTTTAATTGCTGTAAATCACTTGGGCTTACGATAAAACGCTTGGAGTGGACTACAGACGGATTCATCTGCGCATCACGCACAAAATCAACAATGGTGTACGAACGCTCAAAATCCCCATTATTGATCCGAACCTGATCACCGATATTTAATTTGTTTTGCTGCAAATAGTACACAGGCACAGCAATCTCACCATCACGAACCTGGATAATCTCACTGTTCAGATTAAGTAAATAGTCGAATTGCTGATTTTGTGTAACAAGGTCAATATCCATGACCGTGTTTTTTTCGGATTCCGCCCCGAGGTACAGATTGGCTCCATTGATGTTAACCATCTCGACAATCTGATGCTGCTCAACCATTGCATTACCTTCAGCCCATGTGTTCACTTTGGCCTGGTCTAGTTCTCCAGAGTGCATTTGCACAAAATGCGGTGTCTTTGATTCAGAGAACAGGTACTGAATGGAACTTGTCAGTTCCATGATCATTCGAGAACCGGAAGACACCAGCAATGCGGCAAGCATTACAAAGATAAACAGTGCAGCCGTAATTCCTTTTTTCCTCATTAAGTCGTTTCTCAGCATTCTCAGCAGCATAAAAGAACATGGCTCCTCTCATCTACTCTACTATGTTTAGTCGTTCTAATTCTGGAGTCATAAAGCTTGTCAGGTAATGCGCCACCGTTGAAGGTAGATGCATGATGAACATGTGTGTACCTTCTCGAATGGTCTGAAGCTTCATCGGCACATTGAAATATCGTTCCCACTTTAGCGCTGACTGCAGGGGAACGGCACTGTCACGTTCTCCCCACAGATACAGCACTGGCAATGAAAGAGGCTGACATTCAAGTGTTGCTGCGGATTCCAGCATTCGAAAATCCGACCGAATTACAGGCATGAAATACTGCAAAAGTTCTTTTTCGTGGATGAGATCTCTGGGCAGACCGTCATAGGAAAAGAGGTGATCGATCAGATGCTCATCAGACATCTGGTCGTAACGGTTCATTCCACATTCGGCAGGCGTGTTGCAGGCGGATAACACAAGCCGCAATGTCTTCGCTACATCTGGAAGTTCCTGTTGTAACCGCTGGGTAACATAATAAGCTGTAATTCCACCCAGACTATGCCCAAACAACATTGCACCAGGTTGGATGACAGGCAGCAGTTCGTTTGTGTAGAGGTCTACAAGCTGCCGCATATGTTCCAGAGGCTTTTCGGAGTTCATCCCGTGACCGGGAGGTGTGAATGCCCATATTTCCGTATCCGGAAAGTGAGACACTAAAGGATAAAAATTCTGGGCATACCCACCCAGATAAGGAAAACAGATCACCTGCCTGTTCCCCCTGCCCTTTTGCAGTCGTTCAAGATAAGTCTGTGCCATCACTCCATCACCACCGTTAATTGCTATTTCGTGTCCAGAACATATGCAGGAAAAGTCTGGAGCGTTGTGTCTACTTTTTTACGCTTAAAGATGATATGAATAATAATTGCCGATGTTACGAAGAAGAAAAACTGCATGATCTGTACCTGCGGATTAAAGTAATACAGATCGATTTGACTTCCAGTAGCCACAAGCCAGAATGCCAAAAGGTAAAATAACAGCGTGCCTTTGGTAGCATTGAAGATGTAGCTCTGAAATACGATAAATGCCATAAGTTGCACCACGTAGTATATGTATGTGGTTGAGGTGCCGAAAGATGAGATCAAATAACCCGGAAGCACCCATAATCCAAACAGGAGTCCTGTAATCAGAGCACTTGTTACATTGTTTTTCAACTTGCCTTGCAGGAACGGAAGCAAAAATCCAATCCATCCAAACAACCCGCCGATGAGCCCGGTCTCCTTGAACAAGTTCAAAATGCCAAGCCAGATCATTTCCGGTACACTATATGTCAGATCAGGAACCGGTATGCCGAATAGCAGAGAACCAAAATGCATCGATGAAGCAAATACGACGGATATACCGATAATCACAGGAATCCAGAACAGATCCTTTTTGCGCGGGACCAGCTTCAGGAACATGCCTTTCAGCGCGTCTTTGCCCCCCATTAAATAACAGGTAATTAAGCCGGCAATGGAAGGAGAGTACAAAGCAACCATGGCTAGCGGGTGCATCAGATGCAGCTCACCTGTGATGGGCACAATAAAATCAGGAAAGAACATGAACAAACTGGCAATACCGTAGCAAGTACCGAAGGACATCGCCAGGAACAGGTACATATATTTATTGGAAGGACTGGCTGCCGGGCTCGCGATTGGACGCACCGATGGCTGATTTGCTGAAATCATCGTGCCACCTCCTTCGCAGCAAGCTTTCTCTCAATGAGATCATGCAACCGGTTAATCGTACTGAAATTAGACAAGTCCAGATCGTCATTTCCGATCTCAATCTGGAATCTGCGCTCTACAAAATCCACCAAACGCATGGCAAAGAGTGAGTTGACAAATCTCATTTCAAAATAGTTATCGTTGTCACTAATTTGAGCATCCTCATGTTCCATGGTGAGGTTGTTTCCAATAAACTCTCGAATTTCCTGACGATAATCCAATTTCCTTCCCCCTTGTTATTGATGTTGTCTTTCAGGCACACAAACTTCAATATAGTCTGGAAACTCCACAACCTGCTTCAAATCATGTGAAAAGACGATCTTTCCATCAGGATCTGCAGACCGTTGTGTAAAACCAGCAAAACGATAGCTGATGTTCATCATCCGGTTTCTGCCGGTATCTCTGAAATCAGCAAGCATCTGCTTGCCCTGTTGCTGTGCTTCACGCATGATATAAGTAAGCAGTACACTTCCTGCTCCTCTTGACATAACTCGGCACGACATCAGTAACATGTTCAGTCTCCATATATCCGGCTGCTTATGAATAAGCGCAAGCCCGATCTTTCCATATGTTCCGTACTTGTCTTCAAGTTCACACACCAATAGCAAGTGATCCTGCGAAGTCATCAACTGATGTAACTCCTCATAACTGTAGGTGATCCCTGTAGCATTCAACTGATTCGTTCGAACCGTCAGCTCTTCAGCTCGCTGAAGATCATCCTCTGTCGCTTCATAGATGGTAAATTTCATACCAAGTGAAGCCAGAAACTTCTCCGAAGGACCTTCATACTGTTCTTCAGCCTGCTTTCGAAGTGTATCTGCCTGATACATCTGCCTTCTGCGGGAAGAGTCTGCTGTAATAAATCGAGGCATCAGTCTCGGATCATCCAGCATCGTCTCATATTGATCTGCATGAAGAACATGGATGTCGGCATGTACGCTCTTCACTTCCTCCAGTTCAAAAGGTTGGTCGTCTACAAACAAGATGGCATCCATTCCGATATTGATATTTTGCTGAATACGTCCAACGGATATGGACTTCGCATCCCAATGGATCTCGGGGTATAAAAAATACTCGGCAATGCCCAATTCGGTAAGTTTGGCCCAGGCCAGTTCTGCATCATTTTTACTGGCGATGGAATGCAGTATGCCGCGGCGGTCTAATTGTTCAATCACCTCCTTCATGCGCGTCCTCAGCTGCACATCCCCCGATTCAAGCAAGACTCCATCCCAGATCGTGTGATCCAGATCCCATACGATACATTTGATATCTTTTATCTGCTCCACGGACATGCCTCCCTTTGGTTAATAGGCATAGAACCCTTGACCTGTCTTGCGTCCCCAGTGTCCAGCATCCACCATTTTCTGCAATAGCGGACAACAGCGGAATTTAGGATCCTGGTAACTTTCGTACAACACTTTAAGCGAGTGCACGACGGTATCCAGGCCGATCAAATCTGCTGTTTCCAGCGGACCCATCTGATAACTAAACCCCTTCTTCATAATGGCATCGATCTGCTCAGCTGTAGCAATACCATCCTGGACAATAAAGGCTGCTTCATTCATTAACAAATGAGAGAGCCGGTTCGATACAAAGCCTGGCAGATCCTCGATGACGACCGGATTTTTGCCAAGAGACTCCAGAAACGTTACCATCTCCTGCTCTGTCTCAGGTGTTGTATGATGTCCTTTGATCACCTCCACCAAGGATTTAACCGGAACCGGATTCATCAGATGCACGCCAATTGCACGGCTCGGGTCAGGTAAAAAGGAAGCCAGTTTAGTGACTGAAATACAGCTTGTGTTCAACGCATAAAGAGCATCAGGACGAGCCTTTTGACTTAAACGCGCGTAGACTTCCTTTTTGGACTCTATATGTTCTGTCACATTTTCAATAATGATGCTGGCCTCTTCCACACCTTCGTCCTGTATCTGGAAGGAGATTCGATCTATAATGACATCGAGCGGAACCTCACCGTATCCTCTTTTCAAGAAGCAGGCCGAGCGGTATTCACGTCGTATGATATCTGGAGCCTGGGCAATGGCAAACTCCGAATGATCCTGCAAAATGACCTTATATCCGGCTCTGGCAACATCCAGTGCCGTAGCACATCCCATAACGCCTGCGCCAATGATTGCGATGAGCTGATTATGCATACCTAACCTCTCTCCCTGTTGATCTGGTCTTATACAAGTTCATCGTAAATCTCTTTCATCTCTGCAATAGCCGCTGGTACACGCTCGTTGAACCAGGCCACATCCTTCATATCCAGCATAATGTTGGGATACATGCGGGAGAGCGTAGATACGAGAATACCGTGCTCCGCAAGCTTGCTATTTAACAAAATATCAAAGGACATCAATTCAAATGTATAATCGGCCGTACTGCTAAGTTCTTCGGTGCAACAATGATAGGAAGCGCATCCCGCTGGGCCTTGAACAACAAGGGGGAGCCCCGCCTTCGCCGCTTCCCTTGTGAGAATGTCATGAATCATCTCGGCGTGAAGATTCATACGATTCATGGCTTCTCCTCCATTGCGGCCCAACATTTCGAGCGTTGCTTTCACCGCGGCTGTGCCTAACGGATAACCGTTAAACGTTCCCGCATGAATTACTTTTTTGTCCACCAGCAGCTTCATAATATCGGCTCGTCCAACTAGAGCAGACACGGGAACACCGCCGCCAGCAATCGCTTTGCCCAGCGTAGTCAGGTCAGGCGTAACACCAAACATCTCCTGAGCCCCGCCAAGTCCCATGCGAAACCCTGTAATGATCTCATCAAAAATAAGGACAACCTGATGATGATCACATAGCTGTCTGACCTTTTGCAGATATCCTGGAGATGGCATGACCCCGCCTCCGTTCACACATACCGGCTCCATAATTACCGCTGCAATGTCATCACCATGTTCAACAAACAGCTCCTCTAAACGGACAGCATCATTCCAAGGCAGCAGATAGGATTGGGATTCCATGATATCCCTTGCCCTTCCCTGCGTTCCCTTCATGTCGCCAGGATAGTCGGAAGGTACGGGCAAGCCTGTCCGAGGCGTTTTACCTCCCATAATGTTGTCCGAATTGCCGTGATAATGGCCTTCAAAACGGACAAAACGGTTCTTGCCTGTCCATGCGCGGGCAAGGCGTAGTGCATTTTGCACAATTTCCGTACCTGACAATCCAAACCGGATCATCTCTGCTGAAGGCACATATTGGTGAATTAATTCCAATGCCTCAGCATCCAGATCACAATGGCTTACTGACAGAACACGGTCAATCGTATCCTTCAGACACTCGTTATACTCCTCGTTACCGTGACCTACAATAAGTGCACCAAAGCGGGCGTAGAGATCCAAATATTCACGGCCGTTCATGTCCGTTACCCTGCTTCGAGAAGCATGGGTGAAGTGCAGCGGCGTCTCTTCCCAGGGAAGATGGAAATTATAATGCACACCGCCAGGAAGATGCTGTTTCACCCGCTGGTTATACTCCGTCATATATGTAGTAATCATCGAGCTTCGCCTCCCCGGTATGTTTGAATCTCCGCCTTACAGATCTCCAGCAGTTTTGAATGATCATGCGGATCATCCAATGAATAGGCAATGATTGAGGTGTCATACTCAGCGAGCATATTTCTTACACTTTGGCTCGGACCGACATCCATCCAGGTTGTTGCACCCATACGCTGGACTTGTGCTAAAGCCTGAATCCAGTGAATCGGCTGCAGAAGCTGATCCGTCAGCAACCTTGGAATTTCTTCCGTTTCACGAATGAACTTCCCGTTTACGGTAGAACATATCGAAAATTCAGGTGTAAAGAAAGAAAGTTTGGATACCATTGCTTCCATTTCAGGCTGAATAAACTGCATCAGTTCGCTATGATATGGCGCATCTGCCTTCATAGGCATCATGCGGAAGGGAATGAATTCCCCTCCGGCTCGATCCACAATGTCATCCAGTAAACGCAAACCGATCGCCTCTCCTGCAACAACAAATTGGTTAGGCGAGTTATACCCCGAGATCGTCACATAATGAGTCTCACGAATATTTGTAACGATACTTTCGAGTTCCGCTTGACTCATATCAACCACAATGCCTGCTCTACCCTTCTGCTCCTGTATCGCCTGATGCATCAATGCGCCCCGTGCAGCTGTAAAGCGGACTGCATCTCCGAACTTTAATGCGCCTGCAGCTACCAAGGCAGCAATCTCTCCCAAGCTATGACCAATCGCATAATCCGGAGTAATTCCTGTCCGGCGAACGAAGGAATCAAACCGTGCATAACTAGCAGTAAGCACAGCAGGCTGAGCATATTCGGATTGGGTCAGTTGCTCCAGCGAACCTGCCAGAATCAACGTTCTCAGATCAAATCCGACAACTTCGCTCGCTTCAGCAAAAATCAACATGGCTTCCGGTTCGTTATTTAAGAGATCACTGCACATTCCGATATATTGGCTTCCTTGCCCAGGGAACAATGCACAGATTGTCATAGTCCACCGCCACGCTTGTAGTAGGTTTTCAACCCGTAGTGTGAGATCATCTCCTGTTGCATCTGGGAGGAGCCTTCAATAATCTCCAGGATCTTAGCCTCCTTGTACAGTCTGGACACCGGGTACTCACTGCTGATTCCGTTGGCTCCATGAACCTGAAGTGCATCGTTTGCCACTTCTACAGCAATTTTGGATGTGAAATATTTGGCAATGGTTGTTTCCATAATGGCCTGCGGATCCTTCGCTTCTCTGAGCTCGGCAGCTCGCAAGCATAATGCTCTGGCTGCATGCACTTTCGTTACGGCATCACCAATCATGCCGCGGATCAGTTGGAAATGACTGAGCTTCTGGTCAAACTGCTTTCGTTTCCGAGAATAGGTCACCATGGAATCAAGAGCTTCCTGTGCTATGGCCAATCCTGCCCATGCGATGCTATATCTTCCCTGATCAAGTGCACCACTTACGATGTACTCAAAGCCTTCATGGATACGTCCAATGACATAGCTTTTGGGTACACGAACCTCATGAAGATCAATTTCAGCAATCCCCGTCTCGCCGCCAACCATTACACCCTCGATAGCTTGCGTCTGAACACCTTCAAACTGCCGTTCGACCCAGAATGCTGTACTTCTTCCCTCTTGGGAGGCAACAATAATGAATACATCCGCTACGTCTCCAAAAGTAATCCACTTTTTCTTTCCGTTCAGTACATAGCAGTCCGCTTCTTCCCGCCAAGTGGTCTTCACGTTCTTTGCATCCGATCCAACCTCAGGCTCAGTCAGGCCGAATGCTCCGATCCATTCCCCACGGACTAACTTAGGCAGCCAGGACGCCTTCTGTTCGGGCGATCCGAAACGTACCAAAGTTTCGCTCACGAGTGAAGTATGTACCGTTAACAAACTTCGAACCGCCGGAAGCGCTTTGCCAAATACTTCAGTTAATAGTCCATACGCTTTCGGGCCAAGGCCCATTCCCCCATACTCATGTGGAATGGAGGCGGCTAAATAACCCTTTTCAGCCATGGCATGAATCAGTGATTTGGGAATGGACTGCTGCTCCTGAATTTGACGGGCATAAGGGCGAATCTCACGGGCAGCAAACAGCTCGGCTTCATGAAGAATCTCTTGCTCCTGTCTCGAATCCAGTTCAATCATTCGACTGCCTCCCCTTGAAGAAGGGATTCATGGAGATACGAAGCGAACTCTGCAATCGTTTTGTATTCAAACAACGCAACAGGACTAATATCCACCTGCAGATGTTTACGTGTACGATTAATGATCTTGAGTGCCTGAACGGAAGACACGCCTATTTTCAGAAAATTCGTCTCTTCATCAATCTCATCAGGATCCTGTTTCAGTGCCGCAGCAATTTCGCCTTTGATAAACCCTTCAATCTCTTCTCTTGTCATATCAAGACCTCCGTTCCCTGATTCACATCTACCCAATGGACATATGGCTCGAAAGGATGCGCTGGCAGATGTACGATCTGGCCAGATCCATCCGGGTGTAACTGTTCCCAATCCAGTGAAGCACCTCGCACGTAGAGTTGCCCCAGCAATACGGCTAATTGTTTTTCCACAACAAGTGATGTCACTGCAGGCAGATGGATATAACTCTCTTTGCCTGTGCTTCCCGCCGGTTTCATCGCCTCAACTGTAGCCAGCGTTACAACAATATCTGCATTTCCCATCGCGCAGCTCGTGTCCTGAATATCTCCGAATGTTATTTTGTTGCTCAGCAGGAATGCCCGCTGATCCGAAGTCGGGATAGAATCGCCCTGATCCTTCTGCTTGAATTGCGACAACATTGGTTCTGCGCCATCAATGCCACGAATCTCCTGGATGGCAGGTACAGCGCGAACGAGCGATTCAAGCAGATTCAACCAGTATTCCTGATCAGCCGGATCCAGCTTGTTTCCTCCCATAATGATGTTGACGCGAGCCGCTCGGCTTCTTGCTTTGAAGCCAAATTGCACCTCTTCCTGGCTCCAATCTCCGGTGCCACTTACGGTTACAGCAGCACGGTGACGATAATGTTTTCTATACCTGTTCCGCGTAAAGCACAGATCGGTCAGGCGCAGATCAGGATGCTCTTGCACGTAGTGTTTTGTGTTATGAATCAACTTCTGCAATGCCTGCTCTGACTTGGCAGAGAAGGTTAACAATTGATCACGCGCCGGGTCCTCTCCCCAAACTGCAGGTGCGTTCCATTCCTCCAACACAATATGGGCATTCGTGCCACCCAGACCAAATGAACTAATGCCAGCTTTACGTGTTTTCCCCTCGGTTACCGTCCAGTCTTTGTGTTCATTGACGATATAAAAAGGAGACTTCTCCAGCCGGAGAGCTGGATTAGGATGATCCATATGTAGACTCGGAACAAGTTCCTTGTGCTGCATACTAAGTAGAACTTTTGCCATACTGGCTCCACTGGATGCTGCAAATAAATGTCCAATATTGGTTTTGACCGAACCTAGACCAATAGAGGTACCTTCTCCGTATCCCTTCTCCTGAAACAATCGGAGTAAAGCATTCACCTCGATGGGATCTCCGATTCTTGTTCCTGATCCATGCGCCTCAATATACGAAATTTCTTTTGGATTCAGATTGGCATCATTATATGCAGCACGCAGCACTTCATATTGTCCCTGAGGATTAGGTGCCATAATGCCTAATGAATACCCGTCGTTATTCACCGCTGTACCACGGATCAAGCCATAGATATGTTTGTTCGCGCGAACTGCTTCTGTTAGCGGCTCGAGGTACACAACCACCGCACCCTCACCGATAACCGAACCATCCGCACTCTGATCAAACACCTTCGTATGCTGTGTGGAAGAACATATTCCCGCATTGCGCGACAGCTGGTGCACATGAGGTGTTGCCAGAATGCTCGCTCCACCTACGACTGCACCGGAGATACGCTTGTCCTGAATCGCTGCCACCGCTTGTGTCAAGGCCACGAGAAAGGAAGAGCAGGCTGTGTCGATGGCAAGAGCCGGGCCCGTGAAATTGTACAGGTGTGAGATGGATGCTGCTGCGATATTGGACATATTGCCAACCATTGCGTGCGAGTGCACCTCACATTCCTTGCTACGATTCATGTAATCTACAACGAGATCAAAGTAGGAGCTGGGGTTAATTCCAACGTATACACCGACATCACGTTTCTCTTCCCGATCCACGATCATACCCGCATCTTCAAGTGCCTCATAAGCAACCTCCAGCAGTTTGCGGTGTTGCGGATCCATAAATGCAGCTTGTTCCGATGGAATCTCAAAAAACTCATGGTCAAAGGTGTCCGGGTGTTTTAATTCACCAATCCAATCATCCCAATCCGGACGCTTGGAACGAGTAGCCCGTTCCAGACTCACCCGATCCACACTGTCCAAACCTTGAACGAGATTGCCCCAGAATTCCTCTTGGGTATCTGCATCAGGCAGACGAAGGGACAACCCGGTTATTGCAATCGCTCGATGTATATTCAGCTGATTATCCGAGCGGATTTCCTTTTCGAGTAACTTCTTCTCTTGGGGAAGTTCCTGAAGATATTCCGCCATCTCCTGTACGGTTCTGCCAAAAACGAGCACTTCCTGTCCAAGTTCACGCCCCATGTGAGCAGACAACTTATCAAGTAATTGGTAGGCAAGAATGGAGTTTCCCCCTAGAGCCAGAAACGGAGTGTTGACCGCAACCTTCTCCACAGGTGTTTGTAGAACTTCAGCCCAGGCAGCCCGTACCACTTGCTCCAAAGATACAGGATGAACAGTCTCCGCAATGGACCTCGGTTTGTTTTGAAGAAGCATGTCTTCAATAGCCTCGATATCTTTGTTAAATGTGCCACCCTCATACTCGTTTCTCAGCATGAAGCGCTGAACTTTGCCGCTGGTCGTTTTGGGGATGACCTTGATCGGAAGAACATGAGTGATCTCGATTCCCAGACCGGCTCTCATCCGGTCCATCAAGTCCTGCCTGATTTCCAGGAACTGCGGCGTGTTCGATTTATACTTCACAAATACAAGCAGTTCTTCCGTTTGAGAAACGCTATTGAAATGTCCCACGACCGTCAGATTGCCTCTTGGAATGCTGGGATTATGATATAAAATCTCTTCGAGATCGTGCGCGTAATGATTCTGTCCACGGATGAATACGATATCCTTGATTCGTCCGCTTACTACCAGGGAACCTTCCGCCATAAAACCGAGATCACCCGTCTTAAGCCATCCGTCCACGAATAACTCCTGATTCACTTCTGGCAGATTATAATATCCGGAAGTCACCGATTCCCCGCGAATCTGGATTTCCCCCACCGTGCGCTCATCTACCGCTTCGCCCTGCTCGTTGGCAATTCGAATCTGGATTCCCGTCATAGGGTAACCTTCATGTACAAACTCAATCAGATCTGCCGGGTCATGGACGGCCGCATCAACCGGGACCGCCTTCCCCTGCTGCACAAGCACTTTACGGGATATTTGTTCGATGCGCGGCTCCTCTCCCAGTCTCCAGGTACACACACCCACCGTTGCCTCAGCCATACCGTAAGCAGGGAACATCATATTCGTACGGTAACCGCAGGAACTGAACTTTTGACCGAATCGCTCAATGACTTTGGTCGATATCGGCTCGGCACCGTTTAAGGCCATACGCAGCGAAGACAGATCAAGCGTCGCCAGTTTGGAATCCGGAATCTTTTGAACCATCCATTCAAAGCCAAAGTTTGTACAGCAAAACCACTTTCCTTGATGTTCCGTAATTTTGCGCAGGAACAAGTACGGTGATCTGACAAAGGTATATGGAGACATGACCATCATATTAGCAGCGCTTAGTACAGTTGTTAGATGTTGCCCAAACATTCCCATATCGTGCGTATGAGGTAGCCATGTGAACACGTTATCTCCTTCTTCAGCACCAAGGAACGTTTTGCATGCAATACTGTTTGCTATAATATTGCGGTTCGTTAACTGTACCCCTTTAGGGATACCTGTACTTCCTGAAGAAAACTGTAGAAATACGACCTCTTCAGGTGCGGTCAAGTTTATTTCAGCAAGTGTACAACTTGTCTGAAGCTTGCTGACGCTAATGCAGCTCAATCTCTCAAAAATCGGACTCTCAGCAAGCTGTTCGTATTTTGGCAAGAATGCTTCTTCTACGACTACAACAGGCTTTCCGAGGATTCCCCAGATTTTTGTAAATTTCTCCAGACCAGCTGACCCCGGCTCCCAGGAGGCCGGAGGACTGACCGGGGCGACAATAATGCCGCCCAGGATGCAAGCCCAAAATGTACGATAAAACTGCTGTGAATGATCAATTTCCAATATAACAACTTGTCCCTTAGCTAACCCGCTCTCAAGCAAGCCTTGGAGATACAAACGTCCTTGCTTCAGCAGTTCAGGATACGATTCAAACTGTTCTTCGCCGGATGAACTGATATAAGTGATGCCCTTTTCCGGATGTTTATCAGCGATATACATAAGAAGTTCAGCAACTGTTGCATAATGCTCCGGCACAATCAACTCCGGCCCTCGTTGTATGGATTTAATGGACATGCTGCACCTCCACTGCCTCATTATGAACTTTTACTTTTACATTCCTGTCACTGCCGATTTGCTGCTCGATCTGCTGCTTCAACCACTCGATATCCAGTCCTGCATGACAAGCCAGATGCACGTAAACACAGTTTTCATCGTATCGAATGACCCATTCCATGTATGCAAGGCTCAGCTCAGAATCTGTGTTATCTGCCTGCTCCATCTCTGGAATGCTCTCCTCACTGGAGATAAAACCCTGAAAGTTGAACAAAATCAGCTTTCTTGGCTCATGACCCATCTGTTTATAGGACGCAGCCAGTTGTTTTTGAACTTTTGAATACGGAGATGACATCGCCGATTCATTCGTCAGTGCCATAAAATTAATGCTGTGTTGCTTGGCAAAGTCCAAGCGCTGCAGCAGATCCTCCTGGGCAAAGTCACCGTGTACAAGAATCGGAATTAGGTCTAGGAATTCACCTACATGATCGTAATACGATTCTTGACCATACTCTCGGCCATAATGCACCAGGGCAATGGGCAATTCACTTATGTCAAGATATGATGCAAGAATGCTGGCAAAAGATTTAAAATGGGTCCACCAAGCATCTTCAATCTCTTGACCTGTGGTATCTGTCCGCGGTAGTTCAACAGTCAGCGCTGACGGCGATGAATGGCCTGCTGTAGTGAGCAATTGATCCATAACATCGCTATTAGCATGCTGCCAGGCCTGAATGGAATACTTTTCTTCCAGTTCATGCTCCGTAATGCCAACAGGCCCCCGAGACAACATGTTTACATAATCCTCGTATTTCCGTATCTCCTTCAACGAACCAGCCGTATCGATCATCTTGGCTTGCTGGTTACCGGCAATTGCCGACTCCAGCTGCTGCTTGATGATCTCGGCGCTCATGCCATCAAAGGCAAGGTGATCAAAACTCCAGATCAGTTTGTGCTCCCTATCCCCTGTTCGCAGAATACACAGACGCCATGGCAATCCATCCAGTGTATATGGCCTGTGTAAAAGAGACTGAATTAGTTTGAACTCCATTTGTTCCAGCGTAGCAGAGGCATAGTGACGCACATCGAGGTATGGAATGAGCTGTTGCAACATATCTGCTGCTTCAGACAAATCACACTGATGCCACTGTAACGTTTCTTCCTCATATATAATGCTATGCAGTAACTGATGACGGGCAATGATCCCGAGAATCAGCCGTTTCACAGCAAATTCATTCAAATGTCCCTCCAACATCGTTGTAAAACCGCTTGCTCGTGCAGTTGTAGCAGCATGTGCTTGTTGAATTGGAGATAAGGGGAAACGACCGACAATAGCTGTTCCCGCCATAAAACTTGAAACCTGATTACAATTATTCAAGACATGTAATACCAGGCTGTCCATTTGTTTCTCATGAAGTGTAATGTCTTGGGGAATGACAATGGGGGACTGAATTTGCAGGCTTTCTTCCAGTAAAATCGTTGATGAGTCTATTCGTTTTAAGGAGTGTGCCAACGCTCTAGCTGTATTATATTGGAATAATTCGCTCACGCTGATGGCAATTCCTTCTTTTGACAAAATTTGCGCAAATGCGATAGCTTTAAGCGAATGTCCTCCGTTCTGAAAGAAATGATCGGTTACGCCAAAGTCAGGGTTGTTCAGCACTTGTCTCATGGCAGCAAGGATGATTCGTTCCGTATCCGTCAGAGCAGAATCTGTCCCGACCTGCACTGACTTTACTTCTGTCATTTCGGACAAAGCCTTCCGATCCACCTTGCCGTTAGCGTTGATTGGCAGATGATCCATTCGCCAGATTTGCGCAGGTACCATGTATTCAGGCATCGCTTTATGCAGCTCTGACCGAACATCTTCAACCGTTCGTTCAGTATGGGATTCACACGTATAAAATGCAGTAATATACAGACTTCCAGATGCATCCGTAGCTGTCATCACAAAAGCATCCCGAATTCCTGGAAGCTGCTCCAGGCAATTGTTGATCTCTGATAACTCAATTCGAAATCCCCTGATTTTCACTTGAAAATCCGAGCGTTCAATAAACATCAAACTGCCATCGAGTAAACGCTTGACGATATCACCCGTCCGGTACATCCGTTCCCCTTGGCGGAAAGGATCATCTACAAAATGTTTTAAAGTAAGTTCTTCACGGTTCAGATATCCGATGCCTACTGCATCTCCGCTGATATACAATTCGCCCGGTACATTGGCAGGTACAGGATTCATATCCTCATCCAGAACATATAAGGCCGTGTTGGACAATGGATAACCTATAGGCAGTGAGTCGGTATACGGCTCCGTCTGCTCCAGCAAATGATAGGAGGCAAAAAATGTAGCTTCAGTTGGTCCGTAGCCATTTAACAGTTTACCTGGCCCTACACATGCAAGTGCTTTATTCGCGTGGCTTACAGATGCGGCTTCGCCCCCAAACATCACTCTGCGAACGTTTTTCAGACATTCAACATCCCAGTCAACCAGCATATTAAACAACGAAGTTGTGATAAAAAATACGGATATCTGCTGCTGACGAATCACTGCCGCCAGACGAGCCATATCAAGAATGATCTCTTTGGGAATGAGTACCAGGGTAGCCCCATTTATTAATGAAGCAAAAATATCAAAGATCGAACCGTCAAACGCGTAATTGGAAACCTGCAAAACCCGATCCTCCGGCACTACCGTCACAAAATTGCTTGTCTTCATGACTTTAATAACGTTGCGGTGGCTCATGACCGTACCTTTTGGCGTTCCGGTTGATCCCGATGTATAAATGATATACGCCGGGTCCGTAGCAGCAGTCTTTACCCGTACTACCGGCTCTACAGATTCTCCTGAAACAACCGATGCCAGTTCTTCGGACGGGTTCATGACACAAGGAACAACAGAGTTCCATGTTGAGGCATAAGAGGCTTCGGTCAAGAGAACGGGCGTATTGCAGTCTTGTAAAATATATTCAATTCGTGCAGGCGGTGAAGCCGGATCAATCGGTACATAGTGACAACCTGCTGTTAGTGTAGCAAGGATACTGATCATCTGGATCGGTCCGCGGTCCAGGATCAAAGCAATACTTGAGCCTGATTGTACCTCTTGTTCGAGTATTCTGGATGCAAGCCTCTGAACAAGTGCATGCACATCAGCATAACTCCATTCCTCGTCTCCCCATATCAATGCGATCTTCTGCCCATGTAATCGAACTTGTTCCTCAAACAGCTGTGGAATCGTCGCCTCACGCGGATAATGCAATTGGTTATCGTTGACGCCGAACAACAGCCATTCATCCTCTTCCGGCACAGTAAGCTTGATCTGACGAAGCTGCTCAACCTCCCCTGTGACCATCTGAGTCAAGACATACCGGAATTTATTCATCATGAGTTCCATGGACTCGGCATTGAACAATTCAGAACGATATTCCAGTTCAAGTGTATACTGATGCTGATGTTCAACGATCGTCCAGGTCTGATCAAACTTGGCATCCACCTTGCCGTCCATCCAGGGCTCAACTTGTAATGCCCCCGCTTCAAGATCATCCGCACCCATGTTGATATAATTCAGGACGATATCAAAAAGCGGATTCCGGCTCAAATCGCCGAACAGATCGAGTTGTTCAACCAACGCTTCATATGGATATTGCTGATGTTCATAACAGGCTAACAGCTTGCTTCGAACCTCATTCAAATACCGTTCAACAGACTGATTCTTGTCTAACGTAGTTCGAACGGCGAGCATGTTTACAAACATACCCATGACGTTATTCAATTCCGGCTTCTCTCTTCCAGCTACAGCTGTACCCACAACCAGATCTTGCTGCCCCGTATATTTCAAGATCAACACATTCAGAGCTGCCATGAACAACATGTATGGAGTGAGCCCTTGTCTTGCACAAAAATCATTAATTTGTGTGCTTAAAACTTCACCAAGCTCACTGCTAATCCGATCCCCCTGGGTAGATAACACTCCACGTCTCGGGTAATCCGTAAGCAATTCAACCGGTGCAGGCACCTCCTTGAACTCCTGCAGCCAGAATGCCTCATCTGCAGCAGAATGCCCGTTTGATGCGGATTGATCAAGCCATTCGGCATAATCCTTGTAATGGATCGTTAATGGCTCCAAGGATTCTCCATTGTACAACCGAGTAAATTCCTGCATAAGAATCGCAATGGAACTCTGATCCGAGATGATATGATGCATGTCTATGAACAGAATATGTTCCTCGTCTGAAAGGCGGGCCAGCTTTACACGAACCAATGGTGCACGGGTCAGATCAAATGGCTGCAGCCATGTCATCAACTGCTGCTCTGGATCTTCTTTTTCAAGTTCCAGCAACTCCACTACACTTGCGACCTGATCCTCAACAACCTGATACAGTTCACCTTCCACCATCTCAAATCGAGTACGGAATGCCTCATGCCGCTTCACGAGAGCATCCATCACCGCTATCAATTGTGCAGGTTTCAGCTCTCCCCGCAGCCTGTACGAACTTGCGAGATTGTACGCCGTGCTTTCGCCTTTCATCCATTCATGCACCACAAACATTCTTCGCTGCGCAGAAGTAGTCTTGTATCTGTCTTGATTTGCAGCCGGTAAAATGTATTCTTCTGATCCTGAACGCTTCACGCCAAAATTCTGTTGTTGATCAATCCACGCGACCATGCGGGCAAGTTCCGAATGATCAAACACATCTTCCAATCCCATAGAGACACCGAATGTTTCCTTGATTCGGGATGCCAGAGTGATCGCCTTTAAGGAGTGCCCGCCAAGCTGGAAGAAATCATCTTCCGAGGTCACCGCTTCACACCCAAGCAACTCCTGCCAGAGTTGTGCCGTTGCGTCGTATATTTCATCTACATTTAACCGGGTTCCTGCCCTACCTTCTATCGCTTGTACAGATGAAGAGATCCCAGAAGCCGCGGCTTGCGGCATACCCGTAAGCAGGTATAGCGGAACATCATTCTTATGAACAATTCGATCGAAAGAATAAGTTGGAAGAGCTATCTTTTGCCCAGACCCCTGTCCGTTGATCTGCTCCCAATCCAGTTCAATGCCCCTGCACCAGCAATACCCCAACGTTTTCATGAAATAAATATCGGCTTCAAGCGGGCTGGAACGGTCTCCAGTAAGTGAGACAACTTGTGTATCTTTCAAAATAATGTCGTCTGCAAACTCCGCGTTCTGCAGTGGAGCTGCTGTAATACAAAGTGTATTTTCCGCAGATTGTGAAAGACTTGTTGATGTTCCGAATGTATTCAATGCATCATACAAGGTGCCTTCATTGGCCGGCCAATCATCGCGGCTATATAACAGGCGCACTGCTTGAGCTGGCTCAAGCGTATGACTAATCACTTGTCCGACTAAATCACCGACACCTTGTCCACATATCACATCCGGTTTGACACCTGACTCCATCACGGTTGTGAAAAGCGCATACTGGACTGCAAAACAAACCATACGTTCCAGACGTGAATCCTTAATCGGCCTGCCTATACTCTGACGAAGTGCATACTGCTCCTTGGATTCAAAAAGGTTCAGCACCTCTTCAAGGTGTTGCTTGAATCGTTCAGACACCTGACTACGATACCTGGAAGCATAAAGTTCCCGAATCGAGCGTAACTCCCAGGAAGCTTTCCCATGGATGTAAAACATCACTTTAGGCTTACCACGCTGTATCACACTCGCTTGTGCTTCATGCTCTTCCACCTGATCCTGTGAAGGGATATACCCATCTACAACGACAAGAGCTTTGCGGTGATTAAATCGGCTTCTGCCCTCCTGTAAAGTCCAGGCAGCGTTCGACATTTGTTCCGGCATATTCTCAAGTGCTTGCAAAATCGAATGGTACGTGCGATCCAAGGCGGATTCACTCTTGGCCGAGAACGGAAGCAAGTGTAAAGGCTGATAGACACTTTGACTCTCTTGTACGGGCGGTTGCTCCAAAATAACATGCGCATTCGTGCCGCCGATTCCGAAGGAACTTACCGCTGCGCGTAGAACCTGCTCCTGACTTTTGAAGGACTGCGGCTCCTGGTTGATGTAAAAGGGACTGCGTTCCAGTTCCAGCATGGGATTGCTTCTTTCCATATAGATCTGCGGCGGAACCGTCCGGTGATGCAATGTCAGAACCGTTTTGATAAACCCGGCAACACCAGCTGCTGCGTCAAGATGACCGATATTGGCCTTGACCGAACCGAGGGCGCAATAATTACGTTTATCCGTTCCCCAGGACTGTCGAAGTGCTTCGATCTCGATGGGATCACCCAGTTTGGTGCCTGTCCCGTGTGCCTCCACATAATTAATTTCTTGCGGAGACACTCCCGAACGCTCCAGTGCTGTTTGAATCACCTTCACCTGTCCGGTAACACTTGGCGCGGTATATCCGATTTTATCCAATCCATCATTGTTAATCGCTGAGCCTTTGATCACGGCAAAAACCTGATCCCCATCTCGCAACGCTTCCCGCAGTGGCTTCAGAACAACCATGCCGCACCCGTTGCCAGAGACGGTACCTGACGCCTGTTCGTCGAACGCTCTGCAATGCCCATCCTTGGAATAGATCATGCCTTCATGCCAGTGATACCCTTCTTGGAGCGGATAAGAGATGGATACTCCCCCTGCGAGAGCCACGTCACATTCTCCCCGGATCAGCGATTCTGCAGCCTGATGAATAGCGACGAGCGAGGTGGAACATGCCGTCTGCACGGCCATACTTGGCCCTCTCAGATTCAGCTTATGGGATATACGTGTAGTTATATAGTCCTTCTCATTGAGCGTCATCGCTTCAAAAGCTTGCAACAGGTCCCCTGAACGACCGAGGAATTGAACCATCCAAGGCAAACTTAGTCCGCTTCCAGCAAATAAACCGATGGAACCCGAGTACCGATACGGATCACAGCCCGCATGTTCGAGGGCCTCCCAGGAACACTGATGGAGCAGTCGAATCTGCGGATCCATCATATCGGACTCCTGGTGCGGGTATTCGAAAAATCCGGAGTCAAAAAATTCGGTATCTTGCAAAACGCCTTTGGCCCGTACATATTCAGGATGTTTATACTCTTCCGGTCGCACCCCTGCTGCTGTTAGTTCTTCTTCCGTCAGTCGGGTAATGCCATCTTTACCTGCCATCAGATTGTCCCAGAATTCCTCGATATTCTTCGATCCCGGGAAACGCCCAGCCATGCCTATAACGGCAATATCCGATGGGGAAGTACTTCTGTTCCTGCTGTTTACATCGGGATGTGCTTTGATGTTCATTGTCTGTTCTTGCTGCTTACTCTGCTCCGCCATCGAATCATCAAGACCGCTATCCATAATCACTTTTTCTTGCACCGTGAAAGGATCAGGTTTGAATGTAGCATTTGTGATAGCTTCGCTAGATTTATGCTCATGTTGCTCACGCACAGGCGGTGGATCCACAGAAGTTAACATCCGTTCCGAGATCAGATGATCAACCAAAGAAGCAATGGACGAATGTTCAAACAATTGCACAAGCGGAACATTTTTGCCCAGATAAGCGTTTAACCGATTATTAATTAAGATCAGGCCAAGCGAGTTGCCACCAATATCAAAAAAGTGCTCTTGTACGCCGACATGATCCCGGTTCAATATCTCTTTCCACGCTTCTATCAGCATCTGTTCCAACTCTCTGCGAGCTTGCTCTCTCCCCAATGAGGAAGAGGAGCTCGAAGTCGCTAACGATTCTGATTTCTGGATCACTTCAAAATCAGTCCATTGAAGGGCGTTCCGATTCAGTTTTCCATTCGGCAGAACCGGCAGCTTGTCCAGACGAATGATACGGGAAGGCATCATATAATGTGGCAGCCTTTGATGAAGCCAGGCACGAAGCAATGTGTCAGCTTCAGCCATAACGGATAAACTTACGTCAGGCTTCAAGCTGTAGTAGAGAACCAGTCGCAACTGCTCAGGCTGATTTCCTTCTGCCTTCACAACGGCTTCTCTCACACATTCATAGCTCAAGGCCGCTTGCTCAATTTCATTTAATTCAATCCGGTATCCTCTGACTTTCACTTGTTGATCCAAACGCCCTGCCAGCTCAACCTCTCCACTTGCCAACACACGGGCCAGGTCACCTGTCCGGTACAACCGTCCTCCCAAGACATGGGCATGATTAATGAATTTGGCACTCGTCTCGGCCATATTGTTGAGGTAACCACGAGACAACCCACGTCCTGCGATGCAGAGTTCCCCGTAATTTCCGGGAGGCAATAACTCACCCTGTTCATCCACAATATATAGCTCTGTATTCGCAATAGGTTTGCCTATCGTAATGAGACCTGGCTCCTGTAACTCTTTGGTCGTTGACCAAATCGTCGTTTCGGTAGGGCCATACATATTAAAGACACGAGCGGACGAATATTTTTTAATATCCGTAAGAAGTCCTGCCGGAACACTTTCTCCTCCGGTAAGCACACACCGGAGATGAGTCAATGCCTTCGCAAATTCCGAATTCTCAACAAAGGCTTTAATCCGAGAAACCGTGCTGAGAATATGCGTAACGCCCTGTTGTTCTATTCTTCGTGCTGCAAGAACCGGATCAAGCTGCTCCTGCTCATTCGCCAGATATAAAGAGTACCCCGTACACAATGGCGCCCACACTTCGAATCCGAAAATATCAAAGGAAACCGTCGTTACACTGATCATTCGGTCTGTTTCGTGGGCAAAAATGTTTCGATGCCTGATGTCCTCCACAAAATTGACCATCGCTTCATGTGTAATCATCACCCCTTTGGGCCTTCCGGTTGATCCCGAGGTGAATATTACACAAGACAAGTCGGAAGACAGGACATCTACATTGGGATTAATAATTGAATGTTCGTCAGCAGACCCATGCTCATAAATCAAGCGATCTCCTTCAAAAGCTACAACATTCGCCTCATCAGAAGTGCACAGCAACAATTTCATACCGCTGTCTTGTATCATGTTCAGAATGCGCTGCGGCGGAAATGCTGGATCTATAGGCAGATAGGCTGCACCCGCTTTGAGTACTGCGATCAACATAATAATTAATGCTTCATTCCGGCTAGATAATATGCCCACGGGCTCACCTTTGCATATACCTCGATCCATCAGCTTCCAAGCCAGCGCATTCGCTCGCTCATTAAGTTCTCGATAGGTGAGTACCGTTCCCGAAGATACGATAAGCGCTGTCTTCTCTGGTGTACGTTCTGCCTGTAGTTCAAACAAACGATGCAAGCTCAGCTTGTGATCATAATGCAGAACTGGCCCTGCCAACCGGTGAACCTCCGTTTCGGAAGAATACCGGGCTCGTTTATACAGTTCCCCCAGAGTTACATCCGGCTGCTGCACAACCTGCTCACATAGTTCAATGAACTCCTGAATCATACTCTCAACCGTTTCGCCCCGGAACAAATCGAGTGAATATTCGATGTAACCTTCGATGACCTGCTGTTCCCTGTTCTCCTGACACGTCAATAACAAGTCATAGATTGAGATTCCCGTCTCCACAGGGAAAGAAGTGAATTGTAAGCCATGAAGCTCGAGATCATGCAGTTCCATATTCTGATAATCGAAACACACATCAAAAATGGCATTGCGGTTCAGTTCCCGCTTGATTCCAAGCTGCGTTACGAGCTCGTTGAATGGATAATCCTGATATGCAAAAGCATCGAGAGTATGCTGTTTGAGTTCACGCAAAAATGTAGTGTATGCCCGATCAGATGCCGGAAAATTCCGCATCGCAATCATATTGACAAACATGCCGACCGTTTCTTTCCACTCTTCCTGTAATCTGCCGGCTACAGGTGTTCCGACTACGATGTCCTGCTGACCTGTTCGACTCGCTAACAGAAGATTCCACACACTGAGCATCACCATATACATGGAAACTTCAGCCGACGAAGCCAGCTTATGCAGACGCTCTGTTAACGAGTGACTGAGCGTGAATTGCACGCGTTCACCTTGCATCGACCGCTGCAATGGACGATCATGATCAAGCGGAAGCTGCAGTACAGGTGGTGCCTGGCCCAGACGTTCCAGCCAGTAAGTCTGATGTGGCTGATACGACTGTGAGGCAAGACGCTCCTGCTGCCAGACGGCGTAATCTTTGTAATGTAAACGGACGGTTCGTTCCTCGCCAAAATACAACGCATTGAAGTCACGCGTGATCAATTCCACCGAAGTACCATCCGCAATAATATGATGGATATCAAAGAACAACAGATGTTTGCGCTCCCCTGTTTTAATCAGGTTCACTCGCATAAGTGGAGCTTGATGAAGCTCAAAAGGTCGAATTAGCTTCTGGATTAAAGAAGACATCTCGCGTTCATCGGCCAAGTGCTGCTCCGTAAAACTTAACTGTAAAGGTACCGATGGATGAATGATCTGAACCACTTGGTCTCCACGTACTTCAAACGTCGTTCGAAGCGCCTCATGGCATTGCACCAGCTTCTCCAGTGCAGTCTCCACTCTGGCATGATCCAAATCTCCCTCGATCAGGGTGGCCGACGGCAAATTGTACGCTGTGCTGTTCGGATCAAGCATGGATTGGGTGAACATCCGCATCTGCGCGGACGAGATCGGGTAAGCATCCATCACCGGCGCAGCCTCAATCATGTTCTGGTGTTGTGCTTGCGGTTTAACCATCTCAAAGAGATGTTCCGCCAGTTGAGCCGGTGTAGCATGGTTGAACACATCCGCTACCTCTGCCTGAATGCCGATGGAAGAACGGATTGATGCAGACAAACTGACTGCTTTGAGCGAGTCTCCGCCAACGCCGAAGAAATTCACATGCTCTTCCAGATCGTTGATTCCAAAAATGGACTCATATGCCTCCAGAACAACCCGCTTCATGTCATCCAGGCTGCCCGCATAACCTCCCACACTGGATCGTGGCGCGTTGCTGTATTCCGCTCTCGACTGCTGCTGACGCTGACCAGCACTCGTCCCTTCTACTGCTGAACTTCCGGTAAGCGATTGACCAATTGCATAATGTTGCTTGTCGAAGTGATAGGTTGGCAGAGAGCATTTTCGGCGCACATTCTGTCCCTTGAACGCCTTCCATTCCGGTTCAATTCCCTCGCACCATAACTCAGCTATTCTACGGTTCGTATAGAGGATGTCATGTTCGGTCTCTCTGACGTGACGCAGCATATTCAAGGCAGTATGTGTTTCCTTGGACTGAACGTGCTGTCTTACAAACGAATTTAATGTCCGTCCTGCACCAACTTCAATAAATACCGCTTGTTCCTCTTTTAACATCTCGGCCAGATTCGCTTCAAACAACACCGGCTCCAAAATATGCTTTGCCCAGTAGGTTGGACTCATAATTTCATTTGGTAATGCCCACGTTCCACTCGTATTCGAAAGCAATGGGATTTGCGGGCTATGAAGCGAATAAGCCGACAGACTGCGCTCAAATTCCACCGCTGCGTCCTTCATCATTGGCGTATGAAACGCATGAGAGGTTTTCACACGAACACATTTCCAGCCGAGTCTTCCAGCCTTTTCTTCCATTCGATCAATAGCCTCTGCCGTTCCGCCAATGACGCTGGAACCTGTCGTATTGACCAGAGCCAGCCACATCTCTTCGTCCAACTGGGACTTCACCAGCTGTGAGTCCTCCATAATGGCAAGCATGACACCTGGCCGCTGCTGCTGCATCAAATGCCCGCGCAGTCTTACAATCCGCACAGCGTCTCGCAGATCGAATACACCAGCAACCACAGCCGCGGTCAGCTCCCCAATACTATGTCCGATCATGCCGTCGGGCCGGATACCCAGATCGATCAAGGATTGAGCCATAGCATAACTGGTCATGAATAGTGCAAATTGGCTGTACTCCGTCTGGTTAATTCGTTCTGGCTGCTGATCCCCGTAGACAACAGACAGTACCTCTTCACGTTCTACTTCAGGGAGCAGATCCAAAATCTGCTGTACATGTTTTTTGAACAGAGGTGCGATACCTGATTGCTCTGTTGATCCGTACAGTGCTGCACCCATGCCCTGATACTGACTGCCCTGCCCAGGGAACATAAAGTATACCGGGCGCCGCCCTTGCGGCGAATAAGAGATTTTAGCCTTTTCCAGTTGACGCATGAATTGCTCGGGATCATCTTTCCAACTTTTATCCAGAACCAGTGCTTTACGATATGCAAAACCTGTTCGGCCTGTCTGCAATGTCCACGCTGCGTCTGAAACCGATAGCTCTGGATGCTGCACCAAATGCTCCATGATTTGTTCAGCGGTGCGGTCTAGTGAGTACTCTGTTTTGGCTGAAAAAAGCAATACGTTGACATCATCATCCGGACTGCATTTGTCCATCTTTGGAGCCTCCTCCAATACCATGTGAGCATTCGTGCCTCCCACACCAAATGAATTAATACCTGCACGCAGAACACCAGCCTCACCTGGTTTCCAGTCAACTCCTTGCGGATTAACCATGAAGGGGGTGCTTGCAAAATCAATCTTCGGATTCGGCTGTTCATAATTCGCGGTACCCGGGATATATCCTTGATCAAGGCTAAGTGCAACCTTAATCAAACCAACTACCCCAGCCGCCGTATCCATATGTCCGACATTGCCCTTCACCGAGCCGAGATAACAAAACTGCTTCTTCTCGGAGGCAAAAGCACGTGTCAACGATTCAACTTCAATCGGATCACCCAGAAGCGTTCCTGTTCCATGGGCCTCAATGTAACTGACCGTTTCGGGATCAACTCCCGCTGCCTGATATGCATCCTGAATGACCTCCGCCTGACCGCTCACACTTGGCGCAAGGAAACTGAGCTTCTCCTGTCCATCATTGTTAATGGCCGAACCTTTGATAACTCCATAAATATGATCTGTATCTCGCAAGGCATCCGTTAATCGCTTCAAGACCACGATCCCCATCCCGTTGGAGAACACCGTGCCACTCGCTGCTGCATCAAATGGGCGGCAATGACCATCCGAGGAGAACATCATGCCATCCTCATACACGTAGCCGCCTTCGTTCGGCAATTCCACGGTAATTCCACCAGCCACAGCCACATCACATTCTCCAACCATCAAGGACTGGCATGCCAGGTGCGGTGTTACCAATGAGGTTGAACATCCCGTAAGAGCTGTATAAGCAGGACCTCTGAGGTTTAACTTATAAGCCATTCGTGTAGCCAAAAAATGATTCGTGCTTAGTGTAAATGCTTCATATTTACTGCTGTACCCTGCATCCCCAAACAGCACTTGGCGATACCACTCAAAGTCATCCGATCCACCGAGGAACACACCGACTTTGCCTGCTTCATCAGGTCTGCATCCCGCGTCTTCGAGCGCTTCCCAAATCCCCTGATACATCAGTCTGAACTGGGGAGACATCATTTTGGCTTCGCCAGGTGTGTAGTCAAAGAAGCCAGCGTCGAACTCTTCAATCCCATCGACCCGTCCTTTGGCCTTCACATAACGAGGAGAACGCAGCAATGCTTCGTCTACACCAAGTGTCCTCAGTTCCTCATCACTGTAAAAATGAATGCTCTCCTCCTGTGCCACCAAATTACGCCAGAATTCATGAATATCCTCTGCTCCGGGTACATGGACAGACATCCCTACAATCGCAATATCCTCACGCAGAATGCCGGCTTTCCGCCCAAAACGTTCCTCTCGCAAGACCGGTGTTTGGATTATTTCCTTCATCTGACCCAGTGCTGCGAACTGCCGCAGTGTAGGGCACTCAAAAAAGCGGGGCACCGGGAAGTCGATATCCGTGCGATGCTTCAATCGGTTATGAGCCTGAATAACGGAAAATGAATTGCCACCAAGTTCGAAGAAATGATCATCTCTTCCGACTCTCTCCACACCCAGCACTTCTGACCATACGGCGGCTATCTTCCGCTCCAATTCCGTAGTAGGAGCAACATATGCCGTGCTTGAAGTGTGAATATGCGTTGCGTCTGCGATAAGTGCATTTCGATCAATTTTCCCGCTGCTATTAAGTGGAAACTCCGATTTATGTACAAAAACAGATGGAATCATATAGGCAGGTAAGGATTGTGATAGATGCTGCCTTAGATCAGCCACAGGCAATTCTTGTTCCGACAGGTAGTAAGCATACAATACACCGGATTGTCCCTCGGATGATTTCATGACAACAACCGTTTGAATAACTCCAGAATAGGATGAAAGGGTATTTTCGATCTCTCCTGTCTCCAACCTGGCCCCCTGAATTTTAACCTGAAAATCGATGCGTCCCAGATATTCAATCGTTCCGCTTGGCAGTGACCGAACCATATCCCCTGTACGGTACATCCATCTGAAATACTCAGGATCTTTCTCTTCATCAAAGAAAGGATTAAGAACGAATTTCTCCCTTGTCATTTGTTCCAGATTCAAATATCCTCGTGCAAGCCCCACGCCACTAAGACATAGCTCGCCCGGAATACCCAATGGCTGTAATTTATCCCCACTTCCAACGACATACCATCTGGACTCGTTAAGCGGGGAACCAATCGGTATATTTCCATGCCCCTCATATGTACTCAATGGATAATGGGAAACCCATATTGTACATTCCGTAGGGCCGTAGACATTATCGAGGCTGGCCCGAATGTTCAGTTTGTTATATTTTTTAATAATATCGGGTGTAACAGCCTCTCCGCCTAAACATACCCATTTCAGGGAGTCCAATCCCGAGAGATCAGAGCGAAGTTCCATCGTTTCAAGAAAAAGACGGAACAGAGTCGGCACAAAGTTGATATGAGTCACCTGATGTTCAGCTACTGTAGTCAAGATCTGATCAGGATTCTTCTCCTCGCCTGGCGGCAGAATACTTAATGCTCCCTCACCCATAAACCAACCAAACAATTCCGTACAGGATACATCGAAGGTATACGCTGTTTTTAACATATACACATCACTCGCTTGTACTGGAAAACGACGTTCCAGATCCAGTAGTGTATTCACAACGCTATGATTTTCAATCATGACCCCTTTGGGTTTGCCCGTTGATCCTGACGTGTACATAATGTAGGCGAGACTGTATGGGTTCAAAGGCTCTTCGAGATTGGAGCTGTCCCCTGTATACACCGTCCCGTCCTCCGTGTAAATATAGTCGGCAGTCAGAGAATCGTCCTCTGCTTCCGGCCGGATTGCGATGACTGTGGATATATTCGCATCGGATAAAATGTAGGCTTTTCTGGATACCGGATAGGAAGGATCTAGGGGAACAAAAGCACATCCAGCCTTCAGAACAGCCAGCAAGGCGATGACCAGATCGGAAGAACGTGGCATTTGTACGCCGACTGCCTCATTTTCGGTCTTTTTCCGTGCGATGATCTGTTTTGCCAATTGATTAGCCTTTGCATTAACTTGTGCGTAGGTTTGTTTTTCTTTTCCTTCCAGTAGAGCGACTCGTTCTGGGTGATTTGTTACTTTTGTATGAAAAACATCGATGATATGCTGCGGAGTGTAGGGAAAATATGAAGTTTGGTTAAATTGATGCAGCAATTGCTCCTGCTCTTCCTGCATTAGCAGGCTGTATTCACCAATGCTCTTCTCTGGTTCAGTTACCAGCTGTTGCATGAGGTATAAGAAGCGCTGACCCATTCGTTCAATGGAGTCTTCTCGAAACACATTCGGTTTATATTGCAGTTTCAGCTGTGTACCTTGAGGTGTGCCGTTCAATATAACCATAAGATCGCCTGGAAAAGTAACCTTATCCTGTTCCACAAGCTGGCTTCCTGGCAGATCCTCCTCATATGAGTCATACACAAAGGATACATCGAATACCGAAGGTGAGCCTGGTTGCACCTGCAACATGCTGTCTCTGATAATCAGATTATTGGGATACCCAATGTGTTTATACGTATCGATCCAGGCTGCACTAACTTGCTCAAGCAGAGGTCCAAATTTAGATTCGAGGTCAATCTGGAACCGCATGGGCAACATATGTACAAAACAGCCAATCGTTTCTTCCAATTCAAAACCCGGACGATGGGAAAACGGTGAAGCAAACGTGATATCCTCTTTACCCGCATATTTATTCAAGAGAATGCTGAATGCACCCATGAAAAACATAAATACAGTAACCTCGTGTTCCTTGGACATCTGTGTAATGTTCGCCATTAAAGCTTCGGGTATATCGAATCGCAACTCATGTCCCACGCCGGTCTGCGAGCCGCCAGTTGGATAGTCATGCTGCAGAGCCAGTGGTTCTGCACCATTCATTTTGGATAACCAGAACTCGCGCTCCCGGTTATACTTGTCCTCTTGTAACTTCATGTTCTCTGTTTCAATATAAGAGATAAAACCTTGATCCTGTTTGATCTCCAAAGACAGATCCTGCATTATGCAAGTGTATGAATGGAGGAGTTTATTTTTTAACAATTCAAGTGACATACCGTCACAGATTAAATGATGGATGCATAAAGTAAGAATATGCTTGTCCTCATCCATACGTACAAGCTGCATTCGGAACAAGGGGCCTTGCTCCAACATGAAGGGAGCCTGAATACATTCTTCTATGAATGCCTCCAGTTGTTGTTCCTTCTCATCCTGATGTTCGTGACTCAGATCCCGCAAAATCAGTGAGTACTGCATGTCATCGTGGATGGATAGGACTGGTCTATCCTGTTGTATCTCAATATGTGTGCGTAGCACGACTTGTTCATGCATAAGCAATTCAATGGAACGTCGAAAGGCTTCAAGTTGAAGCCTTTCGAATTGTATCGAAGCTGAGATGTTATAAGAAGAAGGATCATTCACTTGACAATCAAAATAGATTCCCTTTTGTGTCTCGGAGAGTTCCACGGTTTTACGTACCATCACGACCACACCTCATTCATTAATTGAAGTTCAAGCTGTGTTGTCATAAATCCAGTCCCTGTTTAGCTCATTACCCAGATGCCGCCAGCCAATATGGAAAGAACCGTGATAAACGTTTGATAGACAACGTCCATAATCAGATTACCAATACTATCTCCATCTGCCTTGCGATTCTTAATCATGACATAAGTATGTGACCATAGGCCACTTAAACCATATATGTACATCGTAACCAACACACCAACCCAAAAGTTCCCTTGAAACCAGATTGCCATAATCCCCATAACACCAAGTCCAACTTGCGAAAATCCGTATTTCACCTGAAACGGTCCGCCTGGCCAACCCAACATCTTGGCTGTTTGATCTGCTCTGGCGATATTAACCACGTAACCAATAACACCTACGAGTCCAAATGTAACCACAAACTGATGAAGCAATAACACTCTGCTAATCTCGCTCATTTCTCCAGGGAAACCGAGCATCCAAAGATGAACCGCCCCTGAAATAAGCCCAAATAACCATAGAACCAAAAACCACATTGCTGTCTCACTCCTGCCAATTTGTTATTTTGGAATCATTTGTAACTAAATGAATTAATTTGTAGATACCCACATTATATAATTGCTTTTACATTTGTCAATTCGTACATAATTTTCTATTTTGTCGAAGCTTTTTACATTTTTCTTCTCTTATACGCAATTGTATAATTGTAAGTAGTTCCAAATAACTTGAATAAAATGGTTCTTTTATACCGTTTTTACACTTATTCACACAAAAAATGTTTCTTTTTTAACACTCCTTAAGAACCATCACTCATTTATTGGGCAAATAAAAAAACTAAATAACCAACGGTCGATTCGTTTTATACATATATTCGGATCATCTTAATCAACTTTATAAAAAAACATAAAATTGACAACATTCTTTTTTGTAACTATTATAGTTACAAGGATATATATTTTCGTTACACATCCACCTAACAAGGCGAATGTTGCAAACTACAATATAGGAGGAAACAAAAATGAAATTGTTAGTTACAGGTGCTACAGGTAAACTTGGTTCACTGGTTGTTGAGGCGCTGTTGAAGACGGATGCTGCAACAGACTTGGCTGTTAGTGTGCGTTCACCAGAAAAAGCAGAAGCTTTGCGCTCCCAAGGTGTAGACGTTCGACAAGGGGATTTCGATCAGCCGGACACGCTGGAGAAAGCCTTCGCTGGTGTAGATCGGTTACTACTGATCTCCACAGACGGGGATAACGAGACACGTATTCGTCAGCATCAGACTGCCGTTCAAGCCGCCAAAAAAGCCGGCGTTGGTTACATCGCTTATACAAGTGTTGTGAATGCGGAACATAATCCGCTCTCCCTCGCCGAGGTACACCGCAAGACAGAACAAGCGATCCGTGAGTCAGGCATCCCTTACACATTCCTACGTAATAACTGGTACCTTGAAAATGAGGCTGGCAGTGTACAAGCCGTTACACACGGTGCTCCTTGGGTACATGCTACGAATGACAGCCTGGTTGGCTGGGCTACCCGCCGTGATTACGCCGAAGCTGCCGCTACCGTACTTGCAGGCGAAGGACACGAGAACAAGGTTTACGAATTGTCCGGCAAACTGCGTACACAGGCTGAGCTTGCTGCCATTGCAGGTGAAGTACTCGGACAGGAAATCAACGTACAGAATGTGGACGATGCGGCTTACGCGGACATCATGAAAGGTGCAGGTTTACCTGACTTTGTTGTATCCATGCTGGTTGAAATGCAGAATTCAATCCGCCAAGGTGCACTGGCTGTTGAGAGCGACGCACTGGAAACTTTGCTTGGTCGTCCGGCTCAACCGCTAAGTGAAGGTTTCAAAGCCATTTTGGGTAATTAAATTCGTCATGTTGCCCTCACGGTAACATACAGGATATAGAAAAAGGGTTGTTCCATACGTCACATGATGACGGGGACAACCCTTTTCGTATACATTATTATGGAGCTCTTCGAACAAAACTTACACATTCTTTAACCTAACTAATCGATTAACCTTGCTCAATATAACGCGATGGAATCACATCAGCCAGCCAAATACTCTCGTTGCCATGGTAAAAAAGAATACCTTCACGTGCGGCCTGCCCTGCCTGAATGCGCAGAATGACAGGCTGATCATCTCGCCTTTGTCCAACTTGACGTGCCGTATCCATATCAGCCGATAGATGCACATACTGCCGTTGCCGTGGCTGCAAACCGTGCTCCATGATGGAGGACACAGTACGTACGGGTGTACCGTGATACAACAATTCGGGAGGCTGTGTAGCTATTTTGGATATTTTTTGCGGAGTAGAATGACCATAAAGTGCACGAATTCGTCCAGCATTGATCTCGTGCCTTTTTTTCTCCGAAACTGCAATCATATGTTTCAGATCATCTTCTGTTACATTCCGCCACCCTGGGCTTTCGTGCAAAGCGACGAGCAATTGTGAAATCTCTACCCATCCCTCTTCATCCAGCTCAAGCTCGTATTCCCATGGCGCATGTCTCAATGCATAGGAAAGCTCTTTGCTCAGTTTCATGTAGTCCATGTCTCTCACCTTCCCACATCTATCCTTGTTGCTGAACTGCCGCCATAATCTCCTGAATGTTACGAGCAAGAGCTTCGTGATCCTCCTGTGTAAACTGGATATGTCCATTAATACCGCGATGAATAATCGTATTCATCACTGGATGAACCTCTTCCTTGGATGCAACACGAATCAGATCGTCAGCAAAATCAACTGCCTGTTGTTCACTGTAATTAAACGGTTTGGTCAACATCCGAATGCTCAGCGCATGAGCCTGGGGTTCGGCCAGTCGATCACGATGAGTAATGCTGTACACCGCACCAAAACCAAAAGCGGCGAGCACTTGACGTTGCAGTTCTGTCGTTTCTGCGAGTGGTGTGCCAATCAGTTCGCAGACCTGTTCTACCATCTGCTCCAGTTCATGGGCTGCTGCGCCCAAAATAACATCATTCTTATCATCCTTGTTCATAAAATCATTCATATCCATATTCTCCGTTCTATCCTTTATTCCGTGTAACGTTTCTGCTGCGCTATATTCGAATTATCTTTTCCATGTTGGGGACGGCAGATGTTTGAAAGCCTCTTGATGGATACCCGCACGATTCAGCGCTTTTCGCAAGCGAGTAGCAACTTCCATGAAATAAACTTCAGGTACCCGATCCCCTGCAAGCTGCTTCAATAGATAATCGTTTTCCAAACCTTGATACAGTGGATCCAAATCTTCGACTAATATTTTTTTCATATCTTCACTCGTAATCCTAGCCGTCATGCTACATTCATTGACGAGGGTCTGCAATGTATCTTCTACAGTCAGCTTGTCATAGGACGGGTGAGATACGAGATACTGCAAATCATACAGATCCTTGAATCTGGGCCTCACAATCGTCTGATGCAGCTTCCAAGCCACTTGAGTAGACAGCGGAACCGTGTATGGTACTACAAAAGATTCTCCCCGTAACGGCTGATAGTTTAACGGGACAGGCTCCGCATCCAGCTTCAGGTTGAATGAAACGTCGAGAAAGAGCTCGTCCTCATATCGATCTCCTTCACTGGATTCACTTTGAATAGCATAGGCAATATCTGTATTCACTGTCGGAAAGTCCTCGTCCATTGCGTAGTCAATTTCACGCCAGAAAGGGTTCTCCCTAAAACTGCGAAAATGGATTCCATCATTCAGTTCAAGTTCAGTCACCTGAATCATCCAATCCGTAAAAATCTGCTTGGCCTGATCCGCATGTTCAATCGTACCTTTATACAAAAAGTCGATATCCTCAGCATAGCGCAGACTTGCATTCTCCAAGTACTGTCTCGTTAACAGGCTGCCTTTTAAAATAAAGGATGAATCGACCATCACTGCCCGTTTCAATAGAGCTTCCAAAACAACAATCAGTCTCTCATCTTCATTGAAACGATGCATAGGTATCTCATTCCCCGTCACAACTCTTCCCCCTATCTTCACCTTAAACAAATAAGACCGTCTCAATCAAATCCAGCCCCGATCCAACTCTTCCTGGCTATCATATATACACAGCTCATATTGTTGCTTTATCAGTTCAATTTGATTGCTTTGCAAAATGTTATGAATTTCCTCAACGCTACGATAAAAATGATCTGCATGCTCATACTCACGCACAGTTACAAACCTTATACTGCCATTCTTATGGAGCGAATTACGGGAGATATGCCCCTCTGTCCCCGCACATATATGCTTCAGCCTATTCACATCTTCGACTTGAACCTTACCATGCCACTCAAAATAAGGTCTGGACTGAGGCACTATCGGTTGTTTGAAAAACCGTTCCTCCTTAGCCGGTATCTCTACTTTTGTACGTACCACAGTGAACCCGTTATTCCTAAATGTTATTGAAATCTCTTCAATGACACGCTGTACATCCTGAAAATCCTCGCTATGGACCATGCCCGTAATCATGGGTTGATGGATGTGCTCTCCCTGATCGAGTTCGATCAGGACCGGTTTTACATTCTCTTCTTCACAGATACGGATAAAAGTTTGCTTTTCTTGCTGGCTCAGGTCACTTAGGGTAACATGAAATTCAAATTCCATTCGTTCACAACCCTCTTTCCAACGTGCTTATACTAGATTAACTCTACCTTTATTATAGTAAAACCCAAAATAGTAAAAAAACCAAATCTTCTCCGCAGATAGAGTCGATTTGGTCTCCTTTAAACACCACAGCTATACGCAACACAGTCTTACTCCAATTTCATTGAAACTCACCACGGTCAGGCCGTCTCATGCTGCTGCTTTGGCTCCGGCTCATAGACCTGAGTATGCTCGTTCTCTTCAAGCATCCACTCCACTGTACCTGGCTTGCGCACCTTCCATACCAAAGCTTGAATACGCAGCGATCTTCTCACCCAGGACAGTGAGGTGCAGCGCTTCTCCGAACGAACCATAAGTCCCCATTGAATGACTCGTGCAAGCCATGGATTTACATATTCATTGTGCTTGCGAACCGATGGCAGTTCATCCTGAAACAGGCGCTGCTTCACATCCATAGGTGGCTGTCCACAGGTCCAATAATGAAGCAAGGCAGACAAACTATAGATATCCGACATCGGCCCCTGAACCGACTTCTCGGAGTAGAACTCAAGTGGCGAATACCCTTTAGAAGTAAAAATCGCTTGCTTGGTTCCGGTCTGCATTGGCCAGCGCATAGCTGAACCGAAGTCAATCAATTTGGGCGTGCCATCCTCCATGACCATCACATTGGAAGGTTTGACATCCCGGTGAAGAATACCTTGTTTATGAATATAATCCAGCGTATCCACCAGCGGCAGTAACGTACCGGTGATGAAATCGGCTTGCAGTGCGTGGTTACGCTCTTGTAAATAATCTGTCAGAATCATGCCGGTACAATATTCCGTGACCAGATATCCGGTATCATTGGCCTCAAAGTGATCCACATACGAAATAATGTGGGGATGATTAAGAGAAGACAACAACTCGCCCTCCTGAAGAAATGCAGACAGCAATTCGTGAAATTGTCCGCCATATCCTCGGGATGCACAGAATACACTGCGCTTGTTGGTCTGACGTGCAGCAATTCGATGAGGGAAAAATTCCTTTATTGCCACTTTGGCCCCTGTATGCCGATTCCGTCCAACATATACAATAGCCAATTCACTGCTGGTCAGAACCTGTCTTACCTGATATGTATCGTTCAAAATGACATTACGTTGCAATGCCATATTCCAGTTATCTTTTCTCATACCAAACCTCTTTTCAACCTTGTCGATCGGAAGACTTGCCGCATGACCGTGTGATTGATCCTTAAACTCATCCGAGATGAGTCCAACCAGATAGCAGTTCATCGCTAATCAACTATTTAAACCAAACCACATCGTTTGAAACACTTTTTTCGCGGAAAGTGCTTATTCGTTCAAGCTCCCGTTTTCTATACATAGATGTGTACGTACTCTTCTATACATAGTATCGACAGAAGGGGCAGTTTCGTTAATCCATTCGCAAAAATACGAACTGCCCCAAGTGTCCAAACCATTGGTGACGCTGTGTTGCCTTCATTCCTTTGCTTTCAAATGGCTGTAGCTTCTAATAATGTTTGCTTAAAAAGTGCTGAATCTCCTCATTCATCTTACTTAACACATCCTGAGAAGGAAAATGCCCCGTATCATATTTAATTGCCTCTACATTGGGAATAATCTTCTGAGCACGGTCAATACATTTATCCCCCGGGAAAAAGACGTCCTTCTCACCCACCAACAGTAATGTAGGCGATTTGTAATTTTCAAGCTCTTCACGCTCTGCAAGTTTGGGCAAATCCTGCTCCAGACTGACATATTTGAATATTTTGCCGATCAGGTTTTTATCTGTTTCCTTCATACAATGGCATGACAGGTTATCCGTGATCTTTTGCAAAGAAGCTGGCGAAGAAGTCATACGATACTTGACGAGCGGAAGTGTAATGTCATGAGCGGTTTTCATTCTGGAATTGACAGCAAGACCTGCGGGAGCTACCAATACCGAGCATGCAATGCGTTCCGGGATATAGGTAGCCAGTCTGAGAATAATACCGCCGCCAAAAGAAGGACCGATGAATGCACTTTGTTCAATTCCGTAGTGGTCGAGCAGATCGGATACCCACAAGGCCAAGCTGTCAAAACGTGCCGAAATGCTGGTTTCCTCGCTGTACCCCGGGTGACCAATCGTATCCGGCGCAATGATCCGATAGGACTGAAATAACGAAGAAAACCAGGACAGTGTCATCGGATTCACACAATTGCCGCCCTGAAGAATAAATAACGGCTTGCCGTCTTCCGGCCCGGTTAACAACACATGTGTTTTCCCAAAACGTGTCTCCACATACTCTCTTGTGAATCCTTCACCCAGTTCACTCAAATAAATTTCGTACTCTTCCAGAATACTGCTCTTTCCTTCTTCACTTCTATAAATGGAACTCATGTCTGCCTCCTGCAATGTATACTCATCTCACCTGATTCAGTGATCAAAACCCGGGTATTCCCGGCCCAAAAATATATAAGGAGGGCCTGTTGGATGCAGGCTCCTCCATATGTGCGACTTATCATATGCTGATGATTATAGAATGGAAAATGGAAATTGTAAATATCGATTCTAATAGACAAGCTCAAGACTTCAATTTTGGAGTTAAAATAAATCACTTTCGGCCATAATCCGCCTTGATCTCGCCCCACTGTTTCGTTTGCCATTTCAGCACTTTATTGGTGTACGTATTCGTGCGAAGCCACTGCTCTGCCCGATCAATCATCAGCCAGATTTCTTCAGTCGAATGGTCACGCGGCAGGGTTGTAGCAACCTTTTTTTGCTTCAGCCACTTCATCGCATTCACCGAATCGGTATAAACCGTTTTGTTGCTGCCTTCTTTCTGGAGATAAGCCAGCGCATGCACGATGGCGAGAAATTCACCCAGATTGTTCGTACCTTTCGAGATCGGCCCAACGGAAAAAATGATCTCCCCTGTGCGTGTATCGACTCCTTTATACTCAACAGGCCCGGGATTGCCGCGTGTTCCGACATCTACAGAGATGCTGTCATAATCAATTTCCTCCGATGTTTCCATTCCGGCGCTTCTACTGCTGCTGCCTGTTTTGGACTTGGAAGCACCGCCAGCGCTTGATCCCCAGTTCCCTTTCCATCCAGCACGGTATGCCGCTTCGGCGGCTTCCTTGGATTCATACGATTTATATTTGGCTCCGGTATATTGATCCGTTTGTGCTTTGCACGCCGCCCAAGTGTTATATACGCCTGGTTGCTTTCCTTCCCATACCACGTAATATTTTTGTTTTGCCATGTGTAACCGCTCCTTTGTTCACCGCATCAATACCCTATTGTAAACGATGAGCCGTTTAAAATGAAAGTTTGTTATTTCTTGATTATGAGAATAAAGGGATAACCAGAAGGAATGAATTTGGTATATTCACCCCCATATCAGAACAGTCTAATAGCTAGAATACATACCGGAACAGAAAGGATGTTAACTATGGACTGGATCTGGAAATCTGTCTTGCTTGTTCTTATTGGCATGATCCTGCTTAGAATCGCTGGTCGCAAGTCGATCTCACAGATGAGTGTCGCAACAACCGTAATTATGATTTCCATCGGAACCACCATTGTACAGCCGATTGCCAACCATGAACTGGGGAAAGCGATTGGCTCTGCATCGGTGTTTATTGCAACATTGCTCGTTGTAGAGCAATTACAAATCAAGTTCAACATGTTTGAACGTCTAATGAGCGGCCGCTCCAAAGTCGTTGTAGAGAATGGGAAAGTCATCATCCCGAATCTGAAACGAATGCGTTATACGATGGATCAGCTAGAGATGCATTTAAGGCAGGAGGGAATCCAAAGTATAGACGATTTGCAAACAGCCACGGTCGAACCCAACGGACAACTTGGTTATATCCTGAAACGTCACGCCCGTCCCGTGACCGTTGGCGATCTGGAAGAGATTCTACGTAGCTACACCCTAACAAGTATACCTGCCGTTAATCAGCAGCAGAAGTACAATAACAGCCCAACCTCAAGCGCCAGTACAAGTACCCATTCCACAGACATTTTCGAAGAGGTCAGCAAAGGTCAACATTCCCACGCCATTAATCCGAAACTTCAATAGGTGTACAATAAATAAAAGTAATCATAGACCATTCCAGTGAGCGGTTCTATTGCTCGAAATAGGGAGGTCTATTTTCATTCCCATCTTGACATTAGTTTGATATCAAATTATATTACAAGTATGAAAACAAGAGATGCAGTTTCACTTATATCCAAAATTAAAGAAAAAACCAGTCGTTTTATTTTGAACGAAATGGCAGCAGAGGGGATCAACGATCTCGCTACTTCTCATGGAGATATCATCTACGCGCTTTACAACCATCAGCGGTTGACCATGGCAGAGATTGCAAAGAACATTCGCAAAGATAAATCCACAGTAACTGCGCTTATAGACAAATTGGTGCGAACGGGATATGTGGTGAAAGAACGAGATGCAACCGACTCTCGTATCGTTCATGTGGCGTTGACTACCAAAGGCGAAGCGTTAAAACCAGTGTTCGAGGATATTTCAGAACGATTGCTGGATACCTTCTATGCGAATATCACTGGTGATGAGAAAAAAGAACTACTTCGTATTTTGATCAAAATTTACGACAACTTTTAAATTTTTTTAGCAAAATAGTTTGATATCAAACTAATTACAGAGGAGATTTATGATGACGGATTATACTCAATACTTACCTGAACATGAGATACAGAAGATTGGAAAACATGCACTGCACGTAGAAATTCACAGGGGAAATCAGGGATCTGGGGCAGCACAGGTAAGCACGTGTCCTCCCCTCCTATTGATTCACGGGGCATACACAGGCAGTTGGATGTGGAGCAAGTACATCCCTCATTTTGTGGAACACGGCTGGACATGTTATGCGATGAATCTGAGAAGTCATTACAAAAGCCGGGTGATGGACATGACTCAAATAACGGTTGACCATTATATAGAAGATATCCGCGAGGTACTATCCCTAATCGCTGAACCTCCTGTATTAATTGGCTTCAGTATGGGCGGCATCCTCAGTCAAAAGATTGCAGAGACTGCCGAGTTGGCAGGTTTAATTGTGATTGACACAAGCATCAGCAAAGAAGTCCATGATGCTCTGCCCTATCCCGTAACGGATCAGATTAAACCAGGAATGATCATGCCAGCACCTTTACGTGAGGAAACGGAGACTATGGATGAAAACGTAGAAGATATCGCTTTTCAACGTCTGTATCTACAGATGGAGTCGGCCAAAGCCTTCCGTATTTTCTCTGTCCTTTGTGGGGCTGAAGGCATATCTATTGATGGAAGTCTGATCACTTGTCCCAGCCTGGTAATTAAAGCTGTTGCGTCCGAGGATGAGGATCAGAGAGGCTGGCTAACTGCAAAACAGCTTGAAGCAAATTATGCCGGACTTTGGGATACTACACATACGGGTCTGCTTGTAGGTCAGCGGTATAAGGAAGCCGTAGACATCATCCTTGATTGGCTTGACTCAATTCATCTGGAATAAAGAACAGGGACAAAACGAGCCACCTCCTTGGAGACTGCTCTTTTTGTCCCTGTTCTTTTGTGTTTGCTCTTTTCCTCTTTTCGTATTTCCAGCTTTCTTCCTTACTGCTTCACGTAAAAGAAGTATTTTCTGTTACATCTTTACTCTTTTTTTCACCATATAAATAACGGATACGATCAGGAACCAGACCGGTGTAACGAACAATGCCACTCTTGTATCTTCTGCGAGCGCCAATACAATGACCACAAAAGCCAGAAATACCAGAATCAACACATTGGAAAAAGGATAGAGCGGCAATCTGAACCGACTTTGACGTGCTAAGTCAGGCTGGGTGCGCTTATAACGCATATGGCAGATCACCATGATCGCCCATACAAATATAAAACATACCGTGGACACACTCGTAATGAGAGTAAATACACCTTCGGGCATAATGTAGTTCAGCACAATCGCGATAAAGATGACAACGGTAGAAAAAAATAGCGCATTAGCTGGAACTTTTCTATGGTTAACACGCGCAAAAGATTCGGGTGCATTTTGGTCTTTGGCCATGGAATATACCATACGGCTTGTACTGAAAATAGCGCTATTACATGCCGATGCGGCAGACGTCAGCACTACAAAATTTACAACTCCAGCCGCTGCCGCAATCCCCACCGCTGCAAACACCTGCACAAACGGGCTTTCGGTTGGCACGATTGCACTCCACGGATAGATGCTCATAATAATCAGCAAAGCGCCTACATAAAACAGCAGAACCCGGATAGGGATCTGATTAATGGCTTTGGGAATGACCTTTTCCGGATTCTCCGTCTCCCCTGCGGTCAGCCCCACCAGTTCCATGCCAACAAAAGCAAACACAACCATCTGGAATGAGATGATAAACCCATGCAATCCATTAGGAAACCAACCTCCGTGGCTCCATAGATTGGTGAAACTCGCAGCACCCTGATTTGTCGTAAAACCTGTAAAAATCATATACAAACCAACCACGATCAGAGCCAATATAGCAATTACTTTAATGAGGGCAAACCAGAACTCCATCTCCCCAAACAATTTAACTGTAGCCAAATTCATCACCAGCAAAATAACCAGGGCAATCAATCCCGGCATCCATTGAGGAACGTTCGGGAACCAAAACTGCGTATATAACCCCACCGCGGTAATGTCAGCCATCGCAATAGAAATCCAGCAGAACCAGTAGGTCCAGCCTGTAATAAATGCCGTCATATTTCCCAGGTAATCACGAACGAAATCCACAAAAGAATGATACTGCAGATTACTCAGCAGCAACTCCCCAAGCGCCCGCATGATGAGGAATAATATGATACCTGTAATGATGTACGCCAGCAGAATCGAAGGGCCCGTTAATTGGATTGTTTTGCCCGCTCCAAGAAATAATCCTGTTCCGATCGCTCCTCCAATCGCCATTAGCTGTACATGCCTGTTTTTTAATCCTCTTGTTAACGTTTCTTCCTGCAAGGTAGACCACCACTCTCTTTCTGCGCATGCTCTCTGTAAAAAATAATATACCATTTAATATATAATATTCTGTCCTGAATACCTATCATTACTTTTCACAATTAGACATGGCAAAAAAGCCCTCTCCCACGGAGTTTTCATTGTAATTGAATGTGAAATGTAAATTCATGTAATCTCATTAACACTAAATAAATATCTGTGTTTATAACTTTAAGAAGTCAATAACTCAGTTCGTTATATTCCATTATAAATAAAGGGGCTGTCCCATAAGTCATAAAAAGAACTCGTGATAGCCCCTTTCTCCAAATTTATACAACAAAAAGAAGCCTTTCCTTGGTAAAATGGAAGTGTCGAGCAACCATTTCTAAGGAGGGCTTCTTTTGTACATTCAATATACCATGGATCAACTTTTCTTGCCAATGGATTTGGAGACAGACATCCCCGAAAATCACCTTGTGCGTATTGTGAATGACGCAGTTCAACGCCTGAGCGATTCCATTTTTAGCGCCGCATATCTGGCGGCGGGCGCCACAGTTATCATCCCAAAATGCTTACCAAAATCATCATTTACGCCTACACTCAACGCATCTATTCTTCCCGGCAAATCGCCAAGGCAGTTCGCGAAAATATCATGTTCATGTGGCTTGCCGGGCGACAGCAGCCAGACTTCCGTACCATTAATCGCTTTCGTTCCGAGCGGATGAAAACGGTACTGGAAACTGTGTTTACCCATGTACTGGAGCTGCTTGTTCAGGAGCAATATGTATCCTTGGATCACTATTTCCTGGACGGAACCAAGCTCGAAGCCAATGCCAATCGGTATACCTTTGTGTGGAAAAAAGCCGTCATCCAGCACCAGGCCAAGCTACAAGAAAAAGTACATACGTTGTTTCAAGCTATCGAAGAGGCGGAAAACGAAGAAGATGCCCTCCACACCGGAGCCGATCTGCCTGAACTTGGCGAAAGCTCGGCGCTTACGGCGGAAAAGCTGGAGCAAGCCGTCCACCAATTGGAGAAAAAGCTCAGCGAAAAACCGAAAAGCAAAACATTAAAAAAAGCGGTGCGTCAGTTGCGTAAAGACTTCCTGCCGCGTCTTCAAAAATATGAACATCAGATCCAAACTGCCGGTAAGCGTAACAGTTACAGCAAAACCGATCCCGATGCGACATTCATGCGAATGAAAGAGGATCATATGCGAAATGGTCAATTGAAGCCTGGATACAATGTACAGATCGGAACGGAAAATCAGTTTGTTCTGGGTTACAGTGTGCATCAGCGACCTACGGACACCAAATGTCTGAAACCCCATCTGGATCATCTGGAAAAAACGCTGGGCCAAAGACCGAAGACCGTCATTGCCGATGCGGGATATGGCGGTGAAGAGAATTACAGTTATTTGGAAGAAAAAAACATTCAGGGAATCGTGAAATACGGGACGTATCATAAGGAAAAAACAAGGGCTTTTCAGCGAGCTATCGATAAAGTAGAGAACTGGAGTTACAACGAAACGTCAGATACATGGACCTGCACAGCTGGACAGACGTTGCATTTTCGGTATGAAAGTCAGACGGTGACGGAGAGCGGCTACCCGATTCGGACACGTCATTACCTGAGTGAGGATTGTAGCCAGTGCCCCCTGAAGACCACATGCACCAAGGCCCAGGGAGATCGAAAAATTGCAATTAGCCTGATCTACATGCGGCAAAAAAATGAGATGCGAGAACGCCTGCGTAGCGAAGAAGGATACACCCTGTCAGTTCGGCGCATGATCGAGCCAGAAAGTGTGTTTGGACAGCTCAAAAACAATCGGGGATTCCGAAGATTCCTGCTTCGCGGCTTGCAAAAAGTAAGCCTGGAGGTCGGGTGGCTTTGCCTTGCTCACAATCTGCTCAAAAAAGCTGCACTGACGGAAAAACGCAAAAAGGACAAAGCAGGATGAGACTCTGCTTTGTCCTTTTTGGATGTATCGGTCTTATATCTCTTCACCGATGTGTGTTTTTTAGGGGCTTTTGAGACAGCCCCTTTATTTACTAAGCATAACTGTGAACGCCCAAATCGGTATTCGTTCGTGTGACTACTTCTCTAACAATGTCTCCAGTAGCACTCGTGAGATACGTATGACCCTCCATTTATATCTATTTATTTTTTATTTTTAAAAAAGGTCTCTAATATTTTTCCAATGAAAAAATAAAAAAAGAACCTACCGTGATAGCAAGGCCTCTGCTTTTAGCTGGAAATTCTGCCACCAGCCTTTTTGGCGTTGTAATCCACAACAGCTTTTTCAATGGACGCTCGTATCTCATCACCGGAAACATCCACGTCAACCGCCTTCAATTTTTCGATTGCCTATTCAAACGCCTCCTGTAGCTTGCGATCACCGTCATGCTCTTTGTACAATGCCTCGGCCCACGAGAATGCTTCCTTACCAATCTAATCTTGTGCAACAGTTCCCGATCCTTCTCGTTGGTGTTTGCGTTCTAATAAATTTCTGCTTTCTTCTGTGCTTTCTTGATTGCGCCAGTCAGAACCCAAAACTCAGATCTAAGTTTTGAAATATTCACCAAATTGACATCAGCTTAACGAGTCCATCTTCTTAACCATCGTGAAATTCACGACAGTTGAACTATCATCAAATTTGAGGACATTTAACGTGGTATGAATTTCACACCTTGATCTTTCGTAAATTCTCTAGTTCGTATCAAGACGTGGGGTAACAAACCATATCGTTTTGCTAAAACATTCATTGATTTCGGTAACTTTCCCCTCTGTTTTGTTGACTAATCACTCAACGAAGCTTATAATGATGTTAACAGATCTCGCCCGCACCTCTGCATTATGCATGTGGAACAGGGCGAGACATTTTTGCGTTATGGGGGTATTTTACGTGACTGAAGAGGTTGAGCAACGTGAATTGAAAGCGCCTACTACATATGAACAACAGATTCAGAAGTTTAAAGATAGAAAAATGGAAATAGAAAGTGAGTCTGAAGCAATCAGCATTCTGAAACGAATTCATTATTATCGTTTTACTGCTTATGCGCTCACTTTCAAACAAGACTTTTCTGATAATTACATCGAAGGAACAACGTTTAATAAAGTATATAAGCATTATTTATTTGATGCTGCCCTTAGAAATCATTTTATGGAAATTGTTGAATACATCGAGATCGCCATCCGTTCACAAGTCTCATACAAGCTCGCCCATAACTACGGAGCACTTGGCTATATGGATGCCGCTAATTTTTCTAACCCTTTATTTCATCAACGTTTTATTGAAGATTTACATAGAAGCATTCAAAAGCAACGTAGGGAAGTTTTTATTGTCCATCATAGAGAAAACTATCAAGATAGATACCCTGTCTGGGCCGCCCTCGAGGTAAGTACAATCTCTATGATGTCATCTTTATATAAAAACTTAAAAATAGCTGACAAAAAAGCAATTGCCCGAGAATATTATCCTTCACGTCACGTGAGTTATAGAGAACTTGATAACTGGTTACATGTGTTGACTGTATTTAGAAATCGGTGTGCTCATTACAGTAGGCTTTTTAATTATCGAATTCCTATTACTATTCGATATACAAGAAATGATGAGTCCCTAAAATTAGATAAAGCTTTCCTTTTCGGAGCTATCCTCAACTCAAAGTATGTCATAGGTGATAGATCAATGTGGAGCAGCTGGGTCACCGGATTATCCTCATTAATTGAAGCTTACCCTGAAGTCGATATATCTTTTTTGGGCTTTCCAGACAAGTGGGATGACTTATTAAGAAACCAATAATCTGCACCCTCCGGGTGCTTTTTCATGTCTTTAGCACCACTAATGCAATTAGGATTCCATTTTCTATACATCTCGCGCTCAGAGGGAATGCACATCAATAATATACAAAAGAGTTTTTTAGACGAAAAACAAAACCCACTCTTGAACCAAAAATCCCTCCTGATCTTAAACACACATACTTGTTTAATTCACATCTATTTTTGCTTATAAAACTCATGGTACAGTTTCATCAACGCCCGCTTCTCAATTCGCGAAACATAACTGCGTGAAATGCCAAGCTCCTTGGCGATCTCGCGCTGCGTGCGCTCTTCTCCCCCAGCTTCGAGACCAAAGCGGCCAATGACCACTTCTTTCTCCCGATCATCCAAAATGTCGAGATTGCGATAAATTTTGCTTTTTTCAATTTTAAGCTGCACACGGTCTACCACATCATCGGCTTCCGTACCGAGGATATCAATAAGTGTAATTTCATTTCCTTCTTTATCCGTACCAATGGGGTCATGCAGGGATACGTCTTTGCGTGTTTTTTTCAGGGAACGCAGATGCATTAAGATTTCGTTTTCAATACATCTCGCGGCAAATGTAGCCAGCTTTGTGCCTTTGCCTTGCTGAAAGCTTTCAATGGCTTTGATCAAACCAATCGTTCCAATGGAAATCAGGTCTTCCTGATCTTCGCCGGTATTATCAAACTTCTTGACGATATGCGCCACAAGACGCAGATTGTGTTCAATAAGCAGATTGCGCGAATGGGCGTTGCCTTCAGCCATGAGGCGCAGATGTTTGGCTTCGTCATCCTCAGCGAGCGGCTGAGGAAACGCATTGTTTTTGACATACGAGACGAGTAACGTTAATTCTTTAATGAACAGAGCTATTGCGGTAAAAAATCCGGGCACAGATGACACCTCCTGCAGTTTTACAACGATCTGGCCTGAGCACGTAAGGGAACAGGGTCGATCTATTGTATGTAGGCAGGGGCCTATAAGTGCACGTACATGTAAATCTGCATCAAAATAAACGCTTCACACACTCACCGTAACGATCGAACCGACTCGCTCCAATAACAAAAACTCTTTTTCCACACTTTCAATAAAATAGGTTCTCTCCCCAAACAGAACCATATCATGCTGCTTCAGCAGAACCTCGCTCTTGAAATAGATGACGTTATCCGTTTCCCGAAATGCTCCTTTATAATAAAACACCGTAATCGGTTCCCCCTCTTCAAAGCTACCTATGTACATTTCATCTAATACTATACTATTTACCCTTCCGATCCCAACTTGCTTCACCGAAAAAAACATAAAGCCTCAGGCGCTGTATAATACAAGCCTGAGGCTGATGCTCATCCGAATGTTCCCCCTTAACGCTACACTCTTATTAAAGAATAGTGTGGATGGAACATTCAGATGATTACTTTTGGATGGAAACTGTTGTACTATTTAAAAATGCGTTGCGAGAACTGATAAAGGCCACTGTTCCAAACCTTTGGCTCATGTCCGCCTACATCCTGATACCAGGTATGTGGAACATTCATACTGCTGAGGCCATTTTTAAAGTTCTGGCTCACCCACAATAAACCGTCACTTGATCCACAGGAGATCCAGAGCAATTTCAGTTTGCTTGCTGCCTGTCCAGGGTTCGTGATCAATTGGTTCACAGGCTTCGTATTCGGTGCTGCCGAGAAGGCACCTACATAAGCAAACGTATCCAAATTCTTTAATCCAAAGTTGAGAGATTGTCCGCCACCCATGGACAGACCAGCAAGTGCACGATTGTTCTTATCCTTATACACCGGATAGGTTCTCTCAATGTGAGGGATGAGATCCTTGAGCAAATCTTGCTCGAACCGTTCAAACGCAGCCACCTTATCCGGTGCATAAATATCACCTACCGGGCGGTCATCCTTCATCGCACGGCCATTCGGCATAACTACGATCATCTGGGATAGTTTCCCTTCGGAATACAAGTTATCCAGAATGTTCTTCGGTTTCATCGCGTTAGCCCATTCGTACTCATCCCCGCCGATCCCATGCAGGAGGTACAGAACGCTATACTTTTTATTAGGTGAATATCCAGGCGGCGTGTACACCATCGCTTTCCGGGCATTGCCAACCGTCGTGGAATTATAAGTAATGAGGTTCATATTACCATGCGGAATGTTATTGCGATAACCATCATACCCGGGTGGTGCGGGCACAACCGGTGTTGCATTTAGAGTATTATTCGCCCCATTATTAGAAGCATTGGTGGATTCATATGCAGTATTCTGAGCAGAAAGTTCGCTGGATTCCGTGGCAAATGCCATCGTCGGAGCGATCATAGCAACAACCATAGAAAGACTTAAAAGAATAGAAACACGTTTCTTCATTCACTTTTCTCCTCTCAATTGGGTTAAAGCAAGCAACACCTCTGTCATGAAAGCCTTTACAAATAAATCCACCACCTCCCTTCCGTCCTAATTATTACCGTTTACAACACTTTCAAAATTGTAAATTTAACTCTACTTCTTTCGGATAGATTACTTATATAGTATATTTAAACTTATTTATCCAATTTTTGCAACTATATTCGACACTCCGAATCTACGATATCCATCTTTATTTAACAGCAAAGAATTCAATCTTCTATTTTTCTGAAAAAACCACATCGAAAAAATGTAAATTACTGTTGTTAAATTGAATATTTTACCTTATTATAATCTCAAACAAGGAGGTGTCTATACTAAGTCACAACATTTTCTCGCTTTTTTTCTTCTAGGCATTTATTTCATCAGGTCAGGCGGCATGATTTATCGTATTTAAAACTATTTATTTCTTGGGAGGGAAATGATTGTGAACAAACTTCGCTCGTCTATTCAAAAGACCTGGGCCTCATTTTTGGTTTTCACGTTATTGCTGCCTTTGCTTGTCGGTCTATGGCCTACCAATGCCTACTCTGCTTCTAACAACGAGGGAAAACTATACATAACTGCCGACAATGAATTTTCACTTTATGTAAACGGTAAACAGGCAGGTAAAGGGGATGACTGGACCAAGGCATATACATTCCCGGTTCCTATTCAACCTGGCACCAATGTCATCGCGGTTCAAGCAAAGGACCTCGGTTCGTATGCCGGACTTTTAGCAGATCTCAGTTATGCAGATGAAAATCTGGTTACCGACTTCAACTGGAAGGTATCTGAACGATACGTTGAGGGCTGGGAACAGTTAAGGTTTGATGATACATCTTGGGCACGTGCTTCAGACTTTGGGCGATATGGAATTGATCCGTGGAAACAAATCGAAGGGATGCCGGAGGATACCAGTGCACGGTGGATCTGGGCAGGTAAAACGAACGTCAATGCTCCGATCACGGAAGCCTATTTCCGTATTACCTTTACGATTTCGGAAGACGGTCTGGGTGTCAGTAATCCGATTACATCCTCCGGCCAGTTTGAACAGGTGGATTATCAATTAAAGCCAACACAACCTATGCCTTCTTCCATAGGGAAGAAACTGCCTGTAGTGAATTCCGTCTTCGAGACGGTGGAAGATAAAGGATCTATTGAGCTGACTTCCCGGGAAGCTTCTCAGCTCGGCAGCCAGCTTTCACCTGGTCAGATTTTTCTGGATGAGTCCTCTGCCCGGGCAATCAAAGTCGCGAGCACCGGCAAAAGTAAAGATGGGATAGTGGTGGATTACACCACGCCTGGTGTGGATGAACTGTTCAATTATTATGATATCCCTGAGCAGGAAGTTTCTCTGGAAGAGCGAAATATTGTCATGCCTGATCTGGACATGGTACTGGAAAGCAACGAACGCCTTGGATCATCCTCTCTATCAGATGAGCAAACAAATGTGGATCAAGAGATTAAACATTTCAACATTGACAACACAATTCAGCAAGACGCTAATCTCTCAAATCCAGATTTCCAGGCCAATGAAGCTCTTACAGCCGTTGATCCTACGGACCTGGGTGACATCACATTAGATCAGAGCGATAAAACTTCGATTCATGAGAATGACGAACCCTTGATCCCTCAGGGGGATGAAACTTCGATTCATCAAAGTGACGAGGCCTCCACAGACTTGAATAAAGCGGATTCCGCAGACATCACTGAGGCAAAAGCCTTAGATATGAATGAGCTCATTCGCACCGCTGGAGCAGGTGATTTTGCCACTTGTAAAAAATCCGGTAACGAGTTTGTGTGTGATTTCAAAAAAGTGCTTGTAAATCAACAAAATGCAAACGGTAACAAGGTTTTTGTTGAAGCAGGCGGTAAACTTACATTGATCGCACCTAAAGTAACGGGGAAATACGGTTTCTGGGGAAAATACGATCTGAAATTTACAGCAGGTGAGAAAGCGAACGTCTACATTAAAGGCGACGCCAAATTCAAAAAAGAAGTTAAAGTACCTATCGTGGGCTTTAACATCGGTGCAGGCAGTCTGGGTTCCGTATCCGTTGGCGTTTTCCTGGTCATCGGTATTGATGGCAATGTCACATTTGAATTCCAGGTGGATCAGGGGTATACCGTTACTCTGGGTGTCAAAGGTAAAACACGTGCCTATATTCCTGTACAAATCAAGCCTTACAGCAATGTGAGCCGTTATCTTACCGTCACTCATAAAATTGAAGGACAAGTTACGGCTTGGGCAGGAGCCAAAGCTGAAGTAAGTTTGAAAATTGCAGGCAAAAAAATACTAGAGGTCAGTGTGTTTGCAGGCATTGAGGCCACAGGGAAGTGGACAAGCAGCAACAGTGTGCCGAGTGCTATGTCCCTGACCATCGATGCTATCGTGAAAGGAGAAGGTGCTGTATTTAACAAATCCTTCAAGCTCTTCGAGCTGCGCTGGAATCTCGTGAGGCTCGTGAAAAACCCTACGAATCCGGGAACTGGACAGAACCTGGCGAGAAATGCAACCATAACCGCATCCTCTACCTATCCAGGGTACTCAACAGCCCGAATCAATGACGGCGATCGTAACACGGCACTCGGGGACAGCTATAGCTGGGCAAATAATCGTAATTCCTCACTACCGCAATATGTCGTCCTTGATCTGCCTGCATCCAGTTCCATCCAGCGGATCGATCTCTATACAACCAATGGTTATGTACTTGCCAACTACGACCTGCAATACTGGAATGGTTCAAGCTGGGTAAACCTGGTTCAAGTCACAGGCAATCAGGAGACAACACGATCACATACCTTCACGGCGGTAAACACCTCCAAGGTACGTGTCGTCGCAAGCAGAGGACCTTCTCATCAGCCAACCTATGTTCGAATTAACGAGCTGGAAATCTACTAAAATACAGAGCAAAAAACCTCAGTTTTCTTGTTTTTAACAAGGGCTGAGGTTTTTCTTTTATTAATGTAGTACACCAATTACAATTTAGTGCACGGATACGGGATGGATGACACCGGGTGTACCTTCGGGCGAAGTCTTATCATTCATGAACAAGCTGAGTAACAGCCCTAGCAACCCAAGCGCAGCAATCACTGCGGCATAGATCGGTACCGAGATCAATCCCGTATGTGTAATGGCAAATCCGCCGAGATAAGCTCCGGCCGCATTCCCCAGATTAAACGCAGAATGACTGGATGTTGTCGCCAGCAGCGGAGCTTCACGCGTCATATTCATAATACGAAGCTGAAGTCCCGGCATAATGCCAAAGGCTGCAACCCCCCAGAAGAATATCGTAATTACCGCCAAAACCGGATTGTGTAGCGTCAGTGTCAATGCAGCAAGCAATACTGCAAGAATGCCAAAGTTCACAATAAGCGAAGGCATGAGTTTCCAGTCCGCCAGTCGTCCGCCAACCATATTGCCGAGCGTAACACCGAAGCCAAACAGTACCAGAATCCAGGTTACACTCTGCTCCGCAAAACCGCTAATATCAACCAGCATCGGTGTAATATAGGTGAAAACGGCAAACAAACTTCCGCAGCCCATCGCTCCGATGAGCAGCACCAACAATACCTGTGGGCGGATCAAATTGCGGAACTGTTGTCCCAAGTTAGCTGGTGTACCTTGCGGTATAACCGGGATAAAACGAATAATACCGAGCAGCGAAATAACGCCCAGAATGGTAATCGCGCCAAAAGAGGAACGCCAGCCAAGCTGCTGACCGATAAACGTACCAAACGGTACACCGATAATATTGGCAATAGTCAGTCCCGCCAGCACGACCGATACTGCGGCAGCTCTTCGATCTGATGTGACAAGCTTGGTAGCCATGATTGAACCTACGCCGAGGAACGTGCCATGAGCAAATGCCGTCAGAATACGTGCCGAGATGAGTAGCCCGTACGTAGGCGCAATGACCGATAGCGCGTTACCCACGATGAAAATGCACATCAATAGTACCAAAAGTTTTTTTTGCGGAATTTTGTGCGTAAATACGGTTAAAATTGGTGCCCCTACGGCTACACCCAGCGCATATCCTGTAATTAATTGTCCCGCCTGTGGAATGCTCACGTTCAAGTCCGTTGCCACATTAGGCAACAAACCCATAATGATGAATTCAGTCATGCCAATAGCAAACGCCCCAATCGTCAAACATAACAACGATATAGGAAACGGTTTTCTTTTCGCGGACGCTGAAGTCTGTGACGTACTCCTCGATTTTGTCGATGTCCCCCGTTCATCTGTTGAACGGTCTAGTGAATGTTCTGTCTTACTCATGATGTGTTCTCTTCTCCTGTCCTTCATATATCTATAGTTTCATTATAAGTCTTAGCTCTAGCTCTGAGCCTGTAAACTCCCTAGTTCTTCTGTGTGGCATTGTCCGACGCTTTCACCCATAACGCCTCATTTAATCGGTCAAATGTATCTCTCATCGCCAGCTTGTCCTGCCAATGGGAAGGGATACCACTTCGTCCGTAATACGCGCCCGCAATCTGTCCATAGATCGCACCGGTTGTATCCGCATCATCTCCCAGATTAACCGCCACCAGCGCCCCTTCCCGGAAACTGGATGACTTCCTGAATGCCCAGAGTGCAGCTTCAAGTGATCGAACTACATAACCACTGCCTTGAATCTCAGGCGGCTCTTTACGCTGATATGACCCCATAACCACTTCTTCAATCGCAGGTGAAAAAGGGTTGCCTTTCTCTGTCCGCCAGCGCGTCATCGTATCTGAAGATAACATCGTTGCCTTGTCCGCTCCGTGGAATCCTGCCACAAGAATGGCTGCGAGCACTTCGCAAGCCTCTACACTTTCCGACGCGGCATGTGTTGTCCGTGAACTAAGCGCTGCGTAACGAACAGCTTCCTCCGGTTGAGACGCATAAGCCATGGCAACTGGAGCGAGTCTCATAATGGATCCATTGCCCGCTGTCATGGGGTCAGTTGATCCACTGTAGGCTTCACCGGTTCGCGCAAATCGTTCCAATGCACTTCGCGTAGCCCCCCCAATATCAAAGCAGTTCCCCGTACTGCTCATGTAACCTACTCTGTACCAGTTCGTATACCTGCGCATCTGATCATCCGGATCAAAACCGGGCTGACGCACCAGACTCTCTGCCAGACAGAGAGCCATGGATGTATCGTCTGTCCATTCTCCCGCTTTTAATCCAAACACACCCCCGCCTACCATATCCGTAACAGGCTCAAAGGTGCCGGGACTGCTGAATTCAACCGTTGTTCCCAGCGCATCACCCACGGCAAGCCCAATCAAAGAACCCTCAAAACGATCTCTTTGCAGCATGTTCATTGAACCTCCTCCTCTACTCGTCATTCTCGCAAACTCATTCTTTCATTTTCCCACATGCCCTAATCCGGCGTAAAGGGAATTCAATAAAATCCATCCATACACTCCTAGCATGATAATCATGTCGAAAGCTGTTGAATGGTCAAATCCGATTCATTTTCATAAAAATATTTTATTTTTTTGTGCTGAAAAAACAGTTTATCCAGTACACCGCTTACATGCAAAGTGCTTAAGGGTTTGTAAGCCTCTTGTTTTTCTGAAAACAAGTCACCTATATGAAAATTTTCAATGTGAATAAACTTAACATACTTGACCCTATTCTTCGTCCTGTGTTACGGTTTTATTAGATTAAACGCATATTTTTTCCCAGTTTAATATTCATTTCCAACATTCGCGTTAACTAATATTCCGCGAGGTAATGGATATAACGGGAATTAATTTGCAGAAAATTTGCGAAAAATATGTTTTTTTCACAAACACAAAACAAATTCTGAAAAACAGGAGGAACAACTGTATGATTAAAGCACTGATTTTTGATTTTGATGGAACCATTATTGATACGGAGACAGCATGGTATATCGCCTTTCGTGATGCGTACAAAGAACATGGTGTAGATCTGACACTTGAAATGTATTCCGAGTGCATTGGCACCAGCCTCAAAACCTTCAATCCGTACGAGTACCTCATTACAGATTTAAATCTTCCGATTGATCGGGATGCGTTCAGGGAATCGGTTCAATTGCAGCATGCGGCATTGATGAACAAAGAAAAGGTTCGCCCAGGCATACAGGAATACCTGGAACAAGCGAGGAAAGCTGGTATAAAGCTTGCTGTAGCTTCCAGTTCGAAACGCGACTGGGTAGAACAGCACCTGGAGCAGCTTAAATTAAAAGACTACTTCGAAGTGATCCGCACAGCAGATGATGTTGCGAATGTGAAGCCCGATCCCGAACTATACACTCAAGCACTGGAGGCCCTTGGAGTAACTGCAGACGAAGCCGTAGCCATTGAGGATTCCCCTAACGGCGCGCGTGCAGCTGCTGCTGCCGGTATGCATTGCGTTGTCATCTCGAATACCATCACAGGAACATTGGAATTTGATATGGCACACCAACGGTTATCCTGTCTGACCGACCTCGAATTTAACGATTTGATCTCGAAGCCACTCGTTACTACCGTCTAAGGTTTGCACGAATTTCGTCATCCAATCTTAAAGGGGGAGTTCACATATGAAAGCTGTACATTTTGGTGCGGGCAATATAGGTCGTGGGTTTATCGGTCATATGTTGTCCGCTTCCGACTATGACGTCTGCTTTGTCGCACGTAACCCAAAGAAAATATTGATGCTTCAACAAAGACAAGAATATCCGATTACCCTCGCCAATAGCGCAAAAGACACAACCATCGTAAACAACGTAACCGCAATTAACGTAAATGAGCAGCAGCGTGTTGCAGAAGAGATTGCATCCGCTGATCTCATCACAACGGCGGTAGGTGTATCTGCCCTTGGGGATATCGCCGAGCCGATTGCGAAAGGCATCTATCTGCGTATGAAAGCTAACAATCATACCCCTCTGCACATTATCGCTTGCGAAAATGCGATAGGCGGCAGTACCCGGCTGAAAAAGCGTATCTATCCTTTTCTCGATGAGTCCACCCGGGCCAAAGCCGAACGTTTTGTTTCATTCCCCAATGCAGCTGTGGACCGGATTGTTCCGGCCCAAAACCACGAAGACCCGCTGCAGGTCACCGTTGAGCCTTTTTATGAATGGGTCGTTCATCGTCCTGCATTGCTGGATGGATTTAAAGAAATTAAAGGCGTACACTACGTTGACTCACTGGAACCCTATATCGAGCGCAAAATGTTCACGGTCAACACAGGTCACTGTGTCGCCGCATACTTCGGTTATCTGGCAGGTTTCAAGACGATTCGGCAGGTCATGAGCAACACGACTCTTCGCGCCAAGGTTCGTCACGTTATGGAAGAGACGGGAGCCATGCTGATCCGTAAACACGGTTTTAACGCCGAGAAACACCAGAAATACATGGATACGATATTAGGACGGTTTGCCAACCCCAATCTGACAGATCAGGTTACCCGGGTTGCACGTTCCCCGCTTCGCAAGCTTTCGCCTCATGACCGGCTTGTTCGCCCAGCGATGCAGGCCAGTGAATTCGGAATTGCCATTCCTCATTTAACCTCTGCGATGGCGGCCGCGATGCTGTTTGATGACAAACGCGATGAGGAAGCCATGAAGCTGCAACATATGATTCGTGAAGATGGCCCCTCTACTTTTATTCGCGAACGCATGGGCATTCCCGAAGACCATCCCGTTCATCCGCACGTGATCTCCCGTTATCAAGAACTTCAAGGGCACAAGGTACCGAGCGTACTCACCTGAACTCACCGTTCAGGCTGTAGATCAACGATCTTAACAGAACCATAATATCACGATCACGGCGAAGAAGCCGGAAGGAAAGTGTGTACGCCCTGTTCTTTCCGGCTCTTTTCTGTATTTCACACCCTGCTCCCCAAAAACAAAACAGCGCATCCCCTCTTATCAGGAAACACGCTGCTCACAGAAACTACTCTATTCATTCATGATAGAGTTTACTGATGCATACACCATAGGCAGAAAACCTTCGGAAGGTTCACCAATCGGTGCATTGATGTGAAAAACAAATCCATTTCCGTCCAGTTCTTTGACGATAAAATATTGCGTTTTCTTGTCGTTCTGAGACATCATGAATAACCTTGCATCTTTCATCGGCCCATTGCTGAGCTGTTCAGCCATTAATTCTTTGACCTCTCCGGTCTTCGACAACTCTTCCTTAGCGTCCATCTTTAAATAATCCAAATTAAAGTCCGAAGGCAGCTTCACAATCTCTACCTTATACGCAGGATCAATTTTCATCGTTAGCTCATGGTCTCCCGCATCAAACTCCATTGGCCCAAAGATATACAGGGAATATCCTTTCGCCTGTGCCAGAGTCACTGGCCGCTTCTCGGTGATTCCTTCCACCGTCACTTCCAGCTCTGACGTTTTTGGACGGTCAGATGTAAGGTTATCCCCCGCCCCGGAACCCGTTTTATCGTCATCCGCCGATGCGATTTTGGCAATCTCGGTAAGAATCAACTGTTTCGTCGATACATCAACCGTTTTTTCTACATATTTGAAACGAACCGAATCCTCGTCATCGATATCGTCCAGCGACTTCTGCATATCCTCGCTCACCTGGAAGGACATCGCTTTGTCTTTCACACGAATCTCTACGGTGTGTGGGTCAGCCCAGCCTGTCAGAATACCCTCTGCTTCAATGACATTTCCGTCCTCCGGCTTCTGTTCCGGCGCGGGTGACGTTTCCTTCGTATTGTTCACAGATGGTTGAAGTACAGGTGCACTGCTCCCGCAAGCCACCAGCGAGAATCCCATAAGCAGAACCACTAATGTGGTGCTGACCTTTGCCCTATTCCCTTTTCGCATATGAACACCTCCGTTAGCTTATACGCAATGCTGCTTGTCCATGTTGCTACATCCATCGAACCAACGATATAGCTTCATATAATATTTATTTACACGGGACCCGAGCAGCTCAATCACGTAAAAACGGTATTCGTCACGCTGCGCTCCAGCTTAGCCCTGCTGATCCAGCTTGACCAACTGCGCGTGTGCGGCGTTGAATGCTTGCGTCTGCAGGTTGAATTGTTTCCGTACATCCGCAAGCTTTGAGTACTCTTCATTGCGTGTGCGGATGGCACGTTTAATTTTTACAAGATTCGGCTTGGCACTTTCTCTCATGAGTCCGTATAGTTCAGCCTCAGCGTCCAGACTATGCTCATAGGAGACAACGAACAGCTCAAATGTTTTGGCTCTTGCCTCATATTGATCCAGCACTTTCCCTGCATGAACAAGGGTATCTTCTTTCTCAATGGTAAGCTCCTTCAGGGAATGACGCAGCGCTTCGGTCTTCTCTCCCGCCTCTTGCATGGCCTTACGCGTCTGCTCAAGCAACACGCGTCGTTCCTGAATATGAGCATCGGCTTGATCGAGCAGTGCCTCGATATTGCTGTTCTTTTTCTTCCCTTTGCTCAAAATAGTCTTGTATAAGTCCATATCCTCTTCTTCATAACGTGTCAAGGACTTCAAACTTTTATCGATTTCCTGACCGCCCTGCACCAACCGATTAACCTGGTTGGCCGCAGGCTCCTGCGGCTCTCCACACCCGCTAAGTAGAAGCATCAGCAATATGCTGCATGCTGCAAGGGTCATTTTTTTACTCGTGATTAACATGTGTTCTCCCTCTCTTGCCATAACCATCTACGGTTCTATCGTAATATTACAGGCGCGCATCTCCGCTGAAATTAACAACCCAATGTGCCTTCGGATCATATACCTCGAACTCATAACCCCGTTCCTCCAGCAGTTTCATGATACGCGGTAGCGCCTGCACGGTCTGTTCCCGTTCATGCATCAAAATAACTTCTTTATCTTTGTGTACACTGTTACTCACTCGGGCCAGAATTTTATCCGGCTGACCTGGAAGATTCCAGTCCAGTGAATCCGTTGTCCAATCCCACATTTTGAAACCTGCCGCAGCAATATCTCCTCTGAATGCCTCACCAATCTGCGGACTGCTTCCGTATGGGGCACGGATGAGATGCGGTGTATATCCGATCAGTTTCTCGACCATTTTTTGCTCTTTTTTGAACTCGTTCACAAAGTTGGCTGAGCTCCCGCTCTTGTACAGCTTTTTATAGTTATGTGTCATACTGTGCAGCCCAGGGTAACTGCCCTCTTTCACCAAACGTTTGACCGCATCCGGGTATTCATGCAACTGACGTCCAACCATGAAAAAGGTCGCCTTCGCCTCATGTTGTTTTAAAATATCCAGCAACTGATCCGTATATTTACTTGGTCCGTCGTCAAATGTTATGTACGCCACTTTACGAACTTGACCCAGAAACCGCGCCGGCTCTTCCTTCGCCTCAGGTGTGACCTGAATCATGCCCAGCTTGGCAGGCTGTTCAATCACGGCAATTGGCGGTGGGGCCACAGCCGTTTTAATCCAATGAGTCATACCGATAAATACATATGTCAATCCCGCAACCAACAGGAGCATGAGCATAATAGCTACGCTCAACCTGCCGTAGCGAATTTTTCTTCTTCTATGGGTTTGTTTCCGACTTACGCTGCGAATGGCATTTCCATACTCTCGCGTTGTTTCTTGTTGTACTCTCACGACCTGGCCACTTCCTAACTTTCATTTTTTCCCGATGAATGGAATATTATATCGATTCATGTCTCTATATAAAAGATTAATAGAAAACCTCGTGCTGTGAATGACAGAATAGTTACAAGCCCGGTTACAATCTGCTTATCTCTTTCCCATGTTTCTCTAACTCCTGATGTAAACTTGGATCTATGCGTTGTTAAAAGTAAAACGCACTTCGCAGCCGTGATGTTGCTTCCAGTTTTTTCAGCGTTTATGCATCATATCATCATAACAGGATATCTGCTTTTATTTAAAGCATGTTTACCTGCTATGGATCTTCCCTGTGCTGATCTTCTCCTGTATAATGAGGTGATTTAGGTTATCTATTTACAAGAAGGAGCTACACCTATGACAAGCATGAACCGTGCCGGCAGACCCATCTATTTGTTATTTTTTGTCGGCATTATTGCCATTTCTTTCTCTTCTATTTTTGTACGCTGGTCTGACGCAGATGTTGCGGTCATTGCCATGTATCGCCTGTTTTTAACCAATCTGCTCATGCTGCCTTTCGTTTGGCCGTACAGACATGAGATGTTACGATTGAATTTCCGTCAGTGGATCTTGTTACTAGCTTCCGGTGTGATGCTTGCGCTGCACTTCCTGCTCTGGATGGGATCACTGAGGTTAACCAGTGTCGCCAGTTCCACCGTCATTCTTGCTCTGGAGCCGATTCTGATCCTGGCCGGTTCGGTATGGCTGTTCAAAGCCAAAATTAATCGCATGATGCTCATCGGTATGGGGATCGCTCTATTCGGGTCGATTATCATCGGCGCAGGAGACTTCCAGGTGGCAGGTACTGCGCTGAAGGGGGATATTTTATCGTTACTTGGCACGATGGCAGTGGCTGTGCATATGTTGCTGGGTCAATTTTTGCGAACAGGTCTCAGTGCATTCACGTATAATTTCTTGGTGTTTCTTGTCGCTGCCTGTACGTTCGCTGTGTACAATCTGTTCATGGGGCATCCGTTCGGCGGTTATGCGGCTTCGGAGTGGGGAATCTTCCTGCTGCTGGCTATCGTACCAACCATCTTTGGACATTACCTCTTCAACTGGTTGCTACAGTATATGAACGCTACCACGGTATCTATGGGTGTTCTCGGAGAACCTGTATTCTCATCCATACTAGCCTGGATGCTGCTGGGTGAAGCACTGAGCACACTTCAAATGTCTGCGGGTGTTGTTATCCTGTTCGGAGTGTGGATCTTCATTCGATATGGCAAAACCAAACCACAACCTATCCCGGCTGATGCGCCCATCGCTGCTCCGGTTCCGGTTGAACCGAAAACGGTATAAAAAATTCATTATATATTAAAGGCGGTGTATTGTTATGAAAAATGTGGTATCCATGCGCTGGCTGCTCGCCAGAATGTACGAATCCGATGTGGCCATCGTAGATTGCCGCTTCCTGCTGGGGCAACCCGATGCCGGGCGTGAAGCCTATGAAGCCGGACATATTCCGGGGGCTGTCTACCTTGATCTCGAAAAGGATTTGTCCGCTCCGGTCACCGAGCATGGCGGACGCCATCCGCTCCCTGATCCAGCTACACTCGCAAGTCACCTTGCCAAAGCAGGCATCGGCTCCAATAGCCGCATCATTGCCTATGATGATCAAGGCGGCATGAACGCCTCGCGTCTGTGGTGGCTGCTGCGTTATATGGGACATGATCAGGTATATGTCATGGACGAAGGTTTCACCGCGTGGCAGAACGCCAAGTTCCCGGTGACTCAGGATGTCCCCGTTCAGATCCCGTCTTCGTTTGACCTGAACCTGCAGCCACAGATGCTCGCTAGTGTAGAGGATGCGCAACAAGCTTCGGCAAGCGGCAGCGCCGTGCTGATTGACTCCCGTGATGCCCGCCGTTATGCGGGACTGGAAGAACCGATTGATGCCAAGGCCGGACATATTCCGGGTGCGGTGAACTATTTTTGGAAAGATGTGTTGGATTGGGATGGACGTTGGACAGATACTGAGGTGTTAGGAGAGCGCTTCAGTAAGCTGGGGAAAGATGATGCCATCATCGTCTACTGTGGCTCCGGTGTCTCCGCCTGCCCGAACGTGATTGCGCTGGAGGAAGCGGGATATTCGAATGTGAAGCTGTATTCCGGAAGCTGGAGCGACTGGATCAGTTACGAGGGAAATGCGGTGGTGGCTACCGGGGAAGAGTAGGTTCGGAGGACAAGTCTACCGTATCTCGAAGACCAATACACCGTCATGCAGGCTGATGCCTTGAGGCGGTGTATTTGCATTGCCTGAGCGTCCCCCGGGAATACGGGAGAGATAGAGGCATCGTTGCACGGGATGCCTAAAGAAATTTTCACGGCTGTCTACCCGCGCGTGAAGCAATGCTCTAAACGGGATTTGGTTGCCGGATGAGGCATATAAATCATCATTCGCTGATCAGGTTCATTGGGAAATTGAAGGGTGACATGCTCAAATTCAATAACTCCATAAGTGGGGTGCAAAAGCTTCTTGTAGCCGTCAAGGGAGCCTGGTACTTCATGATACTGCCACATCCTTGTAAAATCAGCACTCGCCCTCTTCAGATCTTCAATTAACTTGTCGAATGAATCGTCGTTCAGATAACGTGCTCTTGACGTTCTAAACTCAGCAATCATTCTTCGTGAGACACTTTCCCAATCCTCCGATCCTTCTTTCCAAATAGAATCCGTAAATTGGCGCCACATCAAATTATAATCATGTGGGGGTGACACCCTGTGAATCATAAATACAGCATCTGCCGCTTTATTCCAAGCTAAAAAGTCCCACTTTTTCCCGATGACATAGGCCGGATTCGGATTCAATTCATTCAGCATGTCCTGAATGGAAGGACTGATTTTCTCCTCAATAATAGTTGATTGAGGAGGCAGTGATTCTCCAGCAAGCAGAAAGAGATGTCTTCGCTCATTGGGCGTCAGCTTGAGTGCTGTAGCCAAACTTTCCAGTACACCTACGGACGGACGAATATCACGACCTTGCTCAAGGCGCGTGTACCATGAGAGTCCTATATTCGCGATCCCGGCGACTTCCTCTCGCCGCAAGCCTCGTGTGCGACGACGATTGCCAGGCAAAAGGCCAACATCAAGGGGAGAAACGGAGGAGCGTAAATCTCTTAAGAAATTACCTAGCGCTAAACGGCGCTCACCGTCGTTCAAGTAAAACCTCCCCCTTATCCTATCACTCGGAAACCTACCATCAAGCAGGTTCTCGTGACCATTTCGTAGTCAAATTATACTGAAGGTAGTTGATGAGATCAACAATTCCAGGCAAGGAGAATGAATATGACAACCATTGCAGGACAAATGTTGGCAAACAAGGTAGTAATGATTACAGGGGCGGGGCGAGGCATTGGAGCTGAGGCAGCAAGGCTGTTTGTACAGCAAGGAGCTTCTGTGATGCTCGTCGCAAGAACAGAGTCTGAGTTGCGTAAAGTCAGGGATGAAATCGTGACCTCGGGTGGAGATGCTGCATATTTTACAGCCGATCTGTCCGATGCAGGCAATGTTGAAGAAGCTGTTAAAGCTACAGTGGAACGATATGGCCGTCTTGATGCTGCTTTTAACAACGCAGGTATCGGAGTGACGGTATCATCGCTGGTGGATGAAAAAGAAGAAGACTTCGACCTGATTCAGTCTGTAAATTATAAAGGAGTCTGGATGTGCATGAAAGCTCAGATTAAAGTGATGATGGAGACTTCAGGGTCAGGCTCTATTGTTAATACCAGCAGCGTAGGTAGTCTGAAGGGTAATCCGGGCTTGGGAGCTTACGGGGCATCCAAACGAGCGGTAAACAGTCTGACGCAAACAGCTGCGGTCGAATATGGGCCAGCGGGTATCCGTGTCAATGCCATTGCTCCGGGGACCACAATGACCGATATGATTCAGCAGTGGGTTTCTATTAACCCCGATATCATTGAACAAATTTGTGCTAAGACACCTCTCAGACGCCCGGCTGAACCTATTGAGATTGCAAACGCAGCCGCTTGGTTGCTTAGTGATTATTCATCTTTTGTTACTGGAGTCGTTTTGCCTGTAGACGGTGGACTTAGTGTATAAGATTCGGTGGTCAAGATCGAACTGTCTGAATTGATATAGACACATCTTCGATCACAATCGCAGGCGGGTTATGGGAAGAATAAAATTTTGATGATATTCTGAGAAGAGGCTTTAAGGACTAAACTGAGAGAGTTAATACGCTCCCAGCTAGTCCTTTTTTTGATTCACGATAACAGAAAAAAAAAAACGCGATGGACATCCGCCCACCACGGTTGAATCATGAAATCGATTATCGCTTTTTACTTAACGATACGTTCGCTGTTAACGTCTTGTTGATCGTCGTCCAGTTTACATAAGCCCCTAGTATTCCATTGTTTTGTTGGTAATGCCCCATACCAGTTGCCGTTGATTTCTTCAATAGGTGTAAAGATAGATACATTATTATATAATTCCAGTTTTGTTGCGCTAGCTCCCTCTTGCGGGCCTTTATTTTCTGGAAACTCGTCAGGAAGGGCACCTTTACCATGACAGTTAGAAATGACACCATATGGAACTCGAGTTTGCAACGAAAGATCCACTTTATAGACTTCATTTGAATAATAACAATTGCCCCTTATTTTGTTATTTATTAAACGTGGTAAAATAGGATTTAAATCCGGAAAAATTCACTGAGGGATACATCCTAAATCCATTAAAAAGAGGTGAACAACTATGCCGGAGTCATATCATGAAAGACGTTCCAATCTGCAATTCCCAAGCAGCATCTTTAATATCGACCGCAGGGATGTTCCAGCACTTTTATCCGCCACAAACGTCAGGCAGCAGGAAATGATTGTGGAGCAATTGGCCGATTCTGAATATACATTACATTTACTCATCGCTATTGAAGTCGCGCAGCAACTTGTAGCAGAATGGACTGAAGCAGTACAGCAGTGGTCACCACCGCTTACGCTTGATCTGTCCATATGCTCAATTGACTGTGCTGTTGAACTCCTTCAAAATCCAGAGCGGCGACTGCTTCGCTTCTGGTTTTATTCCGAAGATATTCCTGAGGACTGGAGAGAGGGATACAGCGACCGTTTTTTCGATCTTACGGTGACCATTGACGCCGAATCACTGACTGTGCAACATGCTGCAGGGCCAAGCAGATAACACAAAAGAGCCTATATTCGGAGACTAATACTTATCGATACTCTAACAACAGCCTAAAGACCATTAACACAGACTTCGGGCTGTTGGGCTAGGGTTCAGTATATGTCAAGTATCACGGCCCAATAGTAACCGATCCACTACTTCAATTTACCTACCCAATCGCTATTCTCCCAGATAGCAGGATTATCAATCACCTGATTCTCCCCACGCATAATGGAGTCGTAACTATCCTTTCCAGACGTGTACCAATCTACAATCACTACCCTTCCTCTCACATCTTGTACCAAGAATTCAGTAGGCTCTGCGTATTCTCCTACATCCTTAATAATACGTGCATTCAATTTTAGATAGTAGAAACGTTGCTCCCCTTCTAAATAATCCACTTTTTCGGCATCAATCTTGACATCTTTCACTTGGTTATAGGTTAGATTGTTCTTACGAAACAGATTATATTGTGATTTGATCTTTTTTTCTGTATAACGTTGGAAGTTCTGATTATCCATATATCTGCCGACGTCCAATTCCAGACCGTTCCAGATCGCTTTGTAATATTCGGATAGAGCATCTGCACAGAGTTCATAAGCTTTCTGGGAATCCAAATTAGATAGATTCACTGGGTCTCCTATTCCCATTTTGGCAGCAGTTCGTCTCTCATTCTCTTGATCCATACGATGATCAGTCTGTTCACATCCGCTAATCATCAAGATCGTTATGAACAATAACATAAGATAAGCACGCACCATAGAATCTCTCCTATTCTGAACATTTTAATTTAAAATTAATTATCCATAATACAAATAAATGTGAGAGGATTCGCTGACCGCTATACGAATGAAGTTGCAGGAGCCGTGCTGATCGACGCTTCTCACGAAAAGCAAGAGGAAGCCGTTCTGGCAACCCTTCCCCCAGAATTTATTGAAATGTATCAGTCACAGTTTACTGCGGAGGGGAATTATGCAGAAGTAACCAAGAGCTTTAAATATATCGAAAAGTTGCGCGCCAAGGATGCATTGCGGAATCTACCATTAAGCGTAATTTCTGCAACAGAACACGGCATGGGGCCAGAAATGGAAATCAAATGGGCCGAAATGCAGCAAGATTTAGCTTCTTTATCAGATAAGACGACTCATGTGATTGCACAAGGCTCAGGACACTATGTATATCTTGAACAACCTGCGCTAGTTCAGCGAGAAATTATCTCTATATTAGAATAATAGAAGATGTGTCAAGGCTACTATAGATAAATCAGTTTATCTTAAAAATAGTCGTTGAGTCATGTTTAATGACCTAATTCAATTTCCCCATAGAAAACTATGAACCTTGAAGCTCGCGATAAGCGGGCTTTTTGATTTCCCTGTAAACAGACTGCCTCAATCAAACTTGCCCGCGGAAGGATAATATTTGCTTAGATTACAGCAGGAAGAAATATTATATTGCTATCGGACCTTAATCCTAATTCGGCATTTCATAGTTACACACCACGCTTGCCTACTGTAGGACATATGTCTCTTTTTCTACGAAAACGTTTAAAAAAACTTTATAATCCGCTCCAAATGATCGATATACAACAATGAACATCCGCTTATCCCATGATTGCAACCTGAAATCGATCTCAGGAATGCGGCACGGGAGAACAGAACCATACATATAACAGGTTGTTAGGAAAAAGAGAAAGTTCTGTCTGACCGAGAGGCAAGAGCTAACAAAGGAGAAGAAGATATGAAGGGACGAACGAGTCACAAACGAAACAAACGCAGCATCTGCGTGAACTTGCTGTTATCCATGCTATTGTTAATTAGCAGTGTGCCGCTATGGCCAAGCAAAACAGCAAACGCTGCAGTAGAAGGGTCATATCTCTTATCTCTGAACAGACCGGTGTATAGTTCCTCATCCCTTGGCGGGAATACAGCCGATCATGCCGTGGATGGTAACAAAAATACCCGATGGGAAAGTGTATGGCAGCAGGACCCTCAGTGGATCTATGTTGACCTGGGCGCAGTTGCTTCCATCTCGAATATCTCGATTGAGTGGGAAAATGCCTATGCATCCGCCTTCGACCTTGAAGTGTCGGATGACGAGGTGAACTGGAAACAAGTGTATTCCACAACGAGGGGTCAAGGCGGTCTAAGCGAAGTAGAAGTCGCCGCTAATGCACGCTATGTGCGTTTAATCAGTCATGAGCGGGCACAACAAGCCTACGGTGTCTCTCTTTACGCGTTCAATGTGTATGGAACGGGCGGAGCAAACCCGCCTCCAAAACCGGTTGCCACCAATCTTGCCCTTGGTAAATCGGTCATGGCGTCATCGGAAGAGATTGACGAACCTGCCCGCTCCGCCGAAGACAAGGCCAAAATGGAGAAGCGCAATTATGAAGCGCGCAATGTGACAGATGGTGACCCAGGTACACGCTGGTCTTCCATATACAAGGATCAGGAATGGATTGTTGTGGACCTTGGCAGGCGTCATGAGATCGGACATATTTCTCTGCAATGGGAAAATGCGTTTGGACGTGCTTACGACATTCAGGTATCGAGCGATGCAAAGCAATGGACTACGTTGGTTCGGGAGTTACACAGCAACGGTGGACGGGATGACATACCTGTATACGCAGAAGCCAGATATGTAAAATTCGCAGGGCTTGGCCGAGGTACGACTAACGGATATTCGCTCTATGCCTTTGATGTGTATGAGTATATTACAGGTGATGAGAAACCGGTCTACACCATTCCGGATATCCCGGAGATGAGCTCAGTACAAGTTGGAGCTGGCAGTTATGCTATTAATGACATCACGATGCTGCAACCGAAAAACCCCAAAAATCGTACAGCCGACATCACTGCCCCGATTCCATCTAATGACTGGTGGCAATCGATTCTTGTTTCGGACTTAGGGGATGGAAACAGTCTGGTTACACTCCCCTTCAAAAATCGATATACCAAACAGGGGCTTCATATTTTGAATCCCGGTGCGGGATACCTCTCTGCTGACGGCAACTCGATGGATGCAGATGGCGAAGCAGACCTGATCCTGACGACAAGCAGTATGAATCCGGCCAAGGTGAATACCAAGGTAGCCGGATACGGAGATTACTCCGCAAACATCATCATGAGTGATGACGACACGGCGAAGGTCAATACAACCTTTGTGAAAGGCTCCCCTTTCCTGTACAACACGTTCGAGAACCCGGACACGATCCTGCTCCGTTCACCGAACATCACACGTCTCTTTGATGATCAAAACCGTGAGATTGTACTGCAAGACGGGGAATCATGGACAGGCGATCATATCGGTGTAGAAGTCACCAATCAGGACAGAGCGCCTTCACCGCAAACCTTTACAAGAAACTACGGCCTTTATGTACCAGAAGGAACAACACTTATAAAGCTTGGCAATACACTTAAAATTAAGCTGGGATCAGGCGAAAATTATTTATCGCTGGCTACTCTGCCATCTACATCAGAATTAGCATACTATTACCAGCATGCCTATGCTTTTGTGACGGATACGAAGGTTGATTACAACTATAACGAGAGCACTTCTCAAGTTACGACGACCTTCAATTCCGTTACACAAACAAAGCGTGCCAACTTTTCTGCGAGCACATTAATGGCTTTGTTCCCGCACCAGTGGAAACTTGCAACAACTCCACTCACGGAACTCACTTATCCTTCCATTCGAGGAATGATGAAAGTAAGCGAAGGCAACAGCTTTACGACACAGGATCGTTTCTACGGCATCATTCCGCAATTTGTAGAGCCGGACGATCCGACATACTCACGCGCGCAATTAATCAGTTATCTGGATCAGCTTGATGCAGATACGTCAGGCAATTTAATGAGCGAAGATCCCTACTGGCAGGGGAAAAAGCTTCATCCGCTTGCGCTGGGTGTGCTCATTAGCGATCAGCTTGGGGATCACGAACGTCGGGACCACTACCTGTCCCTGTTAAGAAACATTTTGACAGACTGGTACACCTACTCGCCGGATGAACGTCTACACTCCTATTATTTTTATTACTCGGAGCAATGGGGAACGATCTTTCCTTACGGAAGCGGGTTCGGCGTCAATACCGGGCTGACGGATCATCATTTTACGTATGGCTATTACGTCTTTGCATCTGCGGTGCTGGCTACGTATGATTCAACGTTTGTAGAAGATTATGGTGACATGGTTGAACTCCTGATCCGGGATTATGCCAATCCTTCGCGCACAGACAATCAATTCCCGTGGATGCGTAATTTTGATCCTTATTCAGGTCATTCCTGGGCGGGCGGTTATGCCGACAATCGCAGTGGAAACAATCAGGAAGCTGCAGGCGAAGCTCTGTTCAGTTGGGTCGGACAATATATGTGGGGCGAGGTAACAGGCAATAAAGCCTATCGCGATACAGGCATATGGGGCTTCGTCACCGAAGAAAAAGCGGCCGAGCAATATTGGTTCAACTACGATGGAGACAACTGGCTGGAAGGATACAAACACGCTACCGTAGGGCATGTATACGGCAGTGCTTACCTGTATGGCACGTACTTCTCCAACGACGCAGAGCATATTTACGGCATTCATTGGCTGCCGCCGGCGGAGTGGATGACCTATTATGGCCGTGATCCGAAGAATACCGCGGCACTTTACAACGGTCTGATCAAGGATCTTGGTGGTCAGCAGGAGCGCACATGGCAGCACATCATCTGGCCTTTCCAATCCATCGGGGACCCGGGGGCTGCTCTTGCAAAGTGGAATACGAAAGACATGCAGCAAAATGAAGTCTTTAATGCCTATTGGTTCATGCATAGTATGGCATCCACGGGAACACGTACAATGGATATTTGGGCTGATTCTCCGGCAGTAACCGTCTACGAAAAGGACGGCGTCTACACGGCGCAAATCTGGAATCCATCCGATACCGCTAAGACGGTTCGCTTTTATAATGCAAGCGGGGCTTTGGGTTCAGCTACCGTCTATGCAAAGGCTCAAGTAAAGGTTAATCCCTTGGAACATACGGTAGTTAAGCAGCCGGATGCTTCACAAGGTGTCACTTATCTGGATCGTAGCACATGGACGATTACCGCCTCCTCCAGTTCGGAAGCAGTGGAACGCATGATTGATGGAGATTTGGCTACCCGCTGGTCATCTGGACAAACGCAACAGCCTGGAGACTGGCTCCATATTGATCTGGGCAACGAACAGATCATGGACACACTCTTCATGAACTCCGGCAACAACGGGGGGGATTATGCTCACGGGTATGAAGTTTACGTTTCGAAGGATAATGAGAACTGGAGCAAGCCGATTGCACAGGGAACAGGAACATCGCCGAGCCTGTCCGTCGATTTGGGGATGCAGACTGTGCGTTATATCAAAATTGTTTTGACTGCTCCCGCAGACAGCTGGTGGTCTATCTCGGAACTCAAGCTTGCCCGATTCGGAAAATTGACCCAAGCTCCTGAGCATCCAAAGCCTACCCCGTTGCCCGATCGGTCAACCTGGATCGTGACCGCTTCCTCCACACAAGGAACGGATGTCACAGCTCACATGTTAGACGGCAATAAAGAGACGTTATGGACGAACGGGCGAAAGCAAACGGACGGACAATGGATCACGATTGATCTTGGACAAACGAGTGCTTTTGACGCGATAGAGTTGGACTCTGGGAACGCCAAGGATGACTATCCACGGCAATATCGAATCTTTGTTTCCGATGACGGGCAGAACTGGGGAACATCTATCGCTGGAGGCGAAGGCGTGTCAGGACGTCTCTCCATTACCTTCCCTGAGCAGCAAACACGTTATGTGAAGATCGTACAGACAGGTGAATCTGATCAATGGTGGTCGGTCTCTGAGCTATTCGTTCATCACTATGGAACAGGAAAACAAAAACGTTTGCTTCCAGATGCATGGTCCGTCACAGCGTCTTCCGGTGAGGAAGCTCAATCGGTACTGGATGGCTCGAACCAAACACGCTGGACTTCCGGCCAGACCCAAACAGGTGGTGAGTGGCTTCAGCTGGATCTGGGTAATCCCCAAATGGTGAACCGGATTGTACTGGATAGTGCACACAGCAGTGAGGATTATGCTCGTGGTTATGAAGTATTCACCTCACTGGATGGCACGGATTGGGGTAAAGCTGTAGCTACAGGGGAAGGGGATAATGCCGTGCTCTCCATTTCTTTCCCTACCCAAGAGGCACGATACATCAAGATAGTTCAGTCCGGAACGGATTTTCACTGGTGGTCTGTAGCAGAAATCGCGGTTTATACCGCCGACCAGACACCATGGACACCGGGTGAACAGGATGATTTGCTACCTACCGAACTGGATCGGACGTCTTGGACAGCTACAGCTTCCACGTCTGAAAATGTTGAAGCACTGATGGATGATGATCTGAACTCACGCTGGACCTCTGCATCTGGACAACAAACAGACCAGTGGATTCAGATCGATCTGGGAAGCATCCAAAATTTCAGCAGATTAACTATGGACTCAGGCAGCAGTACCAATGACTATGCCCGCAGTTTTAAAATCGCTACTTCAACGGATGGCGAGCAATGGAATTCCGTCTCAGATGCTTCGGGAATCGATCCTGTCATCTCCGTGATGTTCACGAACCAGCAGGCACGATATGTCAAAATTGCTTTGACTGCGGATACACCCGAGTGGTGGTGGTCTACTGCTGAGCTCAAGCTGTACCGTTAATTTTCATCACTGATTCACTTACACATAAACAGGGACCTCAAGCCATGATCGGCAAGAGATCCCTGTTTCTTTTTGTGATATATGGTAACCGCCATTAATTACTTTTTGATTTTACCATCATATCCAAGCTTATAAACAGTGCCTTTCTCAAAAGATAGGAATGCAAGCCCATCGCCTACTGTACCTACAAATCGATCATATGCATCTAAAGAACGTAGCTTGCTCTTCTTGCTTGTGTAACGATTAAAAACATATAAGTCACTCTGGTTATAGCCATTCTTGCCTATCGAATTATTAAGGTAATAAAACTTATTATTTATGTAAGTTAGAGGTGTAATCGAACCTTTTGTGGTGAACGTTTTCTTTCTAGTTCCGTTTTTATCCGAAAAGACACCGATAGAACTATAATTATCGCGTCCGCCCATGTTCTCCGAAAAAAACAAAACATTTCCATAAAATTCATATGGCCAAACTTCTTTTGAAGATAATAACTTCTTTCCTGTACCATCTAAATTCATACGATAAAACTTGCCATTATCCCTGTTTGTAAAATAGATATAGCCGCTGTATATTTTAAAATTATAAAAAGGAGATTTAGACAATATTGTCTGTTCGTTTGAACCATCCGTTCTCATTGAGCCGAAAGACAACGCATCCGGTGTTTCCTCAGTACCTTCATCTTTAACAAAATAAATCGTATCGCGCACCACAGTAAATCTACCAAAATTCCCCTCATTGTTCAGATAATTAAATGCAGAACCATCTTTCTTAATTTTCGCCATATGACGAGCCCAAGACTCTGTCTCCTCTTCAATTAGAAAATAGATCCACTCTCCCACCCGTTGTATATCGGAAACTCGCTTAGGCAAAATAGATTCTGTTTTGCTTTTATTACCCGTGAATGTTGTAACATTGATGCCCATTAAAGCTCCATTATCTTCATATCCATCCCAAACTAAAGATTCTCCTGAATCTTCAGCCCCGTATGCAGGTACAATGCCAAACAACATGATCACGCTTAATAACGCTATCAACCATTTTCTTCTCATCTTTCTCTCCCTAAAATATGTATTTTTCCTACATTTGCTATTGTAAATTGGATTCATAAATAGAACAATCATTATTCTTTTAATTCTGGGTTACTGTCTGTTAAGTCAACTTCAGTTATCCTTCACGTTACAAAATAACTACATCCTCCACATGCAAATAAGGTGAGCATATGTATAAGTCAATGTATATAAAGAACCTCTCGCCAACATTGGCAAGAGGCTCTTTTTAGTGTTCTAAAATTGATATCTTGTAAAATCCCACTACGTGATGGTAAGACCGCCACTTGCATATCCCGCAATGGTTGAAGCCAGATCAGCTCCGGCGGTTACTGATGCTGAGAAGACCATAAGCAGACGGTCACCTGCGGCTACCGGAATACTCAGACCTGAGGTCAATCCGCTGGCGATTGTGCCTAATGACAATGCGCCAGTCAACGCTGGTGCCAAGGTGACCAGTGCCCCTGGTACAGCCGTAAAGGTATTATTTGGTGTAGTCGAACGGAATAATTGTGCAGTTATCGTTACTGTAGACAGAGCCAGGTTAAGTGCAGCTGTCGTACTAAAATAAGCAGCCAGTGAGGTAATCGTTCCCGCACGAGATGCCGAGAAAGCAAAGTTAAGCAAGGTACCTGCGGCGCCTGTGAGATCGATAATTCCTCCATTAATCGTCACACCAGACGCATTATTACCAAAGCCAACCAAGCTGGAGGTATTCAAAAGTCCGCCCAGCACCGTAGTCAACGAAGCTGGTAGCCCTGATGCATAAGGGATAATCGCTCCAGAACCGGTTGCTCCAGTCACACCCGTTGTCCCGGCTACTCCTGTTGCTCCAGTCACGCCCGTTGTCCCCGCGACTCCGGTCGCTCCAGTTGCACCTGTTGTTCCGGCGACTCCTGTTGCCCCGGTTACGCCCGTTGTTCCCGCTACTCCGGTCGCCCCAGTCACGCCCGTCGTTCCGGCGACTCCGGTTGCTCCAGTCTCGCCCGTTGTTCCCGCTACTCCGGTCGCCCCAGTTGCACCTGTTGTTCCGGCGACTCCGGTTGCTCCAGTCTCGCCCGTTGTTCCCGCTACTCCGGTCGCCCCAGTCACGCCCGTCGTTCCGGCGACTCCGGTTGCTCCAGTCACGCCCGTTGTTCCCGCTACTCCGGTCGCCCCAGTTGCGCCTGTTGTTCCGGCTACTCCGGTTGCCCCGGTTACTCCCGTCGCTCCTGTCTCACCCGTTGTTCCCGCTACTCCGGTCGCCCCAGTTGCACCTGTTGTTCCGGCGACTCCGGTTGCCCCAGTTGCACCTGTTGTTCCGGCTACTCCGGTCGCTCCAGTCACACCCGTTGTCCCGGCGACTCCGGTCGCACCAGTTACGCCCGTTGTTCCCGCTACTCCGGTTGCCCCGGTTACACCCGTTGTTCCCGCTACTCCGGTTGCCCCGGTTACGCCCGTTGTTCCCGCTACTCCGGTTGCTCCGGTCTCGCCCGTTGTTCCGGCCAATCCTGTCGCTCCTGTCTCACCCGTTGTTCCGGCGACTCCGGTTGCTCCAGTCACGCCTGTTGTTCCGGCGACTCCAGTTGCTCCGGTCACACCCGTTGTCCCCGTTACTCCGGTCGCCCCAGTTGCTCCCGTAGCTCCCCCGGTTTCTCCTGCTGGACCCGTCGCCCCGGTTGCACCAGTCGGACCTATCGCCCCGGTTAATCCCTGAGCTCCAGTCACACCCGTCGCTCCCGTAGCACCCGTGGCACCTGTGACTCCTGTCATACTTGGAGTTTCCCCCAGCAACTCAGAAGAAACTAAACGATGTGCTGTTACCAGAGAGCCTGTGCTACTTTTCCCCCATACAGACACTTGAACAGGATCATTAATCGTCACTGATGTCGTGAAAGTAAACTCGAACGCATCCAAATTGGCAAAGTAGTTGTTAGTGATCACTTGATTGGGTGCAATGTCGAAAGATTCACTGACATACAGAACCCTCAACCCGGCACTCATGTAATAACCTTGTATTTGCACAGTTGAGGCGGTAACATCACTGCGGTTATCTATTCTGACTGTTACAGTCTGAGTCGGTCGTACACCACTAACCGCATTGTTTTCAATTGGCCCTGTCGATAAAAAGCTCATCGCTACATTCCCTTCTTTCGAAAAAAGTCTGTGTTTCTAGGGCGTGTCTGAAAACGCTGAAGGAAGCCCATTTTTCTGAATTTTGTTGCACTTCATTAGTTTTCAAAACACGTCCTAGATGTTCGTAACTGTTTTTTCATGCTCCACTACCCGATGTGCATCCACCAATTGTCCTGACGCTTGTTTGCCCCATACTGAAATCCCGACTGCTCCCACACTTTCCTCACTTGTTCCAAAAACAAACTCAAAGGCATCTAAATCTGCAAAATAATTTCGGGTCACTTCTTCATTAGGTGCAATACTAATCAGTTCATTCACATACAACGTTCTTGTCGTACTTAGTACATAACCTTGGACAGATACCGTGGTCGCATCCACAGCAGCCCGACTTACCAATCTAATCGTTACCTGCTGCGTTGGTCTAACCCCGGCAACGACATTATTTTCGATCGGCCCGGTTGATAATATAGCCATATATCCCATCCCACCTTTTTGTGAACCTCTCACTCTATCAATATTTGGCTTCCTGGATCACTTAATAGTAATATTCGACCACTCATCCGGAGGTGTGGACATAAGACAGGGGACAGTTCACCATTATCGATCAACAACTCCCATCTGCGCTTAGAGTTTCATCCAAAAAACCTTGAAAATAAGTTTAACCTGAAACAAAGACAAAATGACCGTTCCTCGATCAGTGAAGAGGACACGGCCATCACGTGAAACATCTTATTTCTTGCCAACTTGATCGTTCTTACCTCGGAATATACTTCTGTGTATCTATAACCTGACCAGACGAATTACAAAGCTGCGTGAAGAATCTCCCTTTTTGTGCTGCATATGAAGCAATTAACGTGCTACCCAACTTTTTTTTACAATTTTTGATAGAAAGTGATTGTATTGTCGCGGAAATGTGATATGATATCGTCAAATATACAAACAATTTAAAACATAAATGAAAAATAATTACATTGTAACAAGTCCCATTCTTCATTCATTCCCTTTAAAACCATTCTATTGAAAGCGATTACAAAGCACAACCGGGCAATTTATATTCGTTTTCTCGCAAAAGTATCTCCATCCCTATCCTCGGGTGATAACTATCAACGTGCATCGGTAAACAAGTATACACGCTGCATGTTGTATGGTTTAAACCATATATTCCTCATCCTGAACGGACAGTCATTTCTTCTCTGGAAGGAGGTGTCATAAAGAACTTTAAATTCTTCATTTTTCTTGCTTCATACTTCATTTCTCATCTCTGCTTTCTCATCCAAACATCTCGGGTCCAACCATTTATGTTAATTCGATTACACACCAATTCAATGGAGGCGAACGTATGATTCGTAAACCAATAGCCCTGCTGATGTCACTAATTCTGGTTTTTTCCATTCTACCGGCCGAGTCCAGTCATGCAGCTAATAACGCCGTTGCCAAAACGCCTGTGAATGCCAATCCGCTTGTCGATCACAAATTGGGGGCCGACCCTTACGTGCTTGTCCATAACAATCGGGTCTACGTCTACATGACAGGTGATACTTACCTATACAACAACGACGGATCTGTCCGCGAAAATAACTACGGCACCATCGGCAGAATTAGCGTGATCTCCTCGGCTGACATGGTGAACTGGACAGACCATGGCTACATTCCGGTAGCCGGTGCAAACAATGCTAACAATGGACAAGGCATCGCCAGATGGGCAAGCCAGTCTTGGGCGCCAGCAATGGCCAAGAAAACAATTGCAGGCAAAGATAAATTTTTCCTGTATTTTGCCAACTCCGGTGCAGGAATCGGTGTTCTGACAGCTGATTCACCCATTGGCCCTTGGTCTGATCCAATCGGGCGGGCACTTGTTACCCACGGAACTCCTGGGATGTCGGGTGTAACTTGGCTCTTTGACCCAGCTGTACTTGTTGATGACGACGGCTCCGCTTATCTGTATGCAGGCGGCGGTATTCCGAATGAAAATAATGCAGCTTCTATTGCAAATCCAAAAACAGCGCGTGTTATCCGTCTTGGTGCCGATATGACCAGTGTAGTTGGCAGTGCTACAACGATTGATGCACCTTATCTGTTTGAAGATTCGGGTATCCATAAATACAACGGCAAATATTACTACTCGTATTGCATCAATTTCGCAGGAAACCATCCAGCAGCTTATCCGAAAGGTGAAATCGGATATATGGTGAGTGACAGCCCGATGGGACCTTTTACGTATAAGGGGCATTTCCTCAAAAATCCGGGTACATTCTTCGGTGTAGGTGGCAACAACCACCATGCCGTGTTCCAGTTCAATAACCAATGGTATGTCGCGTACCATGCACAAACGGTAAGTAAAGCCTTCCTCGGGGATGGCAAAGGATACCGTTCCACCCACATCAACAGGCTGACGCATAATGCAGACGGATCGATTCAGGAAGTGCAGGGTAACATGACCGGTGTGTCTCAAACAGCTAACCTTAATCCGTATAACAGAGTGGAAGCCGAGACAATTGCTTGGCAAGCTGGTATTAATACACAACCTACTCAAGCAAACGGCGGGCCGACGGCCAACCAAAATGTAACCAATATCAATAATGGCGACTGGGTTGCTGTAAGCAATGTCGATTTCGGTTCAACCGGTGCTTCAAAATTCAAGGCAAACGTAGCTTCTACCGGAAATGGTAACATTGAACTCCGCCTTGGCAGTCCGACAGGTACGTTAATCGGCACACTTAACGTCACTTCAACGGGTGGCATGCAGAACTGGCGTGAGCTCGAAACCAATATCACCAATACAACAGGACGTCATCATCTGTATCTGGTGTTTACAGGTTCAGGGAGCGGAAATCTGTTCAATCTGGATTATTGGCAGTTCACCTCCGGTTCCGGAGGTAACCCAAATCCGAATCCTAACCCGAATCCCAATCCAAACGTTACTCGAGTTGAAACGGAGAGCATGACCCTTGCCGGTCAATATGCCGGACTGATCAGTTCTCCTTTTAACGGTGTGGCACTCTATGCGAACAATGATTCAGCGTCTTACAATCAATTCTTTGCTAACCCTACACATCAGTTCTCTCTTCGGGGGGCTTCCAACAACAATAGTACAGCCCGTGTGGATCTGGTGATTGGTGGTGTAACTGCCGGTTCATTCTTTTTTACCGGAACACAGCCGACGGTGCAAACTTTGCCAAATATCACACACGCCACAGGTAATCAGGAAATCAAGCTGGTTGTAACAACGGATAATGGAACTTGGGATGCTTACATCGATTATCTTGAAATTTCGTAATCATTTATAATGATCTGTTATTTCTGATATTTCAGGAGGATTAGTTATGTGGAAAAAAATCGGTTTGCTCCTGCTTACACTTCCTCTGCTGTTAACATCACTACCATCGGGCCATCAGACGGTCTCTGCGGCAACCTTTAACAACCCGGCCATTTATGCAGATGTGCCGGACAGCGATGTCATTCGAGTGGGCAATACCTTTTACATGACCAGTACAACCATGCATATGAACCCAGGGGTTCCTGTCATGAAGTCAACCGATCTGGTCAACTGGAGCATTGTGAACTATGTATATAACACGCTTGGCAACGGTGATGTCCAGAATCTGAATAATGGCCAGAACGAATATGGTCGCGGTTCTTGGGCCAGCAGTCTCCGCTACAACAATGGCATCTATTATGTCGCCTTCGGCTCGCTTTCAACGGGAAAAACATACATCTATCAGACCAGCAATATCGAGAACGGGCCGTGGACGCCATATACCTTGAACAGCTATTATCATGATCCATCCCTTCTCTTTGACGGGAACCGCACATTTCTTGTACATGGTAGCGATAACATCAGCATCGTCGAGTTGACACCTGATGCCAAGGCTGTGAAGTCTGGCGGTTTGAATCAGGTACTGATCTCCAATGCCAGCAATATTGCTGGCTCCAATATGATTGTAAAGGCAGAAGGTGCACACATTCAGAAAATCAATGGCATGTATTACGTCTTTCTGATCGCCTGGCCCTCAGGGGATGGACGAATCCAGCTTGCCTATCGTGCAAATTCATTGACAGGGCCATACACTGGTAAAGTGGTATTAAGAGATTCCGGCATCGCACAAGGCGGTATCGTGGATACCGCCTCAGGTGCATGGTATGGTTTCCTGTTTCGCGATCGAGGAGCCGTTGGACGCATACCATATCTTGTACCAGTGACCTGGTCGGATAACTGGCCTGTATTCGGGGTGAATGGAAAAGTTCCATTGACGATGAACATGCCTGTGGAGGGACAGCCGTCTGCTAAAATCTTCGGTTCAGATGAGTTTAATGCGGCTTCGGGCACATCCACGCTCTCAAAGATCTGGCAGTGGAATCATAATCCTGACCCGTCAAAATGGTCCTTGAGCCAGCGTCCAGGTTTCATGCGGCTGACCACAGGCAAGCTCAGCAAAAATATATTGGAGGCTCGCAATACGCTGACACAACGTACGTTCGGGCCAAAAAGTACAGGCATTACCGCTTTGGAAACGGCAGGTATGAAGGATGGTGATTATGCCGGTCTGGCTGCTTTTCAGGCCAAATATGGCTTTGTTGGTGTCAAGATGACGGGCAATACCAAGTCTATTGTAATGACCAATGCCAGTTCCGGCACGATGACCGAAGTGGCAAGTGTGCCCCTGAACCAGAACAAAATTTATCTGCGGGTCATCTGTGACTTCACCAACCAGACAGATAAAGCCTATTTCGCCTACAGTCTGAATGGAACGAACTGGACAACCATTGGCAATACGCTACAGATGTCGTATACGTTGCCACACTTCATGGGTTATCGCTTTGCGTTGTTCAACTACGCAACCAAATCTACCGGAGGCTATGCTGATTTTGACTTCTTCCGTATGGAGTAAGCGTGATGAACGTACTGCTGAATCTTAGGATCAGTACTACGAATTGAAGTACACTTGAAGTACAACTGTGGCCTGGAATTCCGCTATATGCGGAGCCAGGTCATTTTCATTTTTTTCGAAAACATCTCACTTGAAAGCTTGGATATATCGAACATACGCTTCAGCACTTTGATCAATCTCTTCATCACTTGCCATGGATGAGGCACCAAAGACAGCATAATGCGGCAGTGCCGTAACACCCACATGATTCATGCTCGCTTGGAATGGTGCGATCAGCTCTTCGACGCCGAATCCTACCGGCCGTCCTTTTCCGTAATTCTCCCGATTATCCCCGATTGTCATGGCCAGCCCCATCTGCTTTCCGTGCAATCGATTCCCCTTTGATCCATAAGCCCATCCATGCGTGAATACGTCATCCAGCCATTTTTTGAGCAGCGGCGGGTAACTGTACCAATAGAACGGAAACTGCAAAATAATATGATCATGTGCCTCCAGCAGCTCCTGTTCGCGAGCAATGTCGATGTTCCAATCGGGATAAGCTTCGTATAATTCGTGAATACGTACCTGCTCTTTGTACTGCTCCAGCTCCTTTTTCCAGCGGCGATTTACTCTTGAAGTTGTCATATTCGGATGTGCCAGAATAACCAGTGTTTTCATGCCATCCATTCCCCTCTCCAAAACAGATTGAAATTTCATTTTTTGCGATTACGGATCATTATCCCCCCCGTCACCCCAAAAGAAAATACACACAATGAAGTAAGATACTTACCTCAAGGTGTGTATGGACTTTGGCTTTACAGTTATGAGAAAATAAATAGTTATCCCTGTAAAAACGTAAATATAAACCGAGGTGACATATATGAAACAATACCGTTTAGGCATTGAAGCTACGCTCGAAATCATTGGTGGCAAGTGGAAAGCGATTATCATCTGTTTATTAATATCGGGTGTCAAAAGAACCGGAGAATTGGAGCGCAGCATGCCCGGCATATCACAGAAAGTACTGATTCAACAATTACGTGAACTGGAACGTGACGGCTTGGTCACAAGACATGTTTATCAGCAAATGCCGCCTAAGGTCGAGTATAGCCTTACGGCATATGGGGTAACAGCGAATACGATCGTGGATGTGATGTGTACTTGGGGAAGGAATAATATTGCGCTAAGGCAACAACGCGGAGAAGACATTGTTTTGTTATCCGATGATAATAATGATGAAGTTATTGTATAGCCCCGTAGCCCTGCCCTTCTATAGATGAACAAACGGAGCTCGAAGAATGAAACATATCTCATCCAACCTTCACCCTCCATATCCCACCTATATAGTAAAATATAATTATAATTATTAATTTTGATGTAGGTTGGATTCCTCATATACTACACTCATTTGAAGTAGTAACTCCTTTGCCATAGCAAACAGGACGATGGAGTAATGGAATCCAATCTGTATCGCGAGGAGGTTTTTACGATTGAAGAATTATATTGTGTTTGGTGCCAGTAAAGGATTGGGCGATGCATTTGTCAGAGGTGTACCACAGGCAGGAGATAAAGTCTGGGTTGTATCCCGCAGCAAGCCAGAGAGCCTGAAACTGGAAGATGGTGTTCAGCGAATATGGATTCAGGCCGATCTCTCGGAGCTTCAAGCCGCCAAACAAATTGCAAAGCAGCTACGCGACGAAACATTGGATGTGCTTATTTATAACGTAGGTATTTGGGAAAAGAACGGATTTGAGGAACACTACACCTTTGATCAGGATGAGCCTTCCGATATTCAAGAGCTGATCCATGTGAATATAACTTCTACAATTGTATGCATTCAAGCTCTACTGCCCCAGCTTCGCAAGTCTGCAGCGGGCAAGATTATTCTCATCGGCTCTACAGCAGGTTTAAACAATGCGGGCAGCACTCAGGTTTCTTTTGTTGCCTCCAAGTTTGCGATCCGTGGAATTACAGAAGCTCTAAGAGAACATACAAGACAGGATCGCATTGCGGTAACTTGTATTAATCCGGGAGAGCTGGCAGCAGAGATCCCGTACGAAGAAGGAATAGAACGCGCACTGTCTGAGTATGACGGGACGCGCATTCCTGTTCAAGATATGGTATCCATCGTCCGATGCATCGTCAGCCTGTCCAAAGCGGCTTGTGTGAAAGAAATTAACGTTCCCGCTCTTACAGATATGAATACGTAATAGCGTAGTAGAAAGAGCTGATCTATTGAATCTGGTTGCTGTATCTTTACGTTAAATATCGGGATATATGCTCAATCGCCATCGACTGGATTCGTTGTTGTTCAGGAATATGTTCATAGATGACATGTGACTTCTCCTGTTGGATGAGCTGTTCCCGCATAGCTGCAATGCGTCCTTTATTAAAATCAATAAAACGGAAATCCACCTGCCTAAGCTGCTTAAGCTCCGCCAATCTAGCAAAAGATGTTGCTTTGAGGGCCGTGTTGATCTCTTTCAGTTCCAAAACTTCCAGTGCACTGGCCGTCCATAAACCCTCGATATCTTGAAGTGATTTCATATAGACCAGTTCAAGTTGTCTGAGCCGAGGCAGCTGCGAAAAATCACATAACTGTTCCAGCTTTGACAAGGATACATGCAGATACTCAAGCCCGTGCATCTGCTCCAGTCCCTTGATACTCATCAGTTTCCGCACCGAGCTAAGCTTGAGCATCCGGATGGTTGACTGTGCCAGTACATCCAGCTCACATTTTAACTCACACTGATCAAGGGACAGATACTGGAGCTTTGGTAGTTCTGTTAAAAACTCAAGACAATCTACCGAACAGTTCAGGGTAAGGGTCTCCAGACTTTTACATTTTTCTATGGAGATCAAGTTTTTGAATTTTCCATGTAGTTCAAGATAGGTTAAATCTCTATAATATTCAATAAAACTCAGATCCGTTGCTTTTGCGGTTGAATTCAATCTTAGGAAGACGAGTTGCTTCAACGCCCCCAGAATCGTCAAATCCTGCACTTGCGAACAATCTAGCTGTAAGGCAGATACATGTTTCAACTGTGCTAATCGCCCGAGAAAAATGGATGTATACTTCGCTTTGAGATCGGCATTCGATATGTGAAGAATCAGATCAGGCCTGACTGCGAAAACGTTCATATCCAATTCGGTCAAATCCTCATACGTATCCACGCCAACACGAAAATGAACCGTTGCCCTCCGGCGTAAATGCTGCACCGCCTGGTTCATTTTTTCTTCATTCCAGGGCATTCCCTGTATCGAAGCATGCCAAAACTGTGTCATTACCCTTCCCCCTGTCCCGTTCAGTCCATAAACATATTATACCAAAGCAATCTCTCATCCGTGACCCGGAGTTTTCTTAATTATTTTTTAATTCGACAAAAATATACACAAATCTATATTATATGCCGACATATAACTCAGAAGTTTTGAACTTCGTATTAAGAATCTGGGGAGATGGAATATGTTAAACATTTTTAAAAAGCGGGGGAACAGAGGAGCACGCACTTCCAGTATGGCCAATACTCTGGCTGCTGTACTGCTCGTTATCATTGTTGTCGTATTCGCTGTACTCGGAACATTCATGTTCACAAGCACAAGAAACATTCTGGTTAAACAGCAGGAATCCATGCTCCAGACCAAAACACAAGCCATTGTCAGTGAGTTCGACGCACTATTCAAAGAAAAAGGCTCATTGGTAAAACAAATGTCCACTAACAAATTATTCAGGGAATACATAGAAACAACGAAATCAGCATCAGAAGCAGCCACTTCCACTTATGCTGCAGAAACAAGGGAAACACTGGCTAAAATTGTGGAAGCAGAACCTTCATTCAACGATGCCTGGATTGCCGGCATGGATGGTAAAGGCTTCTGGCTACAAAATGACGGGGTTGTTTCCGCACCGGATTTCGATATTCAGGCACGTCCTTACTACCAGCCAGTAAAAGACGCTGATGGGCTTTATTTTTCCGATCCGTACATTGACATCTCGGCAGGTAAAGTACTGATGGGTATTTTTTATCCAATCAAGGATGATCACAACAATATGATTGGCTTTGCCGCAGCAGATATTCTGTTTAGTAATATCCCGAGTATTATGAAGAGCTACTCGTTGGGGGACACAGGTTATTCCATATTGTTATCCAAAAATGGAGATATTCTGTATCATCCCGATGAGAGTAAAGTGTTGAAGGAGAACATCCTGAAAGCTACCGGCGATATGGGTGAAGTTGGTAAAAAAATGATGGCTGGTGAATCTGGCATCCAGCTTATAAACGACAATGGGGAGCGTCGTTACATCGGGTATGCAACCAGCAAAGACACGGGATGGTCCGTAGGTCTGACGATTACAGAGAAGGAAGTTTTAGCAGAGCTCAGAACATTCACCTGGATTACACTTGGCGGGTTTGCTGCAGCTGCAATTCTTCTGGTCATTATCAGCTACATTACTCTGCGTCGTCTATTGCGCACCATTCCGCAGCTATTGAGTAAAATCAAGCAGATTGAACAAGGTGATTTGACAGTTACACTGGATATCAAATCCAATAATGAAATTGGTCAGATTGCCACTGGCCTGAATTCCATGGTGCAGAAAATTCAAGGCATGTTGCAAATCGTTGGCAATTCAGCTCAAGTGCTGAATCATTCATCCAATGACTTGCAGTCGATATCATCCAGAACCGCTGTAACCATGAACGATACATCTACGGCGATCAATGAGATTGCGAATGCAACCAATTATCAATCGATTGAAACGGAAAATATTTTACGTAAAACAGGTTCATTATCGAGCCAAATTGATGAAATTGCTGCTGATGCACAAGCGATGGGATCTATGGTGCAGACCTCTGTTGACCAAAGCGGCCAAGGACTTGCGGTTGTGGAGCAACTGTCCAAATGGTCAGCGGAGAACCACAGTTCTACTCAATCCATCTCTTCCATTATTCAAGAGATTGACCAGAGCCGGAATGAAATTTCCAGTTTTGTGGATACGGTGAAGCAAATTGCTTCTCAGACCAATCTGCTTGCGCTTAATGCTTCTATTGAAGCTGCCCGCGCCGGGGAACATGGCAGAGGATTCGCTGTCGTTGCAGAAGAAGTTCGCAAGCTGGCAGAACAAACCGCTCTGGCTACAGAGGAAATCAACAAAAAAGTAAGTGTCATTGAAGAGAAAACTTCCCTTTCGGTGGAACACACGATGCGAGGAATGAAGATTGCGGAAGAGAACACGAAGTCTGTAGAAGACACCAAGCAAGTGTTCTACAGCATCAATCAAGATTTGATAGAACTTAAGCTGCGTATGGCGCAAATCACCAATAGCACTGCCAGTGTGCATCAGCACAAAGATGAGATTTTCCAGGCGCTGGAGATTATCTCCTCTACCACGGAAGAGAACTCGGCCTCAACGGAAGAAGTCAGTGCGAGTACACAGGAACAACTGGAAAGCATTCAACAAGTGGCGGATCTGTCGAATCAGTTGAATCAACTTTCCACCAAACTGCAGGATGAACTGAGCCACTTCAAGGTGGAGTAAGCACTACAGATCTACTGTTCTCCTTACCCTTCTCTTTTGTCCGCGATGCATTTATTATTAAAGCATATGCGTACGAAGAGCAATGGAGGCTGATGGATATATCATGAGATTTGCAAAACGAATGGATCACTTTAGTGAAGGCATCTTCACCAAGTTGCTGGACATCAAGCGTCGCCGGCTGGAGAACGGACAGCCCGTCATTGATCTCAGTGTCGGTACCCCGAACATCCCGCCGGCTCCGCACATCATGAAAACACTTGGTGAAGCCGCTGCTGATCCAGCCAATTATATCTACGCCGTGAACGATCAGAAGGAACTGCTTCAGGCGGCAAGTGACTGGTACAGGCAACGGTATGAAGTCGAACTGGACCCACAAACAGAAATCTGCTCGCTGCTCGGTTCGCAGGAAGGACTTGCACACATCTCCCTCTCGATTATAGATGAAGGTGATCTTGTTCTGGTGCCCGACCCCTGTTATCCAGTGTTTGCAGATGGGCCCCTTCTGGCCGGAGCTGAGCTGTATTACATGCCGCAAAAAGAGGAACACAACTATGTTATCCAGTTGGACGATATTCCTGAAGCTGTAGCCGAACGAGCTAAATTCATGCTCGTATCGTATCCGAACAATCCAACAACAGCGATGGCTCCGGACTCCTTTTATGAGGATTTGATCGCTTTCGCCAAAAAATACGATATTATCGTGCTGCATGATAATGCCTACAGTGAGCTAGTGTTTGACCAAATAACATGCGGCAGCTTTCTGTCGTATCCTGGTGCCATGGATGTGGGAATTGAATTCAACTCCCTGTCCAAAACGTACGGACTGGCTGGAGCACGAATCGGTTTTTGTCTGGGAAACAGGGCGATTGTCTCGATGTTGAAAAAGCTGAAATCCAATATGGATTACGGCATGTTTATCCCCATCCAGAAGGCTGCAATTGCCGCCATTACAGGTGACCAAAGAGATGTAGAGCGGGTAAGATCCATCTATGAAGAACGTCGGGATATGCTGTGTGAAGGTTTCGCCAAACTGGGATGGCTGATCAGCAAACCGGAAGCTACAATGTTCATCTGGACACGGATTCCCGCGCACTACGACACATCAGAGCAATTCGCCACGGATCTCGTTACACGGGCAGGGGTCATTGTGACACCAGGCAGTGCCTTCGGACCTTCAGGTGAAGGATACGTCCGAATTGCGCTGGTACAGGATCTAGAGCAACTGCAACAAGCCCTTCACTATGTTGAAGCAAGCGGTATGCTCGTTCCTGAAAAATAGTCTGACAGGGTGTAGTACATTTGTAATACAATACAAATATAGACCCACTTTAAGACCAAATTAAAAAGCACCAAACCCGTCTCATCAGGGTTTGGTGCTCTTTTTACTTCACTTTTCACTTTATCGCTTTGCGCCAATTAGAACGGTACATCAGGTACAGGAAGTACGGTGTACCGATAATCGCAATGAGAATACCTGACGGAATTTCGGTTGGAGCCATCACCGTTCTGCCAATCGTATCTGCGAGCACTAGCATAACGGCTCCGGCCAGCGCGGACAGAAACATAGACTGTCTCAGTTTGTGTCCCGTCAGCAGGCGAACCATATGTGGTGCAATCAGACCGATAAATCCAACCGTCCCGACACAAGCAACAGCCCCGGCCGCGAGCAATACTCCCACAGCCATCGCCAGCAGGCGAGTGCGGCGGACATTCAGGCCAAGCCCGGAAGCACTGTTGTCGTCAAATACAAGCAATTCAAATCTGCGAGCAAGCCACCAGGCCACTGGCACCAGAATAAGCAGGAATAGGCCAATAACTTTGACTTGATCCCAAGTGCGGGCATACGTGCTACCCGTCAGCCATATATACCCACTGCTGCCATACACGGCTCCGCGTACGATCAGAATCTGTATGCCTGCGCCGGCAATAGCTGACATCGCAATCCCCAGCAATACGACCGCAGATGGATTCAAGCCTTTTTTCCAAGAGAGCGAGAATACAACCACAGCGGCAATGGCGGCACCCGTGATGGCTGCGATAGGCAAGATGAACATCGGCAGTCCAGGCCATAGGATAAACACCATCATAGCACCAAGTCCCGCACCGGAAGATACACCCACAATTGATGCATCGGCAAGTGGGTTCCGCACAGCCATCTGGATAAGCACCCCGCTGATGGCGAGAGCCGCTCCTGCTCCAGCAGCCACCAAGGTACGCGGGATTCGAAGCTGAACAATTCCCGAGAACATCCCATCCGACTGGAACAAACTTGGCAACAACTCAGCTAACGGAATACGCATTCCACCAAACATCGTACTGAGCAGAACTAGCCCAATGGTAATGACGGAAAAAAGAATAGCTACAGGCATAAAGGCAAATCGGCGTACACGCCCACCTGTGCTCATGGATGTTGTCATTCCAGCTCCATTCCCGGCTTTCATTCGGGTAAGCACCAGCCATATTAGCCAAGGCGCACCTATAATCGCCATAACTGCACCCGTAGGCAGCTCCATACTGGAATTGCGTATCATTTTGGCAAGTACATCTGCGCCCACCAGCAACGCTGCTCCCCAGATGAATACACCGGGAATCAGGAGACGATTAGAGCGAACTCCGCTTAGGCGAACCAAATGTGGAGCGACCAGACCGACAAAGCCGATCGGTCCAATGACGCTGACAATCACTGCAGCTAGAATAACGGCAATAATCAGTCCGCCTGTTCGAGCAAGTCCAACCCTTTGCCCCAAAGAGGATGCGGTTGATTCATCCAATTCCAGCATATCCCACTGTTTGGACAGGATTAGCGCAAGTAGCGTTATTCCCGTAACCCAAGGCCAGACATAACTTACACCTGTCCAGTCGTTCTGCACGAGCGTGCCAGAACCCCACAGGAACAACCCTTGTGTTTCCATTGAGAAAAAAATATGCAAGGCACTTGTAAACGAACCAAGCACCATCGACACAATCATACCGGATAACGCCAGCCGTACAGGCGTTGACGTACGCCCGCCGCCCATAAAATAAGCCGCGAACGCTGCAAGCAGACCGCCCATGGCGGCAAAAAGAAACGGGGACTGACTGAGTATATTTGGAAATAGAATGGCACCGAGCACCACGACAAAATATGCACCCGCATTAATCCCAAGCGTGTCCGAGGCTGCCAGCGGGTTCCGGGTAATGGTCTGTAACAGCGCACCCGCCACAGCCAGTGCACCTCCTGCAAGGATGCCGATTACGGTACGTGGCATACGCAAATCTCGTACCATATTATGTTCGAGGGTATTCTGTCTGTTTGTAAGGGCGCCCCAAACGTCATGCAACGAAATAGCCGCTTCCCCATAACATAAACTTACAAAAAAAAGCACGATAAGGGCGGTCAGGCCGCCCCCATAGATGCTTATCATTCGCCAGTTTATGGCTGGCTTCATTCCTTGTTGAGTCGGACTCATTTGGTAATCGCCCCAACTACACCGTCAACCAGTACTTTGGAAGAAATCGGGCCGCCAAATGTCCATGTCGTACTTCCCAATGGATACGTACGCTTTTCCTTCACAAAGTTCAGACCGTTCCACACCGAATTGTTTTTCATCGCTGTACCAAAGACTTCATCGTCCGGTTGCGTAATATAGATAAAATTGCTGTCCTGTACTGTGGATAAAGATTCAATACCTACCGTGGAGAAACCGTAGTTTTCAAGTTTGTCCGGCTGCCAATCATTCACCAACCCAATTTTGTTCAAGGTACCCGCTACAACCGAATTGTCGCTGAACATACGCAGGGAAGCTGCATTTTGATAGGTGAATGCCTGTGTCAGTACGTAGTGGAAATTTCCTTTTCCAGCTGCAGTCAGCTTTTCTTTGGCTTCCACATAATGCTGATCCAGGTTGCTCAGCACTTCTTTTGCTTTATCTTCTTTACCCAGAGCTGTTGCAATTGTATTAAAAATGGTCGTCATTTTATCATAGTTATAACCATCGCCTTCATATGGATCAAACTCCAGCGTTGGAGCAATAGCTTTCAACTGGTCATACACGTTCGAATTGTTGTCTGCATTGGCGATGATCAGATCCGGCTTCAATGCTGCAATAGCCTCCATATTTGGCTCACTGCGTGTTCCGATATCCGTAACGCTATCATCCAGAGCCGCTTCGCCCGTTACATACACTTTATAGTTGGCATTATCTGCGTTACCTACAGGCTGAACGCCTAAAGCAACAACGTCTTCTGTGTAAGTCCATTCCAGTGTCACGACACGTTTAGCGGGCTTGTCCAGTGTCAATTCCCCGCGTTTATGCTGCACGGTAACCGGGCCAGCAGACTCTTCAGCAGGAGCACCGCCCGTAACCGTATTTTTACTTGGTTCTGTCGTTGTAGCAGCCTTACCGCATCCTGCCAGCACGAAAACAAATGCCATCATGATTAACAGCGCATGTAACCCTTTTTTCATATCCCTTATCTCCTCTGTTTGTATGTATTTATATGATAACAATTATCATTATCACTCATTGAATTCTTTTTTGTCAACGTTGCCTTATAATTTTCACATTTGTATTCCCATTACAAAAAAGGAAAGACACGCCGCTGAGGCCAGTCTTTCCTTGTCTTTATCGCATCTTTTAATCATCTACTCGTACTATACTTCATGATTGCTTGTCTGGCACTGAGTTTACATTAACTGCATTGTGGTGATGCAGGTCTGATCCGTTTGGTATGTAGACAACTGTGTCTCAGCTACCTTTCCGTCTTGAACCATTCGGATTAGATACGTTCGGTCTCGTGGCACCCAGAAATCCATAAACCCGTTGGCACCGGACTTTAACACTTCGTCCTTCATCAAGGTGTTGCCTTCGGAATCATGAATCGTCACACTGAATTCTTCATTCGCCATCTCGCCTTGACAGCCGGTTAAACTGTGAATCTCACAAGGATGCGTCTGCTCTACATAAGGAGCAATGGAAAGAAAAAATTCATCTTCAGGCAAGTCGTAGGTTGTTTCCTGGTTTCTCGCATCTTTCACGGTTAACGTTGTAGCACTGATCGAAGCAGACTGCGGTGTTTCTCGGCCTGTACTGATATCTTCAACCAGCTTTCGAATATCCGGTGCATCCGCTTGTTCGGTCTTATTTTGTCCTGACGTATTCGCAATCAAATATGTTCCAAGTACGATTACAAATACCACACTGGCGATAATCCATAACGATTTTTTCATCCGAAAACTCCCTTCCTATTTCTTCTGATTATATAAGAAAAAGAGTTAGACTGGACGATTCGATGGTGCATTTCACCATATATTCATATTTAATGAAAATATATAAACCATTATTGAAATAATTATAGCATGTAATTACAGCTTGATCTCGTATTCGCAATGTTCATGACCACTCACATTACATTTGGTTTCTTTTACACTCACCCTTCGTTTCATCATCTTGGTCAATGCCCCCTCTAGAATCGCTCCTTCCAGATCACATACCATTTTCTCATCTTCAAGTGTAGGCAGTCCTTTACAGAAACAGTCATCCACAGCAACAATGATCTTATGCTCATTTCTTTCTATTACCCGGGGAATACCAATCCGCAGTTCTTCAAACATTTGCAATAATTCTTCGACCGTATGTACAGGCAGATTCTCTCCAATTTTACGTCCAATGGTAAGTGTGGTGCCTTTGCCGCCCATCGGTAAACCCTGATTTAATCCAATTAACCGGATCGTGCGGAACAGTTCCAGCGGCACCATATTTCCCAGCTTTTCACGATTCATCTGTCTCATATCCTCAAATGTATATTCCAACATCGTTGTGACCTCCCATGGCTGATTTATATTTTCATAATGACAGAAGAATATTTCCCTTTCCTTGATTCCAATCAATAAAACAAGCGATTCACCTAAAATTGCGAAATCCCGTCTAACTTGCTCAATATAACCATGTAATACAGATTGGTCAGTTCATATCGATTGGCACCCTCGGGGATAGTGCCACGGGGTAATGCCGCTCCGCGGCTGATACCACCTGAATCATATGCTCTGCGCAATCCTGTGACGGAATGTATCTCAACGTCAAAAAAAGCCGCGCTGGAAGCACGACTCTTTTATCCAATCTACTCATGTAGCTAGGTTTAATTAAGACAACGCCAGCATTGCGTTCATATCTTCTTCTGCTGTCGTGATCAGTTTCAAGCCAAACAGATCTACAAGCACATCCAGAACACCTTCCGAAATAAATTCAGGCGGTTTAGGCCCAATCCGGATATCTTGAATGCCGAGGCTGAACAAACCAAGTAGAATAGCTACCGCTTTTTGCTCAAACCATGACAGCACGATACTCACAGGAAGCTCATTCACCGTACAGCCAAAAGCATCGGCCAAAGCCATCGCAATTTTCACGGTTGAACCAGAGTTGTTGCATTGACCCAAGTCAATATACCGCGGAATACCCGTGTCTCCCACAGTACCGTAGTCCACATCATTGAAACGGAACTTACCACAAGACGTGGTGAGAATAACCGTATCATTTGGCAGGGATGTTGCGAGTTCCCGATAGTAGTTACCACCCTTGCCTGGTGCGTCGCAGCCTGCGATGACGAAGAAACGGCGAATATGTCCATCTTTAACAGCTTGGATGATCTCCGGTGCGAGTCCAATCACCGTTTCATGGTGATAACCTGTCGTTAACACCTGCTCGGATTGTACGTTCGCCGCAGGTAAGGACAGCGCGCGCTCAATAAGAGGTGAGAAATCCTCTCCTGTAATCTTAGCTACTCCCTCTAGGCCAGCCACTTCGTAAGAGAAGAAACGATCCGCATACGTGCCTTTGATCGGCATAACACAGTTGGTTGTTGCCAGAATGGCACCAGGGAATTCCTCGAACAGTCTGCGTTGATCGTACCAGGCTTTACCGATATTTCCTTTGAGATGAGCATACTTCTTCAATGCCGGATAACCGTGCGCTGGCAGCATTTCGGAGTGGGTGTAGATGTTGATGCCTTTGCCTTCTGTCTGGCGTAGCAATTCCTCCAGCGCATACAGATTGTGACCTGTTACAACGATACATTGACCTTCAATCTGGTTCTGACTCACTGTGATTGGCTGCGGGATACCAAATCGATCCGTATGGGCACGATCCAGTACATCCATGATTCGAATAGCGGCATTACCAACTTTCATCGCCATCTCCAGATGTTCCTGTTGATTAAAGTTCGAGTTGGTAAGCGTCATATATAAAGCTTCGTGTGTAATCCGATCCACCTCAGGATCGGTGTAACCCAGCTGACGTGCGTGTGTTGCGTAAGCTGCAATCCCTTTCAGTGCAAAGATCATCGTATCCTGCAAGCTGGCAATTGTTTCATTTTTACCACAAACCCCGATCACTTTACATCCACCGCTCGGCGTCTGTTCACATTGATAACAAAACATATAAATTCCCTCCAAACCAAATTAACTCCTTGTTATAAAATAGCCTAACAGAGCTGGAGGCAGACAATTGTGATATTACACACAGTTTTGCAAACTAACACCCATATTATCCCTTTTTGAACTTATATATGACGATCATCCAACCAATTACCAGCATCACGACATAACGAAGGCTCCTGCTGTAAAATCAAATCTTTCATTCCAATGGTGCTACGCATAAGTATCACTGGAATTATGAATAATGACGTAGACAGCTGATGCTGTCCAAGCCTATCGTCAAATTACATATGAAATGTTGAAAAACAACATCACTTGGCGATTCTAATTTTTGTCCGTTCGGGTAATACACATATAAATCACGTACCGAGGAGCTGGTCGATTGCAACATTACAGGCACAGTGCAGAGGAAGTATTGCAGGAGGTACAGAGTTCCGAAAATGGAATATCCACATCCGAAGCAACAAAGAGATTAGAATCTGTAGGTTATAACGAGTTAAAAGGAAAAGACGCTACACCAATCTGGAGACTGTTCCTCGAAAACTTTAAAGACCCGATGGTCATCGTGCTGCTGATCGCAGCCGCTGTACAGGTTGTGCTTGGACATCTGATTGAATCCCTGATCATCTTCCTCGTCATTCTGCTGAACGCAATCATTAGCGTGGTGCAGACCAAAAAAGCGGAAAGCTCACTTGATGCACTCAGGCAGATGTCTGCGCCAGAAGCTAAAGTGATTCGAGATGGACAGAAGCAGTCACTCCCCGCACGGGAACTCGTTCCCGGCGATATCGTGCTACTGGACGCTGGAGATTATGTACCTGCAGACGGACGCATTTTGGAATCCGGCAGTCTGAAAATCAATGAAGGCATGTTGACCGGGGAATCCGAGGCAGCAGAGAAACATGCCGATATCATTCAGGAAGTAGCCGGCATTGGGGATCGGCGCAACATGGCGTTCAGCGGTTCGCTGGTTGTGTACGGTCGCGGCACAATTGTGATTACAGGTACGGCATTGAAAACAGAAATCGGTAAAATTGCCGAGTTGATTGAAAATGCGGAAGCCAAGGAAACACCACTGCAGCGCAAACTGGAATCATTCAGCAAAAAGCTGGGCTTTTTCATCCTCGGCCTGTCGATTCTTATTTTTGCCATTGAAGCTGGACGGGTATGGCTGACGGAAGGAACCGAAAATATCGGCCCATCGCTGATCAATGCACTGATGTTTGCGGTAGCTGTTGCTGTTGCTGCCATCCCTGAAGCGCTCTCCTCTATCGTTACCATTGTACTGTCTCTGGGTACCAGCAAGATGGCCAAGCAACATGCGATTATTCGCAGATTACCTGCGGTGGAAGCTTTGGGGTCAGCCAGCATTATCTGTACGGACAAAACAGGGACACTTACTCAAAACAAAATGACCGTTGTGGATTATTACATCCCTCACGGCACCAAAGACGAATTCCCTGATGATCCTGCCGCATGGTCGGAAGAGGAACGGCGGTTGTTACACATTGCCGTACTCTGCAATGATTCGAATATTAACCAAGAGGGCAAGGAACTTGGGGATCCCACCGAAGTTGCACTCATTGCATTCAGCAACAGTGTGAACAAGGATTACAACGAAATCCGGGATCAGTTTCCGCGGGAAGCCGAACTTCCTTTTGACTCGGATCGCAAGCTGATGAGCACGGTGCATACGTTCGAGGGACAGACTGCTTTGCTGACCAAAGGCGGCCCGGATGTGTTGTTCAGCCGCTGTAGCCATGTATTTATACATGGTGAAGTACAACCGTTAACTCCTGAAATTCGGACGCAGTTTGAAGAGAAGAATGAAGCATTTTCCAAACGTGCCTTCCGGGTTCTCGCTTATGCATACAAACGTTTTGATGACAAAAAAGAGGTCGCTCCCGAAGACGAATCCGATCTTATATTGGTCGGCCTGACCGCCATGATTGATCCGCCGCGTGAGGCGGTCTACGGCTCCATTGAAGAGTCGAAAAAAGCAGGCATTCGCACCATTATGATTACAGGTGACCACAAAACAACAGCACAGGCCATCGGTATTGACATTGGGCTCGCTGACAAAGATGATCTTGCCATCACCGGTGCTGAGCTGGACAAAATGTCGGATGAAGAGCTGGATCAACAGCTTGAACATATCTCGGTCTACGCCAGGGTATCCCCTGAAAATAAAATCCGCATCGTGCGTGCGTGGCAGCGCAAAGGTAAAGTTGCAGCCATGACTGGAGACGGTGTCAACGATGCACCTGCACTGAAACAGGCCGACATCGGCGTAGCCATGGGAAGTGGAACCGATGTCGCCAAAGATGCGGCAGCCATGATTTTGACGGATGATAACTTTGTATCTATCGTGAATGCGGTCAGCGTTGGACGGATGGTGTTTGATAATATTAAAAAGGCTATCGCCTACCTGTTCGCCGGGAACCTCGGCGCCATTATCGCCATCCTCTTCGCACTGGTTGTCGGCTGGGTCAATCCGTTCACAGCGCTGCAACTGCTGTTTATCAATCTGGTCAACGACTCGCTACCAGCTATTGCGCTCGGCACGGAGAAGGCTGAACCGGATGTGATGCGGCGCAAGCCACGAGACATCAACGAGGGTATTTTTGCAGGTGGGACGCTACAGGCTGTTATTACACGCGGGGTGCTGATCGGTATCGCCGTGATTGTGTCACAGTATATCGGACTTGGTATCTCCGCAGAGATCAGTGTTGCGATGGCGTTTACGACACTGATTCTGGCCCGTAGTCTGCAAACCTTTGCGGCACGCTCCAACACCCAGACGATTTTCCAGGTCGGTTTCCTGACCAACAAACTGGTACTTGGTTCGATTGTGGTCTGTCTCTGCCTTTACGGCGTTACACTGATTCCGGGTGTTCGCAGCATCTTTGCCATTCCTGACACCTTCGGCTGGGATGAGTTCCTGATTGCAGGTGGACTCGCACTTGGCGCCGTCATCCTGATGGATATCATCAAGTGGATTCGCAATCGCGGCAAACCAACCGCGGCGGCTTAGTGTTACAGGCTGTGACGATGCACACCGTTTTATGCATGTTTTGCAGCGTTACAGCCTGGAATAGATGCACAACCAGCGCCCCTTTCAGAGGGCGCTGGTTGTTTATCAGGGCTATTTTCAGATAAAGTAGATCAGACCGTACGTGCTTCCTGCTCCTAATTCTGCTGCTTGATCCCAAAAGCAATCCAGCGTCCATCCATATCCTCAATCACAAATTCTTTGTTATTATAGTCGGAATGATGGAAGGAACGTACAATCGTCACACCTGCTTCAATGAATTCCTGCTCAAGCTCTTCCTGCTGTTTGGTAATAAAATAGGCATCATATCCATAGCCGTATAACTCTCTGTTGGGGATAACCTTCTGTCCATTGCTTTGGGTTAAAATAATCTCGGTAGAATCACGGTACAGGCAGACATGAGGCTCCAAGGCATCCAAATATTCAACCACCCGAAACTTTAATTTTTCTTCATAAAATGCAGCAGTTTTCTTCATATCTAGGGTTGGGAACACACTGTGGGACTGCAATAATTCTGGCTTCATAGAACTAATCTCCTTCATGTAAATTGTCCTGTGTTACTTTATTTTGCGCATTGCGCTGTGCTACTGTTTTGATTCTGGTCAAGATTCTGGTCAAGCCCTGCTTTGCTTGTTATGTAGCGACCTCGCAAACTATGACACTATTGCCATATTAGCATATGAGGAGTAAAATAGAATATTGTTTTGTCTTCAATATGTATAACGCTAAGGCTTATTCATATCATACGATAACTCTATACAAGACAGGAATGGTTACGTGAAAGAAAAAATTGTGATGCCGCTCTGGACATGCTGCCTCTTCATCGTAGTGATGAATACGACCATGTTTAACGTTTCGCTGCCGGTCATTATTCGTGATCTACAGATCACTTCTGACCTCGGCTCCTGGGTGATCTCCAGCTACTCCATCGGATATGCCCTGTCTACCGTGATTTACAGCCGCTTGTCCGATCGAATTCCGGTACGTAAACTGGTCACGGTTGGGCTACTGATTCTCGGATGCTCGTCCTTACTCGGTTTGTTCGCACATAATTTTGCCTTGTTGCTGATGACACGTATTCTGCAATCGGCAGGAGCAGGGGTTATGGCTGGTCTCGGTCTGGTCATTGCGAGTCGTTATATTCCGGTGGAACGACGTGGTGCGGCTCTGGCACTCATCTCGTCAGGCAGTGCAATGGCCTTTGGTCTTGGTCCCATTGTCGGCGGACTGATCAGTGAGTACATGGGCTGGAACGGGTTGTTTGCGATTACGGTGCTGGTGCTGCTTGCCCTGCCGGTATTGGTCTATTTTTTACCACGGGAAACTGCGAATAAAGAGCAGCCGTTTGACCTGACTGGCGCACTGCTTACCATCATTAATGCAACTACCCTGCTGGTAGCTATTACACAGCGTTCATGGATATGGCTTGTCATCGGCATCACCTCTCTGGTTGCACATATTCTATATATTCGTAGAGCAAGGTTGCCATTTGTTAACCCAAATGTGTTTCGAACACCGGGATTCACCCGGCTTATTATCATTGGCTTCTGCGTGTTGGTAGTCAATCTCGGGAACCTGTTCCTCATGCCGTTAGTGCTTGCGGATCTGTATCATCGTTCTCCCCTTGCTATTGGCTTGTTAATCGCTCCCGGAGCGATCATCTCGGCCTTCTGTACCCGCTATGTCGGACGCTGGATTGATCAGTATGGCAATATGCGATTTATGCTGATTGGACAGTGTATGCTGGCTGCCGTTCTTGTGCTGTTCATGCTTGGACTCGACCAATCGGCTCTAATTATCACAGGCGGTTATGTGTTCTTCTCGCCAGCATTGTCTGCATCCATGGCCTCCTTGAACAACGAAGCCTCGCGGGTACTGCCTAGAAACCAGATCGGTTCAGGTATGGGTTTGTTGCAGCTGATCCAATTTTTCGGTGGTTCGGTATCTGTAGCCGTGTGTGGTCTACTTCTTCACGCCATACCGGGTGTATCTGTAAAAGAGGCCTATCACGTAGTATATGGCTGCCTGCTGTTGGTATGTCTAGTCTCTCTCGGACTGACCTTATGGCACAGCAAAGCCGCTTCACTTGCTAATCGTGATCTAACCTCTGTAACCTCTGATGGCTAATAAAGCGTAGTTCTCTCATGCAATTGTCCGTATACAACTATTAAAGTTCAAAGTTTGACTTATTCAAAAAGGCCCGCACCTGTCGCGAGCCTTTTTGCTACCCATATTGCGTTAAATATGCGATGACCGCACCTGGAGAAGCGAAGCAAATGAACGGAAATTGGCAGCCAGCAGCTTCACATTTTCCTCCATTAACTGCTGTGCTTCTTCATCCGTCTCTGCTTCGCTCTCGGCATCCTCACGCACCATCGCCAGTTCATGCTCCATGACGAGCACGGAGGGCGTCTCTTCGTTCTCCCGATAATCGAGTAAATAGTTGTTACCACTGCTCACACTCCACGCGATAGGAATAACTCGCCGCGGATCAGGGTTAACTTCGTCGACAAGCGCAGCATTATTCGCGATAAACTGGTCATCCAGTACATGAAAACGAATCTCCCAATCTTCCGTCTCATTCCCCTGCATCAGATCAAAAGAATCATCGCCATGCAGCTGTATAAAGTTCAGATAGTCCTGTGGAAAAACAATGCTATAATGAGCCTGAATACGCGTCACACTCATACTGCCATTCTGGTGACTCATATACATACACCCTCCTCTGAGCTTGCTCCATGTCCCTTCAACTCACTCCGCCTTCACGTCATTTCGCTTCCAGCGCCGTCTTCCAGGCTTCAGTGATGTGAACTGGCGTTTTACTGCTGCTCTTTCCTCCGCCTTCTTTCGTCCATAACGGAGGATAATAGGCCAACACATGACCCGTTTCCAACTGTGCCATTTCCTCCTGCCAGCCGTTCCAACGAAACGTTTCGTAAAATAGTTGCAGATCCCCCTCAGCCAGCCAAGTCATGAACTCGGAATATGAAAGCTCTGTGGATTCCCACTCAAGTGCATCCGGTGCAAAATAATGAATCTGTCCTGTACCACCGAACTTGCCGGTATCCAGTGCAAAAAAGCCCCCGGCCACATCGTACGCAACAACCATCATACCCGGCAATGCTTGTACTGCAGGTTGAGCACTTAATCCATTCCAGCTGGTCAAACTACCATGCACACTCTCCCCACCTGCACCCAGCAGGGTGATCCATCCATGATCCACCACAATGCCCTGTGTCTCATATGCGACAGCTCCCAGATAGGAACGAGTGCTCACTTGGAGCTGATATAGGGTATCCTCGCCCGTTTCCAGTTGCGCCGGAACATAGGTATATGTATTTTCTCCCTGCTCCAGAAGCTCTTTAAGTTCTTTCCAGGCATGATTTTCGCGATCAACTAATTCATTCGCAGACAGCTTGTTCATCTTTCAACGACAACTCCTCTCCATTTCATGACTTTTCACAGCATACCATGGCTTATTCTTCCATTCAAATCTGGTATAATTAGCTTTCATATTGTATCTAAGGGGGAACATCCTTGTTTCGTTCAGTCCTGCTCTTTGCCCTGATTCTGACATGGATCCCTTCTTCGGGCTGCCAGGATCAGACCTTCTCCATCCCACAGCCAATCGCTGCCGAGACAACACCTGATCATCAGAGCATCTATTATATTTCACCACGGGGAAACGATAAGAATCCCGGTACGATTCACTCTCCCTGGAAAACGATTCAATACGCTGCAGATCATGCCCCTCCCGGTAGTACCATCTATTTACGCAAGGGCGTGTATCCGCAGAAAGTAAAAATAACCCGCAGCGGGCTCACTTCAGACAAGCCTACTCTATTTTCCAGTTATCCCGGAGAGAAAGCCATCCTGGAGGGTAAAGGGCTTCCCGTCCACGGCGTAGAAGGCATGGTTGAACTGGCACACGTCAGCCATGTGACGATCCAAAACCTAGAGATTCGCAGCTTTTCCACCACTCAAACGGGACAGGTTCCTGTAGGAATCTATGTTCATGGAGAGGGTGAGAACGTGCAGCTGCTCGGCAACAAAATACATGCTATAGCTAACCGGGCCACACCAAAAGGCGCTGACTTACAAGGCAGAGATGCACACGGGATTGCCGTATATGGCACTGAGCATCCTCAGGCCCTACGCAATATCGTGATTAAAGATAACGAATTGTATGACCTCGTGTTAGGTTCCAGCGAATCACTTGCGGTTAATGGTAATGTCGATACCTTCGCCATTATAAACAATACCATCCATGATACGGACAACATCGGCATTGATCTGATTGGATATGAGGGCATTTCAGAGGATGACACGTATGATCGGGCGAGAAACGGTATCGTTCGCGGCAACACCATTTTCAACATCACATCAACCCACAATCCATCTTACGGTCTTCCACTTCCAAATAAAAGTAATTCGGCCGGAGGGATCTACGTGGACGGCGGCACCCAGCATATCATAGATCGCAACAAAGTATACCGGAATGATATCGGAATCGAGATAGCCTCGGAGCACGCCGGTCGTTCCACCAGTAACATCACCGTTCGAGATAACCTGATCTATGCCAATCGACTAACCGGTATCGCTATGGGCGGTTACGATGAAGATCGGGGGGCAACGGAAAACAGCAAAATTATGTACAATACACTCGCGGACAATGATACGTTAAACGCGGGCAACGGACAGCTTCTGATCCAATCTCATACCAGAAACAATACCTTTACACACAACATCGTTGCTGCTGGCCAATCCGGCGTACTGATGTACAACGAGTTTACAAGCAACAAGAGTAATGTATTTGATCACAATGCCTATTACATTGCCGGTGAAGCGGAAGATGCCCTTTGGGTTTGGAAAAATAAAACTTATTCCGGCTTGCCTGCGTACCAACAAGGAACAGGCAAAGACACACACTCACGCTACATGAACCCGGCGTTTGTGAACAGTGCTAAGGAGGATTATCGCCTGCGGGCAGGCTCTCCGGCCATATCCTACGGCTACCTGGCCCCGAGATAGACATTGCCTTCCATAACGCCTAAACTTCATCAGCTCTCCTTTCACCCATGAAGATACAACGAGAGACTGCACGTTCAATATCGGCCAATCTCCTGCCTCCAAAACAAGGGTGAATCAACAACAATAAAAAAACGGATCAAGCAAGCAAAAGTTCTCTGCCTGCTGATCCGTTTTTTGGAAGAAAATTGCTGTCAAGCTGTTGAATCATCGAGGGACGTAAGCAACCGACTCCACCGAAATTTAACCTTTGACTGCTTGAGCCGTTTAACGCTGAATCAAATTAGCGGAGTGCGTTACCCGATTTCGTCCGCCTGTCTTGGACGCGTAGAGCGCATCATCTGCTTTTTGAAACAAGGATAACTCCGTGTCTGCTGCCGAGATCGTTGCCGCACCGATGCTCACCGTAACGTGATATTCCCCCCAATCCGCCGAAGCAACTTGTGCACGATAACGTTCAGCAATGCTGATGGCTTGCTCCTCTCCGCAATTCGCGAGAATGATAACAAATTCCTCACCGCCGTAACGTGCCACCACATCGATCTCCCGCGAGATAGATAACAGCAGTCCAGCCAAATTACCCAGGACCAGATCACCGATGGGATGCCCGTACGTGTCGTTAATACTCTTAAAATGATCGATGTCCATCACAAGCAGGGAGAACTCCTGCTCTTCTTTATGATAGAGTGATAGACGATGAGCCATTTTTTCCTGGAAAAACCGCCGGTTCTTGAGACCTGTCAACAAGTCTGTGGAGGCCATTGTCTCCAATTGTTCATTCACTTTAATCAGTGCCTGCTCTTTAATTTTATATTCCTCGTGCAGACGTTCCAGCTCCTTATTCGCTTCATGTGTTGCCTGATATAACTCCTGCAGCTTGGTTTTTGTATTCAAAATGTCCTTTTCATGCTCAATCCGTTTGCGCATAATCACCACAACACAATCCACCACTTGTTGCCCGTCCCGCATCTGACGCACCCCGTTCAGCAATACCGGAACATCTTCCTGCTCGCCATTGCGAAACGAAAAATACATCTCGTCCACATGACCGTACAACTGAATATACGGATAGAAATAGGTATGGAAAAACACTTTATTGGTAACGGACATGATCGATTCAATATGTTTGCCCACCAACTCATTCCGTTCGCGCCCAATCATATTTAATAAAGTTTGATTTACTGACAGAATCACGCCTGAATCCGATATCGAAAAATATCCACAAGGTGCCGTATCTAATTGAATGTCCATAATGAATAACCTTTCTTCTGCTTGTTATGCGCTCGCCAGATAATCTTTGATCAATCGAATCGTCTCTTCCGGCTCACTCAGGTGAGGGTAATGCCCTTTGGCATTCATCTGCTGTAACCTGCTGTTCTTCAGATGGGAATGCAGATAATCTCCCACTTCCACAGGAGCGATACTATCATCTGAGCACTGCAGAATCAAGGAGGGCACGGACACCAAATCCAGTTCGACCCGGCAATCGGACAGAAACGTTACTTCAGCAAATTGCCGGGCGATGTGCGGATCACGGGAACAAAAGCTCTTTTCCAACTCCTCGGTCAGTTCTTTACGTTCCGGGTTCTGCATCACAATAGGCGCCAAATAACTTGCCCAGCCGATAAAGTTCAATTGCATCATCTCCAGCAGCTCATCAATATCCCGCCTCTCAAATCCACCGAAATAATGAGGCATATCGTTCAGATATCGCGGAGAAGGCCCCAGCATGACAATATTTTTAAAAAGATGCGGTGCCTGAATGGAGGCAAGCATACCAATCATGCTGCTAACAGAATGACCAACAAAGATCACGTCCCGAAGTCCCAGCACTTCCATGATCTCCAGCACATCCTGAGCATACCCATGGAGATCATTATATTTTAGAGCATCATAATATTTAATTTGCGACTGTCCCGAGCCTACATAATCAAAGAGAACAATGCGGTACTGTTCAAAAAAAGCAGGCACGATATGTCGCCACATATCCTGATCACATCCGAAACCATGTGCAAACACAATTGTCTGACTGCCCGTTCCCATAATATTTACATTGTTGCGTACAAGGACGTCAACGTTCATCTCACTCACCTCTCAGAGAGATTATAATTTTAGTTTATCAGAATATTATATCGGAAAATGTTGGGATTAGGGTTAAAAATATTAACATTTACGCTCATGAGAATGACAAACGATCTTGTTGGGACTTATATATTGGCTGATATGAAGATGTAATCTTCTGCCATCTTGATATAAAATAAGGTTTATAACCACCAATCAGGAGGAACGAAATATCATGCAATCACTGAATGCAGCCTTAACCCGTGTTGTAGAACAACAAGACTTATATAATGAAGCCTACGGGCTTTTTCAAAATCACGATCTCCGGCCTCGGGCACTTCCGGTTCAGCCTGAAATAGATAAGCGTATTTCTCTTTCGCCGGAGCTTGAGTATCTCTATAGTCACTACGGGATGGTAGATGCTCAAGCCGAAGGAACACTGAAAATGAAGAGCGCCGCTGTGGAAATCGGCGATGCCGCTCTGTTCTTTTTCGTTGCCCCCGAGCATCTGCATCGTCAGCAGCTGGGGTTTCGCTGGATCGGTTTGCAGGAACCTTACGAGGAATCCGCTTCGTGGTCACCCAATCATATCGTCATCGCCAATGTGAATGATGATCCCGTTATTGTAGACACGGAAGCTCCTAATTCTCCTGTCTATGCCTCGTTTGAGCGTGGAGAACCGAAACCTATTGCGGATTCTCTCGCCAATTTTTTTAATGCTCTTGCCATTCTGATTGAAGCTTCACGTTTGTTGGCAGGAGAAGTAAAGGACGAAGAGACCTATGAAACGAAACCGGAATACCTTACCGAGGTGGGACCAAAATTAGAGAAGGTGCTCGGACAGGAACATACGAAACACCTTTTCGAATATCTATCTTTATGATCATTTTGAGGTAATCGGGGAAGTTTGAATCAACAATCGGGGACTAAAAAACTCCCCTCACAGTAACAGCATTTACATTCCGGCTGTGTACTACTTGGGGAGCATATCAGGCTTTACTGTGAAGCGTAACGAAATAACCATCTGGGTCAGCGAATGTGAAGGTACGCCCGAAGGGTCCATCGATTGGCGCGGATGTAATCTTGACACCTGCTGCGAGAAGCTTGTCGTGGATTTCCTGCGCATCAGGCGCATGCAGCCACAGAGCCACACCAAGGCCCGGCTGATTGCCTGAACCAAGTTCTACCCCTGGCATAAGATCACGAAGAGCAAACGCGATGGGCTTTGTTTCAAAGACCACTGCATGGGGCGGTCCGGCTAGTGAGCGTACCAATCCGAGATTGTTCTGGTAAAATTCGGCCGAGCTTTCAAGATTGCTCACCTGAAGAGAAATGAAATCGGGTCCAATGACTGACATACGAATAAAATCCTCCTTAATATGGGTTAATTCAAGATTACTAAAATCTTATAAATAACCTCGCTTTCTTAATGTGTATCTTGATTATAGAACCTCTCTCTTGCCAACAGTATGTCAGTAGCGTTTTTCATTTTTAAAATTTTATTTTCTAGGGTGTGTTTCAAGACACGCCTTAGTCTTAGGAGGATGTATAGATGATCTATGTAGCTTTACTTCGGGGCATTAATGTAGGCGGCAATAACAAAATCGGCATGAAACAGCTCAAGGAAACGTTTGAACAGGCGGGTATGCACAAGGTGGTCACTTACATCAATTCCGGTAACATCATCTTCGCCGATAATCAGGAACGAACCGATGCCCATGCCGAATTATCCGAAATTCTTGAACAGGCCATTGCCGCGGATTTCGGCTTGCAAATTAAAGTGCTGGTGCGGGATATGAATGAGATGACCTCTGTCATGCAGGCTCTGCCCTCCGATTGGACGAATGATGATCAGGCCAAAAGTGATGTTCTCTTTTTGTGGGATGAAATGAACAACGTTGATATTTTGGAAAAACTGCCTCTTAAGCCAGGGATCGGAACGCTCATTTATGTGCCTGGTGCCCTCCTGTATTCGGTTAGCAGAGAGGAAGCAACTCGAAGCGGCATGAATAAATTAGCAGGCTCTAAGATTTACTCCTACATGACCGTTAGAAATGTGAATACAACGCGTAAAATTTATGCTCTTATGCAAGCCGCTGCCGAGGAATAAGATCTATACAAAATAAACGAAGGACTTAACATCCGTTAAAGAATGTTAAGTCCTTTTCTTACGACCTTTATTATACTTTTCACCCGATAACTCTGTTCACTATCAGTCAATCTGGATGCGTCTGTGTGTCTGCTCATCGCCTGGGCGTTTGGGAATATCCAGCTTCAACACCCCGTTTTCCAGCCGTGCCTTGATATGTTCCTCATCAATGCGATCCACGTAGAAGCGGCGCACAAAATCCCCGGCACGACGTTCTTGGCGAATCATTCGGCCTTCGTCATCCTTCTGTTCGACCAGTTCATTACGTTTGGCGCGAATGACGAGTTCATTGCCTTGCACCTGAATATCAATATCTTCTTTGGCGATGCCCGGAAGCTCGGCCTCAACCAGATACTTGCCTTCTTCCTCCCGAATGTCGGTGCGAAATGGCTGCATACCGTTCCCAAACGAAGAGAAGAATGAGGTGTCAACCATGTCATGGAAGGATTTCAGCATCTGTCCGAACGGGTCTTCATTTCTTCTGCGAAATGGAATCAGATCAAACATGAACATCATCTCCTTAAATGTGGTTGGGTTTAGTTGTTGCTTACATCTATTATTGTATTCAGGATGGCCTAAAGGCTCAAAGCCGATTTTAGGTGATATAAAGCGATGATCTGTCATCTTGGTTCAATATATAAAAATAGATCGTTTTTTCATTTATTTTGACTATTTCTGACCTTCTGACTTTGTCTGACTAATCCCCGATGCTCCGCCCTTAGCTTACTGCGTATTGAGGTTCTGTCCAGAGATATTTTCCTTCCTCTTGCTTGCTCCCCTAAACTGAAACACGGCTAACACCAATGCTATACCTACCGCAACAAAGCCTGCCCAATTTAAATTCAGAACAGAGGCCTTGTTAATGACAAGCCCACCTAACCCGGAGCCCATGGCAAAGCCAAATTGAATAAAGGATGTATTCACACTTAATGCAATGTCCGGGCTACGAGGTGCCAATGTAACCAGATATAATTGCTGAGCAGGGGAAATACTCCACGTCGCTAACATAAATATCATCAGAACCAGGATCAGCAAGATCAGATGTGCTCCTGTCAGAGCAAATAAAAGAAGAGTTACGCCTTGCAGCACCAGTCCGAGCAAAATCGTGAATTTTGATCCCTTGGTATCAGCCAATTGTCCGCCCAGTTTGGAACCCATAAAGCTGCAAATGCCCGCCAGGAATAAGATGAGACTAATTTCGGTCATGGAAAGGGACGAAGTCGTTTGCAAAAATGGCGTAATATACGTGAACAACGTAGCGTAGCCGCCCACATATAACAAGGTCACCATCAGCGCGATTAGAACCGCTTTATTTTTTAGCATGGAGAGCTGCATGCCAATCGTCACTTTCTCTTCCTCTTTGATTCCTGGAACCCTTCGATAGATGATCACAAATGGAACAATACTCAGGATACCAATGACCATAAACAGGACTCTCCAGCCAAACATTTCACTAAAAAATGTACCGATCGGCACGCCTAGCACCAATGAGCTACTAAGCCCCATCAGAATGATGCCGATCGCATTGCCTCGCTTCTCCTTTTCCACAAGCCTTGTCGCTGCAGCCATGGCAACAACGGTTGTCATGCCTCCGCTTGCCCCTTGAATAATCCGTATCCAGAGCATCGTTTCGTATGAAAGATCAAACATCATGAGGCCATTGCTGGCAATAAACACCCCAAAGGTCAGCAGCAGCAGTTTCCTGCGATCGGTATTGATTGTTACAGCAATTAGAATTGGAGCCAAAATGGCAGCCGCAAGGGCAAATACGGTCACCAACAAGCCCGCTTCTGCCGTAGATACGCCAAGATCCGTAGCCATCATCTCAATGATTCCGGTGATAATGTATTCAATGGTGCCGATCAGAAACACGGCCAGTGCCAGAATATAGATCGTTCCTTTATTTTTCAATCCTTCTCACTCCATCTTCTATATGTTCATTTCCATTTATGCCTTTTAGTTACCTGCGGTAATCGGAATCTGGATCTCAATGTATTGTGCATCCTGTTCGGGGGATAAGGGCAAATAGTATTCTCTCCCCGGTTCGTTCTCTTTGATCTGATAGTTGTTTTTCTCAATCCATCGCGCTAAATGTACACAGGCTGCCACATCAAAATTCGAATGCGAATGAAACGCCATGGAAGCAACCATCGGTTCCGGCGGCAGATTTCTCAGCTGAAACGGTTCGGGAACAGCCGCAGGCTCACCCGTTAAGAAGTAACCGACTTCAAACTCGAACTCGTCTTCTTTTCCATCTACCTCTCGCCACAAAACGACCTGTGGGCCTTGTATCCATTGATGCATGTCTTTGGTCAACAGTGAATCCAGATGATGAAGCAGCTCCGGAATGCGTCCTTCTCCCCCATTTGCTCTATAGAACAAGAATGTCTGTGCAACCTCGGCCTTGATTCTGATCTCCTGCCCCGTCTCTAGCTGCCCTTCCCTCTCCATAAGCTGGATACGCTCCTCAATGCGGGCAAGTTTGGCTTGCTCTACATCAATCATTTGCTGTATTTCACTTCTTTTCAGTCTGAACATGCCTTGAATGTGGTCAGATGAAATGTCTTCCTGAAGCAATTGTGCAATCTGCGGTAATGTAAAGCCCAATTCCTTGTAAATCAGAATTCGGTTAAGTTCGAGCAACTGATCTGCAGAATAATATCGGTAGCCCGTATCCTCGTCTACTTTACGCGGCTTGAGGATACCGATCTGGTCGTAATAGCGCAGCGTTTTCAGAGAAAGCTTGCTTAGCTTGGCAAATGTACTGATTTTGAACAAGTTATCATCTCCAATCCATTAACTTATCGTGAGTATACAGTCTCCCGTGCAGGGGAAAGTCAAGGGTATTTATCTACTCGTATAAAAGAAACAGAAAAAGGACAGGAGCAACGATCTCCTGTCCTTCATTCTCATTTTAGATTAATTCGTGAACAATTTCATTACTCCCAGAAGAAACGACCTGCAAACACTTTCTCCGTCAACAGTTTGTATGTCTCTTCGGGCAATTCTTTCTTCATCTTGGCCATCACCGCTTCTTTGCCCTGATTAAACTGAGAGGACATGCCGATCTCGGCGGTTGTATTATTGGCATCCAGACGCATAATCGGTGCCTTGGCATCTTTCGTCCATGGTGTCCATGCAGCAAGCGCAGACGTTCCACCCGTGCCTGGATTGCCCGTGTACAGGAACTGCTTCAGGTAAGCTGCCATCGCAGCAGACAACTGCTCCCGGCCTGGTTTGTTGACATCACTGAAGTAACCTTCAGGGAAGTAAGCTGCAATACCCGCTGCTTTCCCTGTGTAGAAGTCCATATCAGCACCATGCGGAGCGCCCAGTATCGTCTGCAGATATTCCGAGATGACTCCAGGCTGGGTCCCCCATGCAAAACGATATGCATATACTGGCGGCTGACCCGCTGCACTGGTTAACTTTTCGGCTACACGTTCCGCATTAAAGCCCGCGTATGCCTCGCTGCCGTATTTAATCGCAGCAGCATATTGAGCTGCTTTCGTCTGATCTGTGAGCAATGTTCCATCCCCGATGGATGGAGCAAAGTTTGGATCACCAAAAGCAAAAGCCGAGAATTCGGTTTCCAGGCTGCCGAGCAGCACAGGGACTTTGGCATGTTTTCCATGGTTGATCGCATCAAAACCTTCTTTTGGAATCACCGTACCATCACGGAACAAATGAGGGAATGGCTGCATACGGATGGCCGTTGCGCCAAATACAGTCACCAGTTTGTCCGCAGGCAATGCACGCAGATAGGTTTCGAGCTGTGCTGGCGTTTGCTTGCCAATCCAGGCTTTGGCTTCGTCTGCATTTGCCGCTTTGCCCTCTTGCACAAGCAGCTTCACGATGGCATCCTCGGATTTTTGTTGCCCTGCTTCAGGTGAAGCTGTCGTCAAACCACCACTGAATGCAATCGCCTTTTGATACAGTCCCTTACTAAGCGGAGAGATTAGTGTTGCCAGAACATCACGTGCCCCGGCAGATTGACCCGCGAGTGTCACGTTTCCGCTGTCCCCACCAAAACCTGCGATATTATCCTGAACCCACTCTAATGCACGGAATGCATCAAGCAATCCATAGTTACCGGAATCATCAAGAGCATTACCTGTTTTCAGTGCAGTATTCTGGAAGAAACCAAGCGCCCCCAGACGATAGTTCACCGAGATAATGATGCTATTGGTATTGCGTGCTAACTGTTCCCCCTGAAAGTCCTTGCCTGAACCGGTCATATTACCGCCGCCGTGCAGGAATACCATCACCGGCAGTTTTGTGCTTGTTGTATTCGGGCGCCAGATGTTCAGATATAAGGAATCCTCACTCCCTGCTGTCGTTTTACCGGAAATTTGCAGGCTGTTTGCCGCGAACTCTTTGGCTTCTCTTGTGCCCGTCCAAGCCTTCGGTTCTTGTGGCGCTTTCCAGCGCAGTTCACCTACCGGAGGTGCTGCATAGGGAACGCCAAGCCAGCCAAGTGTTCCGTATTGGTCATAGGCTTTACCATCGATGGCTCCATATTTTGTTTGCTGTAACGTTTGCGGTTTAAACGCCCCCGCCTGTTTATGTTTTGACCAGAATTGTTCCAACGTGCCTGTGCCATTTTTGAGCTGAGCCTGCAATGCCTGTGCCGTGGCTTCTGCCATCAGACGGTTAGTCAGCTGTGCCGTCCCTTTACCTTGGAGGGCTTTGATGCCTTGGCTTGCCGCAAACGCGGAAGCTTCTCCTGATTTATAATCCGTGCCTGCTTCATAACCAAGAAGCTTGAGCATCAGGGCTGCATATTCCTCTGCCGTCAGCGGTGCATTAGGTGCAAAACGTTCTGTTTCCGTGACTACGCCAGCCAGATAAGGATGTTGTTTTAAATATGCAACGACGGGTTGCAACACTTTACCTGCCTGAGCGGCATCCGTATACGTTTCGGTTCCCTGATAGGCAAGTGCTTCCTTTTCCAGACCCGACAAACGCAAGTAAAGCACTGCGGCCTGAATGCGTGTCGCATGTTTACTCAGATAAGCTGCGTTCACACCCTGTCCATTCCCGCGAATAAGCTCTGCTTGAACGAGCTTGTCCATCGCCGGGGACAAAGACGCACTTGTATTTCCTGCTGCATATGCGGGTAGACCCGATAGACACAAGCTGAGAATCGCTGCTACTGCAATAGAACGTTTCATTTTTTTCATTGGTTTAATCTCCTCGCTGTCTAGTCGTGTATGATAGGAAAAATAGTTTAAGAATATCGCATCTTTGAATACAGTATTCCAAGGTTTGGAACATTCTATTTCTTGATCGTGGATGAATGGAAGAGCTGTCCTCCCTTCTACTGACATGAATTGCTGCAACCCTTTGGTTATGGCTTTCAGGCAGATTTTTTATATAAAAAAACCTGAATCAAAGGCAAACAGACGTTAGGAGCACATGGTCTGTCGCCCTCAATTCAGGTTTTGCCTGCGATACGTAACAATCCTGAGAATAATGAGGTATGGTATTGAATTATGGTTACTCTAGCAAAACGCAATCAATCGCCTAATTTTCCAAAATGAAGCGAATGAACTGGAACAGGTCTTGCCCTGAATTCGGTTACAATCCTGTTATTATCGTGATATTAACACAAAATGAAAGCGCTAGCAATGTTTTTATATCATGCGATGAACAATATTGTGACATCCCCCATTCTAGTTCCCCCCCCCCAAAAAACCATGAACGAATCGGCTTGGATTCATTCATGGTTTAACTTGGAGATTAAGCCGTTGTGGCTGATTATCCATCATATTACTCTTGCAGTTTCTTCACTTGCTCAATCAAACTGTCCAGACCCTTATCCGCCAGATATGGCCCATAGTTCCAATAGTTCCGGGATACGTTGATAATTCGATTATGTTTGATCGCGGGAATGCTCTGATACACCGGTTCCTCAAACAGTTCCATCATCTGATCCATCTCTTCATCATCCATCTGGGTGAAGAAGTAGTCGGCTGGTTTGTCTGCCAGCTTTTCCAAGGAAAGCACCGTTCCGCCATCCGAATAGGCTTTATACTGCTCAGGCATCGAAAATCCAAAATCCTCATAGATCAGCTTGCCCAACGTACCGCCTTCGCCCCCAAGCAATACCTCTTTATTGTAGATTACAAAGGACATGGCGGTTGTACCCGGCTTGATATTCATCTTCAATCCACTGCGAATACTCTTCAGTTTCTCTTCAAACTTCGTAATCCATTGCTCCGCTTCATCCTTGCGATCCATAATATCGCCCATCGTTCTTAGCGTATTGATGACATCCGGGTCACCACCCCAGGCAACGGTAATCGTTGGTGCGATCTTCGCGTACGTATCTACGATCTCCTTATTCGTGTAGTCCGGTACAATGATCACGTCTGGTTCCAGGCCTGAGATCATCTCAACGTTACCATTGCCTGATCCGATGTCCGTTACTCCTGCCAGTTCTTTCGGATATTGTTCCAGCGTTTCCGCATTCGCTCCTGCGGGTTTCATCCCAAGCGGAAGCAAATATCCGCCATAGGTTATGATAACGGGTTTGGAAGGCTGCGCTGGAATCTCAACCTTTCTTCCTGTAGCATCTGTGTACATTCGAGTGGATGGCTGTACCGGATCTGTACTCGTTGCAGGCTGCTGCTCTGTTGCTGCCCCGCATGCTGCAAGCAACAGCGATAAACTAAATAATAAACTAACCGCCAATGTAGGCTTCAAACGAAGGTTCAAATCGTCCACGCTCCATGTGTTGTATTGATAATGATTATCGTTATTACCAATATAACCATGCTTGTGCCTGTCAGCAATGAACGATTCCGACCTTTTGTTCGTACGATTTGAACCTTTGATTCGATGACTATGCAGCTTATATTGAGCCGGGGTCTCTCCAGTCGTTCTTTTGAAAATGCGGCTAAAATAGTACAGATCCTTATATCCGACACTTTCAGCGACCTCGCGAATCTGCGCTTCCGTCTCGGTGAGCAACGTTTTCGCTCGCTTGATTCGGGTCTGGACCACATAATCCATCGGGCTGCAGCCGAACTTACGTTTGAACACCCGGGCCAGATAATGCGTGCTGTAGTGGAAATGTACAGCCATATTCTCCATGGAGATTGACTGTGCATAGTGCTCCTGAATATAAGCTTTAATCTGCTCCGCAAGCTCCAGCGATTCAACGTGCTGCTCACGCGCCATCTTCCACTGGCGAAATTGCTCATGTACAAACTGATAGAACAGTCCCGTAACCTGCAGCCGATCCAGTTCCTCTCGACTCGACCAAGAGTCGGCCATTTTTTCAACGATAGCAAGAAGTGTTAATGGGTAGGTTGCTGTAAAATAATATCTATTTTCCGGAGAGGTATGTACTCCTCGTATACTTTGATCTTCCGGCAGATCAAGGCTAACCGCAGGCGGCCCCGCTTTATATAGAAGCAAGTAATAATCCAGCGGTTGCTGCATACAGCGAATACGCAGTGACGTACCTTTTTCGCCATGTAAAATGACTGTCTGATCCGATGTAAACCTGTCCTTCCCGAACTGGATGTCTGCTTCACCCTTATTCATGATTAAAAAAGCCCGTGCCGGCAAAATCGTTGTCGTAAGCTCCTGCCCCGGATGCATTACATTATGGCGGATATCGATAAGCTTCACTTGTTTATCATTCCACCACCGAATGGCCTCTGACCATTCTCTCATTATGAACCACCTCAAAATGACCATTGGACTTTTGTTCCGCATGTCCGATTTCATCCTACCATACAAGAGTGCTCATCGTTTTGTCCAGTTCGTCTATTATGTAAGCTTTGACTTATAATCGTAATTTTTACAATTAATTAACCTAAAGCAGACGTTCTTTTAGCAATTGCCCTATACACTGGGTTCTAGATAAACTATACATATTTATTAGGAGGATGTTCATGTTAAATCGCTTTAATGCTCGTGCAGCCAAAATGATGCTCGCGGTCACCACCATTGTTACGGCTACGCTGGGAGGCACTAGCGCAGCCTGGGCTGTGGAAGACGGTACTTCAACAACTTCTGCTTCACCGATCAAAAATGTAATCATTATTATTCCTGACGGTATGGCTAATGATGCCACTGCACTGGCTCGTTGGTACAAAGGCTCGTCCCTGACCATTGATTCCATGGCAAGCGGTATGGTGCGTACACACTCCGCGGATGCGCCGATTGCGGACTCGGCTCCTGCAGGAACAGCCTTTGCCACAGGACATAAATCTCATACCGGTTTTGTCGGTGTATTGCCGGATAAGGCCACCATGCCTGGACAAAAACCGATTGCAAAAGGGGACGAAAGAAAACCTGTTGCTTCCATATTGGAAGCTTCCAAACTTGCGGGTAAAGCAACGGGGATTGTAGCTACATCCGAAATTATGCATGCTACACCGGCAGACTTCTCTGCCCATTATCCTGACCGTAAAAACTACGACGCACTCAGCAAACAACAGGTCTTCAACGGCATCGATGTTGTACTGGGCGGCGGCAGTAAATATCTGGAACCCGCTGGTCGCAAAGATGGTAACAATCTCATTGCCTCCATCAAAGCACTCGGCTACGATTATGTAACTACACCTGCGGCGATGAAAGCATCTACTTCCAACAAACTGTGGGGCATGTTCTCTCCAGCAGGAATGTCATACAACATGGATCGTAATCCTGCCAAGCAGCCAAGTCTGGCGCAGATGACATCCAAAGCGATTGAAGTGCTCTCCAAAAACGAGGACGGCTTCTTCCTGATGGTCGAAGGCAGCAAGGTAGACTGGGCTGCTCATGCCAATGATCCGATTGGGATTATCAGCGACGTGCTTGCTTTTGATGATGCTGTAAAAGTAGCAATGGATTTCGCTAAAGCGGACGGACAAACCGCCGTTGTTGCTGTAACTGACCATCAGAACGGTGGACTTACGATCGGTAATGCAGCTACAACAAGCACGTATGACAAAGAACCTTTGTCCACGTTTATCGGGCCACTGAAGAAGGCCAAGCTGACAGGTGAAGGCGTCGAGGCAAAGCTGGATGCGAAACGTACCAACATCAAAGCAGTGATGAAACAATATTATGGTATTTCGGATCTGACTTCCGAAGAGGTTGCTGCCATTAAAGCCGCCGAGCCAGGTAGCCTGAACTATGTGGTAGGCCCAATGATCAGTAAGCGTGCCGGTATCGGCTGGACAACAGGTGGACACACGGGCGGAGACGTTGTACTTTATACGTATGCCCCTAACAATGATCGTCCATTCGGTGTTATTGACAACACGGATGTAGCCAAATACATGGCACGCGTACTCAATCTTGATCTGGACAGTGTTAGCAAGCAATTGTTCGTACCTGCCAAGCAGGCGTTTACAGCTAAAGGTGCAACGTACAAACTGGACCTGACGGATGTTAAAAATCCGAAGATTCTCGTAGCGAAAGGCAACACCAAACTTGAATTGCAAATCTACAAAAATATCGCACTTGTGAACGGCAAAAAGACAGCACTTGAAGGCGTAATTGTGTATAACGGCGTAGAGGCTTTTGTACCACAAGGCGCTGTGAATCTGATCCAATAAAATCGGCTTATCCCAAAAATCCAAAGACCAAAACCCCCAAACACTCGCGAGATCATCTCGCAAAGTTTGGGGGTTGCTGTGTTGATTAATGAATGACTACTCCTTGTTGCCTATCATTCTTAGCCTAGTCCATGGTCATTCACTGGTTTATTTTGAAAACGTCAGAATGCCATACTGGGAAGTGTTCTTCCAACTATCATTGGTGCGATCATTCCATTTCGCTGTGCTCTTGTTGTTATTTCCTTGATTATCATTAATTTGAAGCTCAAATCCCATCACTTGACCTGCCTTCGGCACGAGGGATTGGAATCTGATCTTGGCCTCCACCTGGTACCCCTTGGCCGTTTTCTTCACAGCACTTTCAAGACGCGCGGGTGAGGCACTGCCTGCAAACGTAGCCACGTTATCTGCACTGATTCGGAACTGGGCATCATCATACTGAAAGAAAGGCGTGCGCTGATGATTTTCATCCAGGAAAATCTCGACCGAGTCCTGATCCCACGGATCGGTGGCGTTGGTTATAATTTGCGGATCTGTGACATCAATGAACAGATATAGATCCTGACCAGACCACATCGCACGAGCCTCAGCTGATGCTCCCCCGCTCTGATTCAGTGGTGTAATACGGAATGGAGTAACCTTATTCCATTTTGCATCTTTCTCACCATCTATCGTTACTGTTCCTTGCAGCGCTTTTGCAGACTTAGGCATACCTGCAAACTGAATAACGCCATATTTGCTTGTGTCTTGATCTTGGGATAATGTGCGATCATTCCAATACAGAACCTGCTGCCCTTCTGAACTGTTATTCCCACCGTCCGTCACCCGCACATCGAGGCCAACTTCACGTGCAAGTGCCCCTTGTGCATTCGTTAATGGTATGGATACTTCAACCTGATATCCGCCGGCCGCTTCACGAACGCGATAGTTCTTCGCTCCAGTTACTTTGCCTGCACGGGTTATCGTGATATGTCGATCATCTGCCTCATAGACGGGGGTTTTGCCATTGTTCAAATCAACGAACAGCTCCACCTTGTCCTTCGAGTGTTTCGTTGTATCCTTCACATCAACCAGGACATACAGATTATTGTTATCCCATAGCGTACGGAAGGACGCTGTGCCTGAATTGCCTTTTAATGCTGTAGAAACAGCCTTGTTCCATAGAGGATCTTGGGTAGCTGCCTTCGTATTCGGTGTACCGGACAAGGTAACCGCACGCTGCGTCAGTACAGGCAGACTTGATTCGTCAGCTAACCCCCAATAGGCCGGTTTGGATTGCAGATTTGAGTCAAACAAAAATGCCTGATTGTTATAGGATTTCTCATCTTGAAGACCCCATAAGGTCACAGATGAGATGACATCGCTATGCTTTTGATACAGGTCAAACAGCTCTTTGTAACGATAGGCCTGCTTCACCGCCACGTCCTGAGGCAGCTCCTCGCCATAAGGAATACCACTGTCCACATCCAGCTCGGTAATCTGGATATCCAGTCCTAGACCGGCAAACAGATTAATTGTTTTCTCAATTTCGTCAATTGGCGGAGATTCGAGATTATAGTGGGATTGCAGGCCCACACCATCAATCAGTCCTTTTTCCTTCAACCGTTTAACCAGCTGATACATATGCTCTCTTTTTTCAGGAATTTCCGTGTAATACTCGTTATAGTATAATTTCGCATCCGGGTCAGCTGCCCGGGCGAATTCAAACGTTTTCTCGACATAATCCGGGCCGATCAGCTCGTAGAACGGGCTTTTGCGCATGCCGTTCGCATCCCCGTTACTGTCCGCAATCGCTTCGTTCACGACATCCCAAGCGTAGATTTTGCCTTTATATCGTTTCATGACCGTATCCACGTAGTTCTGAACCCGACTAAGCAGCAGGTCTCGGCTTGCCGGATTGCCCTGATCATCCTTGAACATCCACTCCGCTGCATCAACATGCCAGAGCAAGGCATGTCCACGTAAACCCATCTGGTGTTGCTGTGCAAAGTCCACATATTCATCTGAAGCTTTAAAATCATACACATCTTTGGATGGGGAGACAAACTTCGGTTTCATCTCATATGTTGCCGTCAAGCTGTTGAAATGTTTGGATAACAGTTGACCATAAGCCCCTTCAAGCTGCCAGCGATACACAGCGGCGCCTATAGGGAACTCGCTCTGGTACAGATCCTGCAAGGAAGGAATATCGGTCTCAATAGCGAGTGGTGCAGCTTCCTCAATCGTTACATCATCCACATAAAATGATAAAGTATCTACCGTATCATCGGAGATATAAGGTGTTTCAATAAAAAAGTTCAGCTCCTCAGGGTTATCGCTGTATTGGTACGTGGCCGTAACCTTATGCCATTGTTGCCAGTCATCTTTGGGAATCGTGACCTTGTCCAGCATGTTCCAGCTCTCTGCCCCATTCTTCTTGTAAGCTGTTAGCTGAATCGTCTGATCTGTAGTAGGTTTCTCCGTTAGCTTGACATAAAACGAGATGTTATACGTAGAATTAGGCTTCAACAGACTTTTCATTTTCAGCATCGGCCCATGAAAGGAGCGCTGACGGTTTGTTACCAGCATACTCCGAGTTCCTTGATGCGCTGCCTGCTGTGAAACCGTCATATTCTCGCTGCCAACACGCGGAAGCCAGCCTTGAAGTGTTCCATCCTCAAAATCGGTATTGAGCACTTTAAGGTTCTGCTGCGAAACCGCTGTAGCTCCAGGGCTTACCCCCTGCTCGATCTGCTGCTCTTGCGCAAAAGCGGCCTGCTGGAAAGGGACCATCGTCATTACCATCATCGTTGCCAGCAGGGTTGAACTCATTTTTTTTATTGTCTTCGTCTTCATTTCATTCCTCCTCTCAATTTAACTTGTATTATACACTTCGAAATAACGCTTACATATATATTTTTGTAAATTTTTTCAATAAAATCAGGTAAAGCGGCTTTCTTCTTGTATAATAAACATAAACCGACATGGAGCAAAACAGAAGGAGAGAATAAGTATGTTAATCAAACTAAATTGGATTACATTGCGCGTGCGTAATCTGGAAGCCTCAGTTCATTTCTACCACCATGTGCTCGGGCTTACCGTGCAGCGCAGATTCGAAAGCCGTGGACGGCAGATTGCTATGCTCGGTCTGGGTGAGAAGAGCGAGACCTCACTAGAACTAATCGAAGGTAGTGAGCAGGTACTACAGCCTGAGGCTGGTATCTCCATTGGTTACGAAGTAACGTCACTTGAAGCAGCTATGGAGCGTCTGGCCAAGATGAACATTCCCATCCTACGCGAACCTGTGCAGCCGAACCCACGTCTGCGTTTTATGTACATTGCAGACCCAGATGGTTTTGAAGTGCAGCTTGCTGAGCATCTGGAATAGAACTTTACATTACAGCTTCATGCGGCGCATAAGTGGCACGCCTATGCTGTTCAACAATCGGTCTAGTAATGCCCAGCACCACCGTCTGCGGAATGAGAGATGCCGGTCATATACTGCGGAGTATTCAAAATCCGCTATCGCGCCGCGATTCCGTTTGAACTGCGCTGCACCAGCACTCTCATGCAACAACATGCCGTTGTTACGGGCTTGTTCAATCAGACAAGCGGACAACATGCGATACAGACCGACAGACTGGGGAACATCTGTATCATAGCCGAACAACGGCGTGGTCATCACCCCATTGCGGCAGAAGTAACCCATCACTGCATCCAATCGCCCTTCCTTGCGCAAGCCATGCAGACTTAATATGCCGTTCGCTCTAGCTGTAGCAATAAAATGCTCACTGAATTGCGGATTGTCATAGGAGTACTTTTCCAGATACAACATCCGGTACAGTTCCACAATTCGCGGGATATCCGCTTCCGTAATATCTGCACCAGACACCAGCTCATAACCATGCTTACCCAGTAGTACCTGATCCCGTTTGAGCAACCAGCGCGACTTGGCATTGCCGAAATTCGGATCATCCGCCTGATAGAGATAAATCTGCCTGCTCGGTATACAGCGGCATTCCGCTTCCTGAAGCCCTGTTATCAGGTTCGTGTGAAGTTTGGAACTCAAAGAACGGAAGATCACCGTATGTTGCGGATAACGCTCCCTTATTGCTGTCAAGATATGTATTGCCTGCTCGCTAGTCATGGCAGGATACAGGTTAGTTGAAAACAGCCAGTTGTTCACATGTACAACTTTGTTGATCCGGGATTTTTTCATACCCCAGCCAATGAAAGTGAGCAACAGGGAAAGTCCTTTTTCCAACACCGGCTTCTGTAGCATAGTCAGTTCCTGCTTCGCATACCGCACATAATGGGTATACGGCGAACAGACATAAGCGTTATTATATTCCTCTTCATTCACGGTCACTGGCAACACAAGATTGTCAATCCGGGCAAGGAGCAACGTGGTGTTCACGTTAGTCATGTATTCTGTCGTCCCGAGCGTCATCATCGGCTCCAGGTAAGCCTGTGCGTATCTTGCATCCTCGGTATCAGGCCAATCCATGTTATGAATTGAATGTCGATCATACAACCGGACTTGCCCACCGACATCTTTAACCCCTTCCTCTTTCATCTGGTACGCGTTGCTATCAAATTCGTCTTCCCCATCATGTTTCTTCAATCTCCGATTCCTCCACGGTGTGCATCATATTCACATTAACTTTGCTCATGAACGTTCTCTGATTGGGTTACGAATTCAGCAATCCGCTCTCCCGGCTGCAGATTTGGTCGATTATAGTAATATACCGTGCCGAAATGATACGTCATTTGCTTCGCAACGATATAAAATCGCTGTTGTTCGAATTCATTTTCCAGGCAAAAGACTGTGCCATTTCGTTCATAGCCGTACATAACGGAATTTAACTGAGCGATCTCTTCTTCAGTGGCAAGCCGAAACAACTCCACGTTAAATATCGTCCCGGGACAAAGGAGAAATTCTACCTCAGTAAACGTAATCTCCACATTGTGATAATATGAAAAATCAAAACTGCCTGCCAGTACCAACTGCTGCCTCTGCTTTTGTACAGGCTCAGTCATGTAAAAATGCTCGATATTTCCCGCCTTCAGTTCCTGTTGCAGCTGCTCCAGCTTGGTATTCTGCTCATGGAGGGAGTCATGCACCATTCCGAATCAGTCCTTTCTAGTCAAAAATGCTGCGAGTTGTCGATACTTAGGCCCATCTACTCTTCTGTTCACTTCTTCCAGATCCATCTCCAGCCAGTAATTCGCCTCCATCAATTCAACCATATCCAGCCTTGTAATCTCGGCACATTTCGGATGCTCAGCTGCTGCAACCATCGGTTCGGGACTATCATCCCAATTAAAACCATTCACCACTGCGTGTACCAACACTTCTGAATCCAACATTCGAACTTTCTCACAGGCTGCGCCGGAAGACTCCTCGTAAATAATATCATCAACAATCTGCTGCTCCTCAGTTGTCAATATCAAACGTATGGCTCCAGGTGTATCCAGCAGCATATCGGCCATGTTCGGGTTGTGCTCTCTTGCCAGGTTCCAGGCTGTTGCCATGATACCCTTCGGGGAATCCAGTTTTGCACCCTGTTCAAGTAATAGACTGATCGCTTGGGGCTGCTTGAACCTTACCGCTTTTTTCAAAGCCGTATCTCCCCGTTTATCTTCCAATTCCAGATCCGGCCCGGCTTTGAGCAAACAGCGAATGCCTTCAAGCGGGGTACGATTGGTCAAAAAAATCATAAGCGGTGTTCGTCCGCGGTCATCCCGTTCATTAACATCCAATGACGATGAAGCAATAACTTCACATAGGTGCTCTATTTCTTTGATTTTACTGATCTCTGTCCAATTCAAGTTGATCTCTCCTTGACTTTTTTGCTATTCCGGCCCTTGGCCCCACACTTCAGAGGCGTTTCACCGACATCTTCTATACCTCTACTCTATCTAAAAAAATGTGGAGCTACAAGGGACCTATGAACGTCAAAAAAGGCCCGTGCAGCGCATAATTATGCACGGACGGACCTATTTGGATCAACTTCATCTGAAAGGTTATACTGCCTGCGAAAAGAACATCATGACTTAGGCTAGGCAGATATGACCGCAGTCTGAACTGTCCATCATTGTAGTAAGAGTAGTCTTATCTTCCTAAGATTCGTTGTCTGGTCTCGAAGAATGATGATCCGATACAAGCTCACTCAGATTGATGATGAGTTTCTCCAGTTCAGTAAAGCTTACCACCATATTTTGCGTCAGATTACGCTGTTCTTCCATGCTTGCAAGAATCTCTTCGGTTGCGGCACTCGATTGTTCTGTCACACTGGAAATCTCGGACACCTCATTGACCACTCTAGTCGAGGCTTCCTTCATCGTTGCTGAACTCGTTTCGATTTCTGTAGCCTGAATAAGCACATTTTGTGAATTTTTATTAATGGATTGGAATACGTTCTCTGTCGTCTGAACACTTTCTGTTCCACGTTGCAACAACAGACGAATACCTTCGAATCTGCTTGTTAATGCCTGCGTTTGTGCTCTCAGCCCAGTGAGAATCGAGGTGATCTCATTCGCCGATTGACCTGAGCTTTCAGCCAACTTGCGAACTTCCTCCGAAACGACGGCGAACCCACGTCCATGTTCACCCGCACGTGCTGCTTCAATAGCTGCATTTAGCGCAAGCAGATTGGTTTGAGTGGCGATATCGGAGATACTGTTCAGCATCATTGTCATCGATTCACTTTGATCATTGAATTTCTTCATATCATCAGCTGTCATGTTAATCGTCTGATACAATTCACGCATCTGTATGTTCAAATGATCCATTTGTGCACTGCCGGTCTGTGTGCTTGAAGCCATGCTTGCAGATAGTTCTTTCATCTGTTCGGAATAGGATGCCACATCTTTAATATGCCGGTCAGAGAGGGATAAAGATTCGGAGATATCCGCAATGCTAGTTGCCTGGAATTCGACACCCCTGGCAACTTCGCTGAATCCAACCGTCACTTCATTGGTGATGGCACCCGTCTCATCCACTTTTTGTTTTAATTGTTCCGTATAGCGGGACAGCCCTGTAACAGCATCTTTGACACGTTCCAGCATCACTTCCACTCGTGTACGGGATTCCTCTACCTGCATCCCCCGTGCTTCACTATCCATAAACAATCGTTTGTTTACCCTGGATACGGTGATCATAATAATTCCGGTTACGATATACATACTGAAATTAATCAAGTCAGCAAAGAGCAACTGAATGCTCGCCGATGATACAAGAACGAGTTGAACGGAAAAAAAGGCAAGCATCACCGAAAAGGCAATATTATAGTGCTTGCTATTCGGATACAGTAATAGCGGCGAAACGATAAGAATACCTTGTACTGCATTCATCGCGTCACGGCTTACATAGATTCCACTGGCAATGACCGCTACGGTCACAAACCATGGAATAATATGAATACCCTTTTTCATAAAATTGCATACCGTAACCGCTAAAGTAACCACAACCGAGAGTAGCGTGGACAACCATAGATCAGGAACAATAATCGTGATCCCCGCACTGATGGCCGTTATGGCCCACATCATGTAGCTTACTAATTTGTTTCTCTGCCAAGTGATCTCATCGATACGATTCATGCTTACCCCGTCCTTTATGTAAGTTAAAAAATTTAACATATGTAGGCCGCTGTAAGTTTATTCTTAGTCCATAGTCCTGCTTATACGTAGTTCTGTAACCTCTGCGCCCTTTAGCATAGTACATATTAACTTCATAAACGTGCAGTCAGCGCCACTTTATGTATATCGGTAATTTATGTCTAAAATTAATATATGTTAAGAAAATATTATCTCCCTCACTCGTGAGTAGAAAATAAAGAGCCTGCTTATGCGTAGATACGCATAAAGCAGACTCTGCTACTCATTGTTATAAAAGATTCACAGACTTCCGCTTGTTACTTGCCAAACACCAGCGTTGTATTCGATGATCCGGCATATTTCGTAACAAATTCACGTGCATAGCTGGCACTTTCGACCTGATAACTATAGTTATTGCTTGGTCTCCAGTTGGTTTTTGGAGAAACCGGACTATTCAGAGCAGGTGTGCTACCTTTATCCGTAAATTCTCCCTTGCCTTTGTCATCCAGAATGCCACCTTTTTCAGCCCCTGCGCCAAAGTAGTTGTTTTCAGAATAAATCCGTGCTTTCTCACCAATAGTAATCGCTTGGTTGAAGTTATTGGCGTAATTGTTTTTGATGTGGAAGAAACCATAACGCATAAGTCCAGGACCGCGTACATACAAGTTTTCGAAATAGTTGTTGGACATCGTCACATGAGGCACACCGTTATAGCTGCTGTTGCCGTCATTCGGGTGTCCTAGAATAATGCCATATTTGTGATTCGCAAATTTGGAGTTACTAATCGTGATATAATCTGCGCGGTCACCGATATACAGGAGCTTATCCAGATCACTGCCCCCAGAACTATAGTTATGACCCGAGAAGGTAACATGATCGATCCAGTAGTTGGAGCCGGAAGTAATGTACATCTGAATATCATCGTTGGCATTGATGTTCGCAGAGTGATTAAACGTCAGATTTTGAAAGATCACATTGCTTGATCCCGAAGTGGATCTGAAGTGAATGTTCGTTAATGTATGTCTGTCAAAAGAACCTACCAATGTTTTGTTGGAACCGAATTCAACTTTTTGCAAGCTGGATGAAGAAATATTTTGTTCCACGACGACAATTTTGGCTGTAGAGCCTGCCATGTGTGTTCTCAGATCATTCAGATTACTGACATACACGACCTGACCGTTCCTGCCTCCTGTCGTCGCCGCCTTGGATACACCGTTCTCATTCTTCGCATTACCTGCAAAACCAGTCAAACCATTTGTGCCCGTGTTGGGAAAGTTAGCCGCACCATATGTAGCCGGGGCTGTTGAAACCGTTAACAACAATAAAGTGACTGCGAGTAAAAGTAATGAAAACTTCTTCAAAATATCACCATCCTTTGTAATTTGTCCCTTCAAACAACTCGATTATAGCTTGTAACCTGCATTGTGACAATACCATCATTGCAAAAAGACAACAATTTTATCTTTTGTGCAACAGCAGGTCACGTATAGTGAAAAACAGAAAGATGAGATTAGCTCACACTTAACCCGTGAACATCTCATCTATTTTTCATACGTCTATTTAATTTTGATTTCAAACTGATCCTTCGCAGCATCCTTTAAAGTGTCGTAGATTTTACCGGGTTTTCCTTGCATCTTCAATATAATCGATTGGGGTTTATCAAGAAAATTACTACTGAACGAATAAACCATGCCATTCCCCGTTCCTCTGCCTCCATTCCTAGATAAGGTTGTCTTCTCCCCTTTTTTGGAGATCGTTACCATCTCAAACGGCTGAATGATATCGCTAATGAACGACTCCTTCTCATAGTCAAGCTTTTGTTTGGGATTATAATCAACCCTTACCTGTGTAACTAGCGGCGAAATTTCCATGTCTGCAATCAACACTTCGTACTCTCCAAACTTGAACGTTTGATTAACAGGAATGATTTCCGTTTTAGGGATTGAAAATTTCGGGTCTAATGCAACGACAACATTCATTTTTTTAGAAAATTCGTACTTTCGTTCCTGCGAATTCTCCCCCTGCTGCTCCTGCTCTTTTTCTTTTCCCTTCCCTTTTCCATCCTTGGGGAGATCAGGAACGACAGAGGAAAGCTGAAATTCAAAATTTAATTTTTCCGGAAGCGGCTTACTGCGACTTCGGTCAAATGTGGTTCGGCCTCGAAGAATATGATTCTCATCTGTGAAACGTATACCGTTAATGCTACCATTATCAATCACGTATCCTGTGGATGCATCCATTAATTTCGTGTTCTCTATGGAATATACACCATTTGATGTATCCGTCCGGGCTGAGTATAAGAGAATAATTCGATTCTCATCCGCCATCAACGCATCCACCGTAAATGTGTATTTCCCCATCGTCACCGTCTGATCTACACGCTGAACATAATTATGGTTAAAGGCTGAGGTAAGGGTAGCACTCTCCTGATCTGTGCGCATCAATTCACGAAAAGGCTCCAGCTTCCCCCAATGGACATCAGGTTCGGAAGAGGTCACCCGTTGCTGCCCGAGGTCTCCGAGTGATGAGAACAGAATACTCGCCACGGCAAGTGATACAGCGCATAGCCCCGTGATCCATTTTAACCGTCTACGTTTACTTGATCTAGTCGCTCTTGCTTCCGCCAAGCCGCGTTGTATGGCAACAGTCGTATCCGCCGAATCCAATTCGCTGCGTTTCTTGTTAACCTCATATGCATCGGCCAGCAATGCTTTTTCCTCCGGGCTAGTGGTCATGCCAATCCCTCCTGTTCTTCATCAGCTTTCGTAATTGTTCAAGCCCCTTATGCTGCCATGTCTTGACCGTGCCTTCCGGCTTGCCAAGTATTGAAGCAATATCTGTAAGTGTCATATCGTTGTAGTACTTGAGCAATAATACATGCCGATACTTCGGTTTTATTTTCAGCAAAAGAGACTGCATGGCTATACGATTATCTCGGGCACTAATCATCCACGAAGACGGGATATTTTGCTCCATGCTCTCATCCGGCTGAGGTATAGTTCGCTTGCGGCGGCGCTGTTCGTCAATACACACATAAATCAAAATTCGAATAATCCATGATTTAAATGCCTTTTCATTTTTTAGCGTACGACGTTTAATCCAGGCCCTGCAGGTCATCTCTTGTATTGCTTCCAGCGCATCCTGCCGATTGCGCAAATAGCTATAAGCTATGGATAACAACGTATCTTGATGCTCCATAATGGTATAAATAAACGTTGATTCATCGTGCACATGGATCCAGTTCATCTGCTTCATCCCTGTCTCGCTATCCACCCTTTTCCCCTCCTTCTCTCTCTGTGATATAAGACGGATGAACCGACCAAACCGTTTTCATTATTTTTTGAATGAAAAAAAGCTCCCTATCTATAGATAGGAGCTGCTATTCCTACACTCGTAATCATAATTCGAACCATTCGAATACTCCCGGATACTGATTCGTTACACCCTCCATCTGTTGTTTCCAGATTTGTCCTCCCTCCCCCCAGATATGGAACAGGCAATAGATGTATCGTTCACCATCCGCCACTTCATCCAGACCTTTCGCTTCCTCCAAACCTACCTCCAAAGCAATTGGCCAGGATGCATCGTCACGCAAAAGACTAAAACCATCGGTGTGTTGCTCCAAACTGTACATCCTGCTGTACGTAAGTGAAGCTGCCAGTCGTTGCATAATTTCAGGCAACATGTTGTGCTCCTTCGTTCTAATTCCGTACTCCCAGCCCATCATGCGTCCCCTCCCTCAAACGTTGCTTAATCCGCTCCGCCTCGCTGCACAGTGTATCCAGATTGCATCAGTTCATCCAGGCCAGACGACACGTCACGCTTCGGATTTATTCTTCGAATTAGGTCAGCACTAATCGGTGCATCACTGTATACTTCAGTCACAGCCGTCAAAGACATATCTTGCATATCATAGTAATCTTCAGCCCAATCGATATATGCTTCTGGTGTTTCCTTGATATAACCAAGCAGAAATGCCACTCCACCCTCAGCATCCGATTCGTCCTCTTCGGTCATTGCAAGCTCAATCCAACGGCCTGCCTTCCAATCCAGATTGTGCCCTTCCTGCCAGATACAGAAGGTGACATCTTCCCGATCCAGCGCTTCCTCTTGTTGACCTAAAATACGTTTGAACTCCTCTGGCACCTCGTCGTACATTGCAGGATAAATTTTGCCGTCCTCTCGGTTATGCGGACTGAGCGGAGATTCATGATCAAATCCTTTGATTAATGTACCTCTATTCGTAAACAATACATGCAGGTGATCCCCTGCACCGTTATGCACAGTTCCCCATGCTGTATCTGGCTGGAGAACATTATTTTGATAACGATGTACGCGGAGCCAGGCCTCTTCAGACATCATAATATCAAGTGCCGCAAGTACCCTTATTCTTTGGCGCAAAGTAGCTGCATCCATGATGGGCGTACCCGTCCAATGTTGCATATACATCTCTCCTAATAATATGTAAGTTTGTTCATCCATATCATCTCACTATATCCGTATCACATCGTGTAACCTGTTCTTCCCCCGATCACCAGGCTGAATCGTAACCGATATCTGATTTTCCTTTTTAAATACAGTGCAAGCATAATTTCCAGAGTTTAGTTGTAAAAAGATCCCTTGAGATAATTCATCCGGCTCCAGTTCACCGCCACTGACATTATCAGCAGCACCCAAATACACTTTGCCCGAAGGGACTTGCAGATAATAAGTCATACTTTTCTCCGCTCGTGCCTCTGTTTCGTCGTAAGCAGCTTCTCTCACAATCCATTGCACATCATACGTTCCGTCCTCGCCCAGATTCAGAAACAGACAATGGCCTGCATTGACCTCCTCCAATTCATCCTCCGGAATCGACCACCAGTCAGGCGTGTCCTGAAGACGATGTTCCAGTGACGCCAGATCATAACAGCACATTGTGGCTGTATCTGTATCCATTCGAAATGTTCCTTGCATGCTCATCCATCCTCTCTTTCTTACATTATAACAAGCACAGTCCACACATAAAATCGAACTCTCGAACCATCTCCGCTGCGGTACTCTTCATTTCTGGTTCATAACTGACGATATAACGATAACGGAATTTTTTTGAATTTGATGGAGGAATCTATGCCAATTAATAATAGGAAAGAACCTTTTCGTTATACCCTGAAGGAACCTATGCACTTCGAAATATACATTTTGAGCATTAATGGCATGGATGGCCCTCCTAAGCCCATTCAAGCCGAATTGCGTGATATCAGCCGCTCCGGCTGTCAGCTTGCTTTCCCACTGTCCCTGCCTGTAGAATATAACGATATACGCATCGGCATCAACCTGAAGCTGTTTGAAGACTTGTTATATATTGAAGGCACACTTCGCTGGGGGATGGAACATAACACGGTATGGCGTTATGGCGTGCAACTGGAAGTTGAAAAAGAAGCTCAGGATCGCCTGTCCCGGGAAATGCGCATGCTCGCAGGACAAGGCAAAATTATCGTCAAATAACGCTAAATCTTATATTGCTCAGAATAGAAGATAATTTAATTAAAATTGTTACAGACCGGTAGAATGTACATCAGGAATTAATGCATATTCTTCAGTAAAAACCAAAAAAGCAGCCGCTTTCCTTGAGACATTCCAGGAAAGCGGCTGCTTTTTTTATATTGATTATGCTTTTGCCGTGAACAACAGTTCTTGTTCCTTAACCGTTGTGCGACCAGCAGACTCAATAGAAGCATATTGATGCATATTGGTTATGATTACCGGTGTGATTGTAGTATATCCGGCTTTTTCGATCTCTTCGCGGTCAAACTCCATCAAGACATCACCTACGGAAACTTTGGTTCCTGCCTGAACTTTAGGAGAGAAGAATTGACCTTTCAGCTTCACCGTATCAATCCCGATGTGAATCAGCATTTCTGCACCCGTATCACTTACGAGTCCGATCGCATGTCCACTCTTCGAGAGGGAGAACACGGTACCGTTGATTGGAGATACTGCACGACCTTCAGTCGGCTGAATTGCAAAACCTTTACCCATAATTTCCTCAGAAAACGCAGGGTCAGGAACATCACTAAGTGGTCTCACTTCACCCGTGATCGGGCTGAATACTTGCTCGTCCTGTGCTTTCGTTTCTTCCGTTACAACTGGAGCCGTCGTTGTTGCTGGCTCTGCAGTTTCTGTAGAAGCTGAAGTTGCAGCCGCTTGTGGAGCATCCTCTTCTTGGAATCCAAGGATATAAGTCAGCACCGCTGCAGCTACGATAGCAATCACGCCGCCCACCAGTGCAAACAGTAGTGTACTGATTGCTGGACTAATAAATGCTGCAATGCTTGGTAGACCTGCAAGTCCTGTAATTACATATGATCTTACATTAAAGATACCCATAAACGCACCAGCAACAGCTCCCCCAATAAGGGCTGCAATAAATGGTTTTTTGAACTTCATGTTAATCCCGTACATGGCTGGTTCTGTAATACCCATTACTGCTGTAAGACCTGTGGAATAGGCCAAAGATTTTGTTTTACTGTTTTTCGATCTTAAACCTACACCAAATGCTGCGCCGCCTTGTGCAAGGTTAGCTGCAAACATCAGCGGAATGATAAAGTCGTAACCCAATGTTGTCATAGAACCAACTACGATTGGTAACAAAGCATAGTGCATACCCGTAATGATTAACAGTGACATTGTACCGCCAATCAGAATACTCGCAAAGATGGACATGTTCTCGAACAACCATGAGATACCACCGGACAAGCCATTACCAAGTACTGTACCCAACGGTCCAACCGTCATCAATGTTACAGGAACCATGATTAAAAGTGTTACTGTCGGAACAACCAGAAGCTTCAGCGAAGCGTGTGTAATCCGATCGATCGCTTTCTCCACATATGAAGCAATCCAGACTGCAAGAATAATTGGAATTACGGTTGATGAGTAACTTGCCGCAATAACCTTAATTCCGATGAATGTGGTGTCCCCTGCAGCCAGAAGTGCCGTAATCGTCGGGTGCATGATACCGGCTGCAAGTGCTGCAGCGATAAACATGTTACTGCCCAGTTTACGTGCTGCACTAATCGCTAAGATGATAGGCAGGAAGTAGAAAGCACCATCACCAATTGCAGATAGAATTGTGTATGTCGAGCTTTTATCAGATAACCATCCCACAGCTACGAGGATAGCTACGATCCCTTTAATCATACCCGCACCCGTGATTGCCGGCAGGATTGGTGTGAATACGCCTGAAATGAAGTCAAACAGGGCACTTATCACATTTTTCTTTTGCTTTTCTCCGCTAGCCGCACCTGACGATGCATCTGCGTTCGGGGATTTGGACATGTTGCCTACTAAAGCGTTGTACACCACAGGTACATCGTTACCGATGATCACCTGAAACTGACCGCCGTTTTCCATGACACCCATAACGCCCGGTGTATTTTTCAGCGTCGCTTTGTCTGCTTTTTTGTTGTCATTCAAGTTAAATCTGAGTCTTGTCATACAGTGGGTCACTTGATCAATGTTCTCTTCGCCACCAACAAGCTTCAGAATATCTTTGGACAATTGTTGTTTATCCATTGTGTTTTGCTCCTTTTATGTGTATTGAAGGTTTAAAAAAAACCTAAACACTGAACAATGACAAAGCATAATAGCTTATCATCATTCAACGTTTAGGTTTTGCCTTTTTTGCAGTAACAATCCCAAATTTATTCGATTGTTTGTTCATTTCGGACAATACGTTCGATATGAATCGTGAGATACAACACTTCTTCCTTCGATAAGACGCGATTATATATTTTACGTGTATAATCGTTAATCTTGACTGCACAAGCATGTGCTTCCGGATATTGTTTGCTCACCAGATCATGAAGCGGATTATCCTCTTCCTTGTCTTCAATCGCTGTACCTTGTAATACGCGTTGAGCAAAGAACTTTAAATGGGTCAGGAATCGATAATAACTCAGTGAATCTTCGTCGAGTTCAATTACGAAACTGCGCCGAACGATGTTCAGAATATCCTTCACGATATTCGTAATACTGATCGTCTCTCTCATCTCGCCATTCATCTGAGCGTTAACCAGATGCATAGTGATGAATGCACATTCGTCCTCGGGAAGCAGAACACCCAGCGTCTCTTCAATAATCTGCAATGCCTTGAGACCGATCGCATATTCCTTGCGGTACATACGCTTGATTTCCCAAAACAACGCATTACGAATCTGTAATCCTTGACGATGCCGGTCAATCGCAAAATGGATATGATCCGTCAGTGAAATGTAGATGCTTTCATGAAGCTTCTCACTTAGTACCGTCTCGGCATAGCGAATAATTTCATCCGAGCACTCCATATATTCAACCGGAATATCGGACAGAAGCGTCTTTAATTTCTGGGATACTTCCTTGCTTTCGAGCGAAAATATCTTTTCAACGAGACTCTCGTCTATTGATTCACCTGTATGCTTTTTGAAGGCAATTCCACGTCCCATAACGACCAGTTCGTTACCTCCCGGGTCAATTACAGTGACTACATTGTTGTTGAGTACCTTCTCAATTTTCATTTCTTCACATCACCTTGCACCGTCAAAGTAGTAAAAGGCAAAACCAAAACAGGACGAAAAAAATTCCTGCCTCTGGTTTTGCCTGATTGAACAGTAACAATCCAGTATTCATTAGCCTTGGGCCTATCTTACCATATTAAATCGCTTGTGACAATGTTTTTCTGAAAGCGGTTAATGTGCGTCAATGCGATATAAAATGCACTCATATAACAAGGTCTTTGGAATCAGGACTATGCGTTATTGTTTTTGAGACTTGCGCCATTCGTACTAATAACTTCTTTATACCAGTGGAAGGATTTTTTCTTGTAACGTTCCAGCGTGCCGGAACCGTCATTGTTGCGGTCCACATAGATGAAACCGTAACGTTTCTTCATCTCTGCCGTAGATGCACTTACCAAGTCAATGCAGCCCCAAGACGTGTACCCCATCACTTCGACACCGTCTTCAAGTGCTTCTCCAACTTGCACCAAGTGGTCATTCAAGTATTGAATCCGGTAGTCATCTTGGACTGTTTTATTGCCGTTCTCATCCGTAATCAACTCATCGACGGCACCCAGACCATTTTCGACAATAAACAACGGTTTTTGATAACGGTCCCAGTATTTATTGAGGGTTACACGCAATCCCTGAGGGTCGATCTGCCAGCCCCATTCACTCGCTTTCAAGTACGGGTTTTGCACGCCTGCAAACAGGTTTCCTTTGCCCTCTTTACGTTTTTCCGGATCACCGGTCTCACAGATACTTACATAATAGCTGAAGGAAATGAAATCTACGGTATGTTTGAGTATTTCCGCATCCCCATCTTCGAACTTAATGTTGATGTTATTCGCCTTAAAATAACGATTAATGTATTTCGGATAATAACCACGTGCATGGATATCGGCAAAAATATCATTACGTTGCTCTGCGTGCATCGCTGCAACCACATCATCTGGATTCGGTGTGAGCGGATACGTTGGCATGCTCAGTACCATACAGCCAATCTTCGCTTCTGGCATAATCTCATGACCGAGTTTAACAGCAAGCGCACTGGCTACCAATTCATGATGGATCGCTTGGTACAGATCCTGCTTGGACAATTCAGATTTCGGTGTATAGATACCACCGCTCATGAACGGTTCTTCCAGAATGGAGTTGATCTCATTAAACGTCAACCAGTATTTCACTTTGCCTTTGAAACGGTTAAACAGCACCGTAACATAGCGTTCATAAAACTCGATCATTTTACGATTAACCCAGCCATCATACGTTTTGGACAAATGCAGCGGTGTCTCGTAGTGAGAGATGGTTACTAGAGGTTCGATACCGTATTTGTGGCACTCATCGAACAGATCATCATAGAATTGCAGACCTTTTTCGTTCGGCTCCAGTTCGTCACCTTTAGGGAAAATACGGGACCAAGCAATGGATGTACGGAACACCTTAAAGCCCATCTCGGCAAACAGTTTAACATCCTCTTTGTAGCGATTGTAAAAATCAATGCCGATCAATTTCAGATTATCTTCAGTAGGGCCTTCTGTTCTTGGTGTTGTAATACCATGTGGCATAACATCTTGTACAGACAAACCTTTGCCATCGGCATTATACGCTCCCTCAAGCTGGTTGGCCGCTACTGCGCCGCCCCATAGGAAATTCTTCGGAAATGGTGTAGTCATTTGCGTTCATCCTCTCCGTTCAGCTGTAAATAAATAGTTCAACTTAAATAGAATTTATTTTCTATCCGTTCCAAGCTTTATTTTGTGCCCACTTGCTCTAGTCGCTGCATGATTTGCTCAAGCTGTGAACCTGTCACAGTTTGCGTCATATCAAACTTGCCTTTGCTCACACCTGTTATTACATTTGCACGGGCGCTATTCTGAATCGCTTCATATGCCCAGTGTTTACTGTTGACGTCTCCGAACTTAAGCTCTGCCGAATCAGTTGCAGGCTTCCAGTCTTTACGGGCCAAAATATGATCCACAATCATTGCCATCTGCGCACGTGTAACTTGGCTATCTGGAGCAAACATTTGATTGCCGATGCCTTTCATCAGTCCCGCCTTGGTCACCTTCGCAATGGCTTGAGCCGCCCAGTCCGGAGCGCTGTCCACATAAGAATATGTTTCAGTTACTGCTGGAAGTTGCAGAGCATCAGCTAGAACGACTGCGATCTGCGCACGAGTTACAGGTTCCGTAGGTTGTACGCCTTTCTCTGATGAGGGACCTTTCTGCTCTCCAGCTGTGTCTTTATGAAGTTTGAACAGACTTGCGATAACCTCTTTATTATTGAAGGCAGGTACCCAAGACCAGTGTTTCAAGCCACCGTAGAATCTGTGGCTATCCATATAAGTATCATCATATAAGGTCAAATGCACCTTCTTGGCTCCCATTTCAGTCAGCGCCTGGTAAGCGAGTGAGCTGGTACGACTGTCTGTCGTTGGATCATTTTGGGCATGCATAATCCACATTGGCACATCAACAATACCTTTGAGTTCTTGCTTGAATGCGTCAACGGAACCTGTATAATCCGCAACGGTATCTTTGGCCGCAACAATCATAGCTCCAGCAAATAGGTCAGGATACTGCGTCAGGAAACGAAATGCACCACCGCCGCCACTGGATACACCCGACAGATAAATCCGCTCAGGATCTACTTCACCTTCGGCAACCAGCTTTTGGATCAACTCATATTGAGCATCAAAATAGGCCTGCATAATGGGTAACTGCTCTGCGTTGTTGTAAATTTTGAAGCTGTAATTCTCAGGATATTGCACGGCCAATACAGAAGTATCATACCCCGATTCGGTCCAGACTACCGCACCGCGATTCGCGGTCAGATGATTACGCCCGTCTGTTCCAACTTCACCACCGCCGTGAAGCCATACCATAAGCGGCTTCGCTTCCTTGGAAGGACTGCGTTTCAGGTTATAGGTCAGCGTTACACCGTTGCTGGCTGTAAATTGTGCTTTTTCAAACTCATCCACGGTACGTGTCTTCACCTGATTTACAGTTTTTTTATCAAAAGAAAGCTCTGGATACGTTTTATTGGTTACGGCAAACTCGGATTTCAGACCTCCAGGATATTTGAAAGGTTTCACGGTCATGTGGATCGTATGATCCTTCATGGACAACGTGATGCCATCGTCTTCGTAATTGTCTTGCACAATTTCTCCTGAAGCATTTAACGGATAACCGTCATAATTCCCTGTAATATCGAAGTCCGATGCCTTCAGATTTTTGTATTTCTCCGCGTCTGCAACCGTAATGTCGAACGATTCGACCATCTCTCCCGGATCACCAACATACGTATTTGCCTGAATCTGCGACACTTGTGCGCTTTCTGCACCTGTTGTCCCAGGCCAGATCACACTCAGACTTAGCGTTAATGCTAACATACAAGAAACATGTTTAATGCCTTGATTCCACTTCTTCAAAAGAACCCCTCCAGCTCATATGATGTTATGATTCCAAAGTAAAAAGCGGACAAACGCCAACCAAAAGGGGTGTATGAAGCGAAAGCTCATATCACACTTTAAAGTCAGGTTTTGCCCGCTCCTGTACGGTAACAATCCTAAGAATGTCATCACTGAATTTCCGATCTTTATTTCAGGTGTTTACAGTTGCTCACCATTGCTTGCAATGACGTTCTTATACCAATCAAACGAATCTTTCTTGGAGCGTGCAAGTGTTCCGTTGCCTTCGTCATCGAGATCAACGTAGATAAAACCGTAACGTTTGGACATCTCGGACGTCGACATGCTCACAAGGTCAATCGGACCCCATGCGGTAAAACCGATCAGTTCAACCCCATCTTTGATAGCCTCTTTCATCTGCTCGATGTGCTTTTTGAGGTAATCTACACGGTATGAGTCATGGATGGAACCATCCTCTTCCACTTTGTCATACGCACCCAGACCATTCTCAACGATAAAGAGTGGCTTCTGATAACGATCCCAGAAGTTGTTCAACGTTACACGCAGACCAATCGGGTCGATCTCCCAGCCCCAGTCAGACGCTTCCAGATAAGGGTTTTTCACGCCGCCTGTCAAGTTACCTGCTGTTTCAGCCGCATCCGCAGAAGCCGATTTGGTCACGGACATGTAATAACTGAAGGAGATGAAATCAACCGTATTGTTCAACAAAATCTCGTCATCGCCTGCTTCTTTTTGAATCACAATGTTATTCTCATCGAAATAACGCGCCATGTAGTTCGGGTATTTACCACGAGCATGCATGTCCGTGAAGAAGAGGTTAAGCTGATTCTCATGCTGAGCCAGTTGAACATCTACCGGATTACAAGTCGCTGGATATGTTTCCATACGTGCAAGCATACAGCCCACTTGGGAGCCAGGCATAATCTCATGCGCAAGTTTGGTTACCAGTGCACTTGCTACAAATTGATGATGCAAAGCTTGATACGTTGTTTGCAACTTATTGTCCACTTTATCAATCAAAATACCGCCGCCAGTGTACGGACTGAACACCATCACATTAATCTCGTTAAATGTCAGCCAGTATTTCACTTTGTTTTTGTAACGATTAAATACCGTCTCTGCGTAGCGTACGTAGTGACCAATCACTTCACGACCCGCCCAGCCGTTATATTTTTGCGTCAAACCCAGCGGAGTCTCATAGTGAGACAGCGTAACGAGTGGTTCAATGCCGTATTTATGCAATTCATCAAATACTTCATCATAGAATTTCAGACCTGCTTCATTCGGCTCTTGATCATAACCGTTCGGGAAAATACGCGCCCAGTGGATCGACAGACGGAATACTTTGAAGCCCATCTCAGCAAACAGGGCAATATCTTCTCTAAAATGATGGTAGAAATCAATACCAAAACGTTTCGGGAAACGTTCTTCAATTTTGCCAGAAAGAATCTCTTCGATTCGGGAAGAGGAAATTTCCATGGCATGTCCACCCGTACGCTTTTCTTTTGGCACATGAGCAATCATGTCCGCTGTAGAAAGACCTTTGCCGTCCTTATCAAATGCGCCCTCCAATTGGTTTGCAGCTGTAGCGCCGCCCCACAGGAAGTTTTCAGGGAATCCTTTTTTTGCCGTGGTCATTATAACAACCTCTTTTCGAAATAGTTTTTGGTTTTTCCATACCTAAGAGCAGCTTAAAACAGGGCAGAAAACAAGAAAAACCTAAACTCAGGGTAAAATGGCTCCGGAAAAAAGGGCCTACATTTCACCATCAGTTTAGGTTTTGCCTGTCTGCACAGTTACAATCCATCAAAAGATGTTATAACATATTCTGTTGTTTTGCTCTTGTGATGTAAGCGTAACATATTCATTTTATAAAATCAAATTCATCAAAAGCATGCGGTCCCGATCCTCTTTGACCTCACCTAACAACTGATTTTTTAATGAATAACATCTTATTTCTAATATCAATTCTAACGTGGCATTCGCAGGATCGCCGCTCTGAGCGCATCGGCTCCTTGCTCCGTTTCCAGATAACTTGCAGGACTTTGGTCCCCCAGAGCTGGAACCTTTTTATCTATCCATTTCAACGCAGAGTCTTTCATTTCACACAAAAGCACCCGGCTTATATCTTCCGGAATTCCTTTTAATCTTGCCGCTTCTTTCCATTCATTGGGTAATGTAGCGTACCATTCATCAAATAGTATGACGAACGAATCCCAATGCTCCTGTTTAAATGCAGACAAATACATATCTTGCATACTCATGTAACATTTCTCCTTCTCTTTAGGATATGTAACTCCCTGGTCCTATCTCAGAGAATTCATCCTTAAGCCGCTTGCAGCCTCTGTTGTAATTAGTAGACTTAATTTTAAATGATTTTCAGGGAGAGAACAATCAGGGAGGAATTCAACATGACGCAAGAAGAAAATACATCCGGCTGGGATGCCATTGACCAAGCCATGCGGCAACTGTACGGAGAACAGGAACCTAAACATTATGGCACGGCCATTCCTTACATGCTTGGCGGCCCGGATCCTTTGGATGGCATCAGTGTCTATGCTGCGGATACGCCGATGCCTCACTGGCATTTTGTAACGTACGGTTTCTCGGAACTTTATGACAAAGAATCGGATGATGCCTCCAGAAGCGGATATGGTTTTGAACTTACGTTTCGCCTTACACGCTGTGAAACTGAATTAGAGCCACCAGCATGGGCACTCAATCTGCTACAAAATATGGCGAGATATGTCTTTAACAGTGGCAATCTGTTTCAGCCTGGAGATTATCTGGATGCAAACGGCCCGATCTGCCTGAACTCCGATACACTGCTAACTGCACTTGCCTTTATAGAAGATCCAGATCTGTCTGAACTCCGTACACCGAATGGCTCCGTTCAATTTATTCAAATGGTCGGCATGACCTGCCGGGAGCTGGAGATGATTCAGAGCTGGAATACCCGCAGTTTTCTGTCTTCCTGTGAAAGCTATATGCCCAAGTATGTAACGGATCTAATGAGAAATTCCTACGCAGATATCCCTTCAGTGATCAAGGCGACTGAGCTCGGCATTGAGGAAGACGGTTCAAGCACGGCATTTTTATTTATACAACAACTGAACTGGGAGTCTCCGCGCAAAAAGCTGTTACAGAAGAACATGCCCGCCAAGCTTCAGCTTGGAGCCAAACAGACAACCCTCTTGAGCAGTATCCTGCGCAGTCGAATCGCCAAAAAGGCAACGTTGTCGTTGATCGGGCCAGATGTCAATATCGTCTTGGAAGCCGGAGATCAGCCATCTCTGTTAGAAGCAGATCGGGAAGTTAGGTTGACAGTGAATCTACAAGCGGTAGAAGAGATTGCATCGAAACTCCGCCCGCAAGCCGGTTCCTTTGAGGTTACTTCACTGGACAAGCTTCAGATTGAGATTTTGCCAACACATATTAAAGATCAAGAAGGTAACGTGATCAAAACGATCGGATAATAACGCAGGTCCAGCACAGTAGCTGTTTCAAGATCTAACCAATTGTCTTATTTATAGTAGGTCCCTGTAGTTTCCTATAGGTGGAAATAAAGAACGCATGTACTACAATTTTGATGCGCACAACAAAGAGAGAGAACAACACACACATCTCAGGAGGTTATTATGTCTATTACTAAAAAAACATCTGTATTCGCTATGCTCATTATGATGATGCTTGTAGTCGCTGCCTGCGGGGACAAAGCGGATAACAATGCAAAATCAAACGAGTCTGCTACTACTGAAACATCCACAGGCGCAGATGCTGGCACAGCCAAAACCGATGCTACCGGCAAAACGGAAACATCCGGCGAAGACAGTAAAGAGAACGACAACACATCCAAAGTAGAGCTGGGAACCACACAAAAAGGCTCCTATACCAATGACTATTTTGGCGTATCGCTGAAATTCCCGGAGACATGGGAGGTTCAAGATGCAGAGGGCATGAACCAACTGACAAGTGCTTCCTCAGAAGCGATTGCCGGTGACGATGAAAAGAAGAAAAAGCAGATGGAACTGTCTCAGACCAAAACATTGAACCTGCTCATGGCTTCTCAATATCCGCTGGATGGCGGTCAAGTGGGTCCTTCTGCAATGGCAATTGCCGAGAAAGTCAGCTTGCTGCAAGGTATCCTTACAGGGAAGGACTACTTGAAAGCAACCAAGAAGTTCATGGAGGATAGTAACTTCCCTTATGAGTATAAGGACTTTACAACGGAAACCATCGGTGGTAAACAGATGGATCTGATGCAGATCACGATGGATGCAGGGAACGGGACCACAATCACCCAAGAGTACTACAGCACCATTAAAGAAGGTTATGCGTTCAACTTTATCTTCACATATCTTGATGATCAAACCAAGGCCGAGATCGACAACATTAAAAAGTCGGTTCAATTCAAATAAAACCAAAACCCCGGCACCGATCTGAACAGATCACGCCGGGGTTCTTTGTTCTCGTTTAACTCGATAAAGCTACCCAATGTCCTGCTTTTACCTCGACCCATCGGGAATGTTCGAGATTATATCGGTCTCCCGTGTCTCCGGTCTCCTTCTCTTGATCCACCACGGCAATACGTGGCTTATTTCTCTCCACCGCCGGATCAGGAACCGGTATTGCCGATAGCAACGCCTTCGTATAAGGGTGCTGCGGATTGGCGTAAAGCTCTTCGCTCTCGGCCAGCTCCACTATTTTGCCGTTATACATGACAGCGACCCGATCACTGATATGTTTCACCATCGACAGATCATGCGCGATGAACAAATAGGTCAGACCCAGGCGTTGCTGCAGTTCTTCAAGCAATTGTACAATCTGTGCCTGAATAGAAACATCAAGTGCAGACAACGGTTCGTCACAAACGATAAACTCCGGTTCTACCGCCAGCGCCCTTGCGATGCCGATCCGCTGACGTTGCCCACCCGAGAACTCATGAGGATAACGCTGCGCATGGGATGAATCAAGGCCCACCATCTCCAGCAGTTCCTCCACTCTCTTTTCTCGCTGGGCTGCATTACCTGCTAGCTGATGAATATCAAGCGCCTCGCCAATGATATCCATGATTCTCATTTTCGGATTCAGTGAGGCATACGGATCTTGGAAAATGATCTGCATATGTCGTCGCATCGTTTTCATCTCTCCAGGCGAGAGTCGCTGCAACGGAATGCCCTTGAACAGCACATCGCCTCCCGTTGGCTCATGCAATCGCAAAATTGCTCGTCCCGTGGTAGATTTCCCGCTGCCTGACTCTCCTACAACGCCAAGTGTTTCCCCCTGACGGATATGAAAGCTGATATCGTTCACGGCTTTTAACGTATTACCCTTGCCGAGGTTAAAATACTGTTTGAGAGATTTGACCTCCAGCAGCGGCTGATCGTCTTCCAGATCTTTGGGTACCTGTGAGACTAGCTTTGGCTTCTTCTTCTCATCCAGGCGTGGTAGCGCGTTCAACAGACGGACAGTATATGGATGTTTTGGATTCTCAAAAATCTCCGCCGTGGTGCCCGTCTCCACAATCTCTCCTTCTTTCATTACAACCACCCGGTCACACATGCCAGCAACTACACCCAAGTCATGTGTAATGAGAATAATGGACGTCCCCAATTGCTCCTGCATATCTTTCATCAAGTTCAAAATCTGAGCCTGGATCGTTACATCCAGAGCCGTTGTCGGCTCATCGGCAATCAATAGTTCCGGACGGCAGGCAAGGGCAATCCCAATCATCACCCGCTGACGCATGCCACCGGAAAATTCATGAGGATACTGATTATAGCGGATAGCGCTTTGTTGGATGCCTACTCGTTCCATCATGGCGATGGCTTGTTTTTTCGCTTCCCTTTTCGACAACTTCTGGTGTTTGATCAGACTTTCCGAGATTTGTTGACCCACTTTAATAGTCGGATTAAGCGAGCTCATGGGGTCTTGGAAGATCATGCCGATGTCCCGGCCGCGAATATGCTCCATCTCTTTTTGTGATTTACCGGCGAGATCCACACCTTTAAACAGAATCTCACCCGATTTCATCTGTGAAGGGGGAGAAGCAAGTAATCTCATAATGGAGCGCGCCGTGACGCTTTTACCACTGCCAGATTCCCCGACAATACCCAATGTCTCCCCTTTTCGCAGTTCAAAACTGACCTGCTTGACCGCCTGAAACTCACTCTCTCCCGTGTAAAAAGAGACGGACAAATCATTCACTTTCAACAATGGCTCCACGTATGCACCATTCCTTTCATGCCTACTCCATCTTCTATATGTAACCAATTCTTAACCTTGACAATTAAGCACACCCTAAATAATATATACTATATTGATCGGAATAATGCAATTTAAACATTAGCGAAAGGAGGTACTACCGTTTGACTTCTGGAGTAGAGCGTCGCAACACCTCCCATCTGGTGAATCATCTACGTTTTATTTATGGCAAAATGCTGCTTCATCCCGTCTATCGATATGTATTGATCATTCTCGGTTTACCCATTAACCTGATCGTTTATATGGTCTGGCAATCCAAACGTAAACAAGATGGCTGGTCAGCTGTTAAACAACAGGTTGAACAGGAGATGAACCATTCTTCCTACCGTGACATCATACGATTAGAACTGGAAGAACAACTGAGACGCAAGCATCGTTTCTTCAAGCAAGAGGTCGGTGAGGCGGCATTCAGACAACAGGCTGAGAGCTGGCTTGAGGAAACATTTCAGAACGAACTGCTGGAACGAACCTCTCGCAAGTTGGAAGAACAGGGACGTCATCGCCTCGGATTGCACGACATATTTGGTATGTTTATCGCTAAGCCCTGGTTTCTGGCCCTCTCTGTCATACCCGGCTGTTTGATGTATCTCATCCTGTTCCTCTATGGTAATGCGTATCTTAAGTACATATTTGAAAGAGTGCTCATGACAATCTTTGTCATTCTGGGCGTAGCAACGCTGGTATTTACGATTCTGTACTTGTCTCCCTTTAATCCGGCTGCCAATATTCTGGGGGTAACGGCGACACAAGAGCAGATTGCAGCCTTTAATCATGTGTATGGCCTGGATCAGCCTTATCTGACCCAGCTTTGGAACAATATCAAGGGCGTTGCGATGTTTGATCTCGGCAAGTCCTTTGCAGGGAATGAGATCGTAACGGATACCATTGCCCGAAAGTTCCCCATTACGCTGACACTCGCCGTGATTTCCCTGCTGTTAGCAATTGTTATCGCTTTGCCGATTGGCATCATCTCGGCGATCAAGCCTAATTCCTGGTTTGATTACACATTTATGTTCATCGCTCTAATTGGACTGTCTATCCCGAACTTCTGGCAGGGACTGATTTTCATTCTGAATTTCTCGATTAAAATGCAATGGCTTCCCGCCACCTTTAATCCACAGAACTGGCTATCCATGATTATGCCAGTCATCGTACTGGGTACAGGGCTTACGGCCGCCGTTGCGCGAATGACCCGTTCATCCACACTTGAGGTCATTCATGAGGATTATGTCATGACTGCCCGGGCCAAAGGTATAAGTGAGCGGCAAGTCATACTGAAACATGCGGTACGCAACGCACTGATTCCCATCATCACTGTCGTGGGGCTTCAATTCGGAGCTATGCTTGGCGGAGCAGCGGTAACAGAGAAGGTGTTTAACATCAGCGGACTGGGAAGTTATATAGTCGATAAACAATTCATCCCGGATATTCCGAGTATTATGGGCGGAGTAATCTACACAGCAATCACGATCTCCATTGTGAATGTGGTGGTTGACCTGTTTTACGCATTCATCGATCCCAGGGTTCGCTCCAAAATGAAACAATATTAAAGCAGGTGTATTATGACAAAATCAAGCTCCCTTACGCAGGAAAAGCGTTTCCGGCTCAAGTCTTCGCAGGAATATAGTCAAGCCAGCTTCGCATGGATCACTTCGGTTCTGTTGACCCTGTTATTGCTGCTGAACAGTTATGACTGGAGCGGGCAGGCGTTCAAACCGTTTATAGCCGGGGTGACCGGCATTTATCTGTTCTTTACACTCATTCAAAGTCTGCTCGTCATTCGAATCAGGCAGAATCTGATTCGGTTAGGCGCAATACATGATCTGACACGCAGATTAGCCTGGATTCAGATGCTGGCTGTTTTCACAGGTAATATCTTTGTCGTAACAGCTGCCTTTCATCTGATTCGGAAACGAAAAAGCATTGAATATACGTTTGCTGTATATGCACTGTTAACCCAGCTTTTTGTGATTGGTGTATCGGCTCTGAATGTGTTTAAACCTTATGTTGCCGATACCTTTCTGCCTTCCATGGCGGCGCTGTTATGTATTCTGGTCATTGATCTGGTCGTATTAATCATCGTGTCCAGGTATGATGCCTCTCCTCTGCCTCGCTGGATGACGGTTGTAGGAGGAGTGATGATTCTTAGCGTGATTACGGGCAATGTTTTCGCGTTGCTACTGGGAATCTCGATCCTTCGCCGGATTCGCAGACAAGAGAAGCAGGGTACGAATTTCTGGAATGATCTGTGGGAGCGTCTTGCTCCGAATATGACCGCGATGTCCGGACTTTTTTTCATCATCTTCCTGTTCTCGATTTCCATCTGCAGTTTCTTTACCTTCGACTACAGCATGGCGGTGGAAAATAATTACTCGGCCCTGCTTCAGTCACCTTCTCTGGCATATCCGCTAGGAACGGATGATTTCGGTCGATGTCTGTTTTCCCGAATCGTGTTTGGTGCACGAATCTCCTTGATTGTCGGTTTGATGTCAACGGTAATTCCGGTTGTGATTGGCGGTGTACTGGGTGCCTTCTCGGGGTTCTACGGGAGACATACGGATAACATCATCATGCGTCTGCTGGATATCCTGTACGCCATTCCGGGTATCTTGCTCGCCATCGCGATCATTGCAGCTTTTGGCGCCAACACCGTGAATCTAATCATCGCATTAAGCCTGGGTTCCATTCCAACGTATGCCCGAACGATGCGGGCCAGTGTGCTATATGTATCTACCTTTGAGTTTGTCGAGGCGGCGCGTGCCTTGGGATATACCAATCGTACAATCATTTTCAAACACATCATTCCCAACTCGCTCGCACCGATGATTATCAAATCCACGCTGACGATTGGCGGAGCTGTCATTGCAACCAGCAGTTTGAGTTACCTCGGGCTGGGTGTGGAACCACATATTCCGGAATGGGGCAACATTCTTAAGCTGGGCAGCACCTATCTGGAGACTCATTCGTATCTGGCGATCTACCCGGGACTAGCCATTATTCTGCTTGTTCTTTCGTTTAACTTTCTCGGTGATGGATTACGGGATGCCCTTGATCCCAAGCTTGAGAAGGCGTGACGATGGATTTATTAGGTTGAACTAAAAGAGGTTTACACGAAGCACTCCGATGACAGAATAACCTTGCAATCGCTGTTATCCCCAGATTTTTTTGATTCCCTTTTCTCAAGGGAAAAATCCGGTTATAAAGGCGAGCACTCCGTTTTTCCAGGTTTTTTCTGTCCTCTCCGTTTTTGTGTAAATGAAATAGTTCAAAAAAAAAAATCATATATCACATCTATTAACAAAATGGAGGTATTTTCGTGAAAAAACGTACACTTGTCGCCTTGCTGCTGATTCTCGTGCTGGTGATCTCCGGCTGCAATGTGAAAACCAAAACCGAATCCCAGGAGCAGAACAAACCTTCCGATACGTCGGAGACTACAGCCAAAGCGGTAGACATCGAATTGCTCGCTATGAGCTCTTCCGAAAATGATGTCAACATCATTCGTGACCAGCTAACCAAAAACGGCTTCAATGTGAAGCTGAATCTACAACCGGATTACGGCAGCTTTAAGTCCCAGCAGGACGCAGGCAACTACGATATCGCATTGTCCAGCTGGACAACGGTAACGGGCAATCCGGACTATGCGGTTCGCTCTCTTTTCAAAACAGGCGGGGATTATAGCATTCTTGCGGATCAAGAGATCGATAAGCTGATCGATCAAGCCGCCACTCAGACACCTGATGAATACAAAGAAACGTATAAAAAGTTGGAAGACCGTTTGGTTACCGACCAAGCGTACATCGCTCCACTCTACATTTCACTGAAAAGTCAGGCGGTGAACAAGGACATTCTGAATGTCGATACCGTTCGTCTGTCCAAATCCCGTGCCATGGCGTGGGAACCGATTGAGTTCAAGGACAGCTCCAAAAACAGTAAAGACCCGTTGATTCTGACACAAGCAGCATCTGTACTGACTTCCCTCGATCCGATTAAAGGAAACGACGGTTCCATCAACCAACTCAATACCAATATGTATGTGCGTTTGGTGAATCTGACGGATGACGATCAATTAACTGCTGATGGATCACTTTCACGGAATTTCACGATTGCAGATGGTAACTCTGAGTACTATTTTGTACTTCGTGACGATATCAACTTTGCTAAAATCGAAAACAAAAAAGCGGTCGATACCGGAGAACGTGTAGGCGCAGATGACGTCATTTTCTCCCTCGACCGTGCCAAAAATAAAGATTCCGTTCCGGATCACCGCACATACAGTCTGCATGAACATATCAAGCAAGCGGAACTCGTGACAGACTTGAGCGCACTGGAGTCTGCGAAACAATCCGGGGGCAACGGAACTGTGCTGGAAGCTCTGAATCAAGGACTCGACAGTGATATCAAGGAACTGGTTAGCGATAAAAAACAAGCTAATAACGGTGCAGGCAAATACCAAGTGGTTAAAGTAACGACAACTGAACCGTTCCCGCAAGTGCTGAACTATCTGGCGCACCAATCCGCAGGGATCGTATCCAAGAAACAAGTCGAAAGCATTAATACCTATGATGTCGCATCCTTCGATGTGAACAAAGATATTCCTTATGGCGATCAGAACACCGTGACCGAGGGTGCCAACTATAAAAATACCCTTTACACAAGCGGCCCTTACATTCTTTCTTATAAAAATGATTACGAAGGCGTCTTCCTGAAAAACCCGGGATACCGCAAAGGTTCCGACTTCGCACCGAAGATTGATCAAGTAAACGTACGCTTCATCGCAGATGCCGATAGTGCTCTCTCAGCCCTTCGCAGCAGTGAAATCCACCTATACTACGGGGTGCCTGAGACGAAATACGACATTATCCAGAATGACAGCAAATTGCAGTTGCAAAGCATTCCAAGCAATGCCGTATCGTATCTGTTATTCAACACAGCCAATCGTGAAGTGGCCAAGAGCAGTGATCTGAGAAAAGCGGTACTGTATTCCATTAATCAGGATGAGATTCTGCAATTTTACAAAAACAACAAACTGAAAGCTTATTCCACCGTCAGCCCACTTGTACAAACGGGCAATGAACTCAAGGCCGATCCGGCCAAAGTGAAAGAATTCCTGAGCAAGTATAACGCGTCAAAATAATTGCCTGAACACAAAAGGCTGTCACCAGGATCATGCAGATCCATCGGTGACAGCCTTTTCCTATCCATCATTCCGGCACTTGGCAATCTGCCAAGATGTCGGGATAATGCCGCATGCTATCCGCTTCTGTAATGCTGCGGATTACTCTACACGGCACACCTGCGGCAAGTGAATGTGGTGGAATGTCACGTGTAACCACACTTCCCGCTCCAATCACACATCCGTCTCCAATCGTAACGCCTCCGCACACGGTAACGTTTGCAGACAACCATACATCGTTACCGATGGTAACCGGTTTGGCATAACAGAGTGATTTCAGCTCACCATGTTGATTCAGCATCTGTCTCCGTTCACTCGCAATCAAAGGGTGAACAGGAGTAACAATAGTAACATTGGGACCAAAGCTGGTGTAGTCTCCAATCGTCACTTGTGCATCATCCTGTATGGTCAGATTGTAATTCGCAAAAAAGTGATGCCCAATCCGGGTATGCACGCCATAATGAAAGAAAATGGGACCCTGCATAAATCCGCTCTCTCCCATCTCCCCTAGTAACTGTTGTACGATCTGCTGCCTTTCCTCCGTCTGCTCTTCAAAGGTTTGGCTATAACGCTGACTGAGATGATGAGCTTTTCTTTTGATGTCCTTCAGTTCCGGATCAGCCGGACTGAATAACATGCCCTTCATAATTCTCTCTTCTTCACGCATCTCGATTCCCCCTCATCTATAGATTATTCCTGCAAATCCATGATCGCCTGAATCGTTCGCAATACACCATTTTCATCATTGGATTTCGTTATGAATTGCGCGGCACGTTTGGTATTTTCGCATGCATTGCTCACAGCAAAGCTGTATTTGGCAATAGCCATCAGTTCCACATCATTTTCGCCATCACCGAAGGACATCGTTTCACGTGAAGTTACGCCCAGCATCTCCTGCAATGTTTTGACCGTTTCACCTTTGTGTGTATGCAGTGCCGTAATATCCAGCCACCTCGGTTCAGAATCAACAATATAGATTTGTCCTTCCATGGTCTGTTCTACATGTTTTCGCAGTGCTGTACAACGTCCCTCGGTATCGAATACCGTAATTTTAATAAAAGAAGTGCTGATACCTGCAAAAGAGTCCGTTTTGATGACCTGCTCATACGAGCCTTTCACAACGTCATACATCTCATCCGATATGGAAGAATGCACATAAGCGGCATCACTTGCACAAACGATGATGGTCATTTGGGGATCAAATGATTGAATTTCCTGAATAGCTTGCAATGCTAGTGCAGGCTCCATGCTAAACTCCCGAACCACCTGCCCATCCTTCTTGATTCTGGCCGCACTGTCTCCAAGTATCCAAACTCCCTTGCCGTGCTCACCAAATAATTTTTCAACACGCTCGCACTGCTTTCCGGTACATGCTACAAAAGTAATGCCTTTACGTTTCATCCCCTCATGAACTTCGTTGAATAACTCCATATCAAATGATCCTTTACTGTTTAGAAAAGTTCCGTCCAAATCGGTTACAACCAGTTTAATCATGATGTGTCCCTCCAGTTGATTGATAGGTGATGTTTATAAACAATATTTATAAAGTGTGCAAAAAGTTCTCTTTGCCGTAATAGAATCGTATCCCGTGTAACTGGTTCCATGTCAACAAGAAATTTTCCAGAGAAATTCGTGGACTCATGTCAGCAAAAAAATCCACAGAACTCGTCCTGCGGATCATAACACTTCAGATAATATGGAGGATTTCAAAGCTTGAAGAACCACACCTCTCAACCCTGCATCAAAGTCATCCTGAAACGAGTTCTGGTATACAATCTCAGGCAGTGTCGGCATCATATTCTCCTTTACATATTGTCTCCACGCCGCGTCGAGCACCTCTGTCTCCACTCGCTCCTGATAGATGACAATCTGATGAGGAGCAACAACCGCATTAACCGTTTGTAGAATCCGGCACACATGACCCGTATAGTCTTCGTTGCTCATTTCCTGTTTCCAGTCGGGTGAGTACGGAAGATACTTGATCTCACCGAACATCCCGTTTTTGCCACGGATGATTTGTCCGTTCAGCACCATGCCCATACCAGGCGGGTAACGATTTGGAAAATAAATGCCCGCTACATCCTGCCCCTTTGTATGCATATGTTGTGTGTAGTAGCCGCTAACCGCTGCATTGACATCATTCTCTACAATTACAGGTAACTGGAATTCACGCTCAATCTCCCGAATCAGATGGGAATGAATAAGCTCATCATGGCTACTTACCGTGATATCCCCGTCGACAGCCTGACCCGGGATACCTATTCCGATCATATGGATGGAAGGATGTGCCGCAATGAAACGTGCTATAAGTTGCAGCACATGCTGTTTATCAAAAACAGGTAGCATGTTCTCTTCCTTCAGCACAATCTCATTCTCGAGATTGAATACCGTGGCCGAGATTAACCCCTGACCTTTCATTTCTTTCATGGACAAAACCAGCGCACGTCTATAATTGTAATTGTATCGGTATGCTTGGGCAGGGCGACCGCCGTTCGAGGGAACGATTTGATCTTGAATCAGCTCTCCGCCATCACATAACTCCTGAATTAGAGCGTTAATGGTAACTACACTAAGATTCGTTAATGAAGCAAGCTGCGGTTTCGTTGCGGTTTCCTGCTGCTGCATGACTTCACGCACATTATTCATATTGATGTGTTTCATCATTGTAGCGTTTGCCTTTTTCATAACCCTCTCGTTTCCACTCTGGTTCAAAAGACCAAAGCAATCGTATTCATGTTATCGTACTCCATATCATAACATTATACATTGCTTTGCACATAATGCTCATTCAAACAGATCATCTATAGATCGTACAGGTTGTACGTCCATCGACTGTTTGGACAAAGCCATGTTCGCGTAAACACCTGCCCAGATGACAACAGCCATAATTAAATAAGCCATCTTTCTCTCCTCCTCCTTAATTCTTGCGTAATTGTTGTGGTCTCACGACTAAGCGATTGACAATTTCTGCACAAACCAGCATAAGAACAAGTAGTACAAGCACAACAATCGGAAAAGAAGCCGTTCCTGCTTTCGATGCCAGCAATCCAAAAAGCGGCGGTAGCAATGTGGTGCCTGTATAAGCAACTGCCATCTGATAACCCATTAGTCTCGCTGCACTGCCTTTACCGAAACGGGTGGGGGTTTCATGCAAAAGTCCAGGATAGATTGGAGCCAATCCGAGGCCGATCAGTACCAAACCGCCAGCAGCAAACCCGGAAGGCAAGGGCAGCAATAAGACAATTCCACCGATAATGGTGGTCCATTGACCGTAGCGGATGAGCAGCAGGTTAGATACCTTTAAAGTAATAAAGCCTGTAATGAGCCTTCCGAATGTGATCCCCGCATAATAGAGCGAAACCCATCCTGCAGCCACTTCTGCCGAAACATTTCTTGTACCGACAAGATAACTAGCCCCCCAGAGTCCAACAGTCATTTCAACCCCACAATAGAACAGAAAAGCCAAAAGTGTAGGTTTAACCCCTTTTATATTCAGGAGCTTTGTCGTTAAGGTCTCGTCCGCTTCATCCACCGCTTTGCTGTCCAGCAGATTCGGAGTCTGGCGGGTCGCCGCCACTCGTTTCCACAATGGCAAAGTAAGTAGGAGCACAATGACCAGACTAAATTGAATAGCGGCAACGGCTGCGTACCCACCTCTCCAGGAGTGCTGACCTGCAATAGAAGCAGCCATGATGAACGGTCCCGTTGTTGCACCTACACCCCAGAAGCAATGCAGCCAGTTCATATGGTGAGCCCCGTAATGTTCTGCCACATAATGATTCAACGCCGCATCTACCGCACCCGCACCCAGTCCCAGCGGAATAGCCAGCATAATAAACCAGACCAGGGAGGGAGCCATGGAAAATCCAAGCAGAGAAACGGCAGTGAGCAAACAACTAAGTAATGTAATGTTGCCTGTACCCAGCTTGCGGATCATCCGACCGCTTGCGAGACTGGAGACGATCGTTCCAGCTGCAACAATCATGGATACAAGACCTGCTGCTCCAACCGAGGAGCCAATCTCTGGCCATATGACCGGCCATGCAGAACCGAGCAAAGAATCCGGAAGCCCCAAACTGATAAATGCCAAATAGATGATCAATAAGAACCAGGTTGCCAACTGCATTGCTCCTCTCAAGATGCGAATACTTTTCAGAACTTAATAAATATACTTTATAAAGTTTATATCGTAAGTATGCAGACATCACATCTCCTTGTCAATATGAAAAATAAACCTCATCATTTAGACTAAGTACCGCCTTGTCCTCTGATTATATGCTGTATCTTCGTTGTATGTCAGACAGTAAAGTAACCATCTGAATACCCAGTCCCCAGGCAAAATAGAACAGATGTATGAGGGAAACGGTTTGAATAATGTACAGTTGCACGATGATCCAGATGAGCAGAGCATAACTCGTATACAAGGAAAACGTCCACGCCCAGTAGCGTTTAGGGTAAAGATTTAGCTTTTCCACTAATGTCCAATGAATTCGTCTCAGGAGAGCCATGCAAATAACGATAGGGAATAAACCAAGGACCAGTAACAAGATCATTCCAGGAATTAAAAAATCGGAAAAAGGAGAGCGTTCCAGTAGAGAAACAGGCATATTCAACAATTTCCCCGACGGATCTAAGATCAGCATGAATCCTCCAATCACTGCTCCAAGACCCAACAAGCCATGCATCGCTGCAAGAAGATATGATTTATCTGAGTTGTTTGAGTTTCCTGAGTTTTCTGATCGCTCTGTCATTGCGGACCGCTCCCTTCGTATTCTCTATTTGCATAGGCCATTGAAATAAATAGACTTACTGTACCATTTTCTCACAAATAGGGGGATAAACCTGTGCTTATTTTCACTGGCAGAGTTAACCTAATCAATATCAATTCATTATATGGTAAAACTTGATAAAAGAACGTATGTTCGGTATAATGGTTTTATACACTGAATGAGCGAGGCATAATACGATGGACGACAAATTTATCAAGGAATTACGTAAGATCAGCCGCGACGACAGACGCCGCTCTGAGTTCATGATTCAGGGCATGAAGGAAACATTACAGGAACGCAAAGAGGAAGGTTTGGTAAAGCGATGGATGCGGCGGCGAAAGACTAAGAAAAACATCTCTGAGCGATTTAGCTCTGATACCTCTTCAAGTCATAAATAGATAGAATTCAAACTTAAAAAAGGAGGCTTGTTAAGCCTCCCTTGATTCACTACATATATTTCAATTGTTATAGCAGCTTGCACTTACGTTTTGGTCTGTAGAACTTTAAGGCAGAATAGCAAACGAGCGCACCGGGAATCCTGATGCTTTCTCCGCTTTCGGAACGATATTGAAGATGACGGCTCCTTTAGCGGGAACCTGATCCAGATTTGTTAACAATTCTACCTGATATGTGTCCTGTGCAAGCACATAATATTCTGCTAACAAGGCACCGTTCTTCTGATAATCTACCGCGGCATCTGTATCAAACGTTTCGTGACCGATCGCTTGAATATTGCGTTCTTCGAAGAGGAACGTCAGGGCCGCAACAGACCATCCGGGTGCATGGCTGTTCCCTTCGGCATCCTTGTTGTCAAAGTCTTCATGATTCGGCCAGCGTTTACTCCAATCGGTTCGCAGGGCTACGAAGCTGCCTGCTTCAATCTTGCCGTGCTCTCTCTCAAATTCAATAATATGGTCTACTTCCAAGGAGAAATCGGGATTGTTCTTCACAGCCGCAGACTGATCGATTACAACGAGCGGCAACACAAGTTCTTTAAGTCCCAATTCGTCCAGGTAACGTGTATCACGCACAAAATGAATCGGTGCATCCAGATGGGTACCGTACTGGCCTGGGAACTTAAAGCTTTGAGCGAAGAAACCTTGATCGTGGTTAAACAGGGTATCAAACTCCGCAGCATCAAAGGCAGAAAAATGCGGCGATGCCGGACCGAAGGTATGGGTCAGATCTACCCATTTCTTTTCTTTCAACAGCTGAATGGCTTGAATAAGTTCGTTGGTCATCCGTTTCACCTCATATGCAGAATGGAATAAATTTCTCCTATTATATATCAACGTTGCACATTGGTGAAGAAGCTGAGTTAATTTGTTAGTAGGTACATGCCTTGCCTATCCTAGGAAGCGAATTCTTTACATATTACCAAGGAACCCAACACTGGAATAATCTTTTGATAGTTTTTAATAGACATTGTTTCACCTCCAAAAATTAACATAGAGTTCAGCACTTATTCCGATAAAGAGATAGCGGCGGTGTCAATAAATGCCACATACATATTGCACGTTAGCATCCATTTTTCAGGTTGTTTCTCTGAAGACCTCGGAATAGCCGGTTCATTTCTGCTGTAAAAGTGACCTTCCATACTCTTCCCTCCAATACAAAAAGGCCGCTCACATGAGCGACCTTTTTATTTACGTTATTATAACGATTTAAAATAACTTGCTATAACTTCGTATTTAATTCACATTTTAAAGATGGTTTACCCACTATTATCGCAAACAACATCCACTTCACTGTTAGGAGGAGTTCTTGCATTTTTTGAGCATACGAAGCCAAGAACTTGTTAACACATATCAAACCTCTTTTTTATTTGGTAAATGTTATTTTTTTTGGAAATTTGTTGTAAAAAATGATTCTCATTTCTCTTTATAGAGTAGGAATGATCTCTTTAAAAAGAACGGGGGGATTATATTGAAAACGGATAATGACTTGAATCGTCGTTTTATCACGTATATGGCCAATCTTATATACTACAACTCTATTAATTATGACAAAAAGAGACGAATGAAAGACAGCCGATTCCAGCTAACTTTAGATACCGATGAGAAGATAGATTCTGCCTTACTTGCAGTTTTTGACTCAGAATCTGTGCCACCAAATTTAAAAGATCACATTGCGGATCACTCGCTTTATCAAGCTTATGAATCCCTCTCAGCACAACAACAACAGATTTTATCTTTTGCTTACGTACTAGGACTAAATGACAAGGAAATAGCCAGAATATTGGGAGTATCCCAGCAAAATGTCTCGAAACACCGCTTAAAAGCTCTAACTAAATTGCGCAACTTAATAACGGAAGGGATGAATTATGATGGAGGGTGACATTGCTGCTATTATTGCTAATTTAGGCTTCCCGATTACAATTACTCTGTTTCTACTTATTCGATTTGAAAAAAAAATATCTGATCTAAGCGATGCTATTAATGGCTTAAAGAATGAAATACAAAAAAATGTAAAGAGGTGATTTTATGTTGGCCGAACTTTTAGTACAAGCACAGCAGCACCATGATCAGGAGGCGACATACATATTCTAGAATCTTTCACACCAAAGATTAAAGCCTCCTTACGACAAGTACCTAGCGATCATCGAGAGGATCTAAAACAGGAACTCTATGTCAAAATGATTGAGGTCATACAAACTTTTAATATTAGATAAAATTTGGAGAGTGGTTGTAAAAAAAGAAACTCATTTCTCTTTATATAGATGTGAAGGCCAATACGGCATTGCAGAAAACTTGGGAATGGTGTTCTGGCTATGATTCCTCCCTATTGTTCTTCTACCAAACTAATTCAAGGAGTGATTATTATGGCTAATCAATCTTTAGGTAGTGGCGGAGCTGACCTTATCAAATCGCATGAGGGTTTTTCCTTGAAATTCTATGGAGATCCATATGGGTATCCAACAGTTGGATGGGGACATTTGATAACAAAGACTAAAACATATACTAAAAATACAACGGGTAATCCAAATGATTCTCTTCTAACCCAAGCACAAGCGAATGCTCTATCAACTTCTTTGGGGCTGAATTACACTTCTCCAATTTCTCAGTCTCAGGCAAATACATTTTTCACCAATGATACCGCAAGTGCTGTAGCAGCAGTAAATAATTTGACACTTCCTACAGGCATGTATTTTTCACAATCCCAATTTGATGCGCTCGTTTCGCTTGTTTTTAATGGAGGCGCTGGGGTGTTAAACACCAATGATGTAAAAAAACTGCTTGAATATAACCAAGTATATCCATCATTTTATGGCCCTCTTTCAAACGATGAGATTGATCAATGTTCAAAATTGGTCAGCAAAGCATTTTCATATGATCGAAATTTACAAAGACGAAGAAATGAGGAAGCAACTTTATTTTGTAAAGGTCAGTGGTATACTCACAAATATCCTGTATATACACTATAGTTTAACCGTTTTACGATATAAACAAGAATGTCAGCCTTTAAAGCTGACATTCTTTATTTCTCCGAAATTTTTTTAAGCTCAAAAATAGTTGCCTCTGATAACAAGATAAGCCTCTCATTATTAACAACAAAAAAACTTAAACTTACAGGTATACTCATTTTTGTAGAGGGGTTACTTACATCTATTGCTTTTACTACATCATTTTCATTTAAGTCTGGAATATCTATTTTATATGATCTATAAAAGGAATCTTTATTATTGCATGTCGCTGTAATCTCATATACTGGGTTTCTTAGTTCAGTTTGATACTGACTGTAGTTTTTAATTCCTTTTGATGAAAATAAGTCTTTTTTGACAAGGATTTCATCCCCAATAAATTTTTGACCTGTTGGATATTCAGAGGCATCATTATATGAATTTGCAAATCCTAAAAGCTTCTCAACTTTCCAAGTTCCATAGAAATAAATTTCAGTTTCACTATCCAAACTTGTACGCGCTACAGAACAGTAATCACTATTTTGCTGCGTTGTTACTTGTTTACTGGGAGACTCGCCCGAACCTTGCGTATCGGTTGCAGGCTTAACTGGTCCACCACATCCTGAGAGCAAGATGAAACTCAACACCATCAATACACCGAGTACTTTTTTCAATCCTAAAATCTCCTTTCGTCTACCTAGCAGAAATTATATCAGAGCAAATGAACCTAAAAATGACATAACATTAACATTATTTACGATTAAAGTTAATTTTATGTTTTATGACCGCAATGATTAAAATGCTCAAACAGTACGGATCGTTCATGATGCAGTAGCAATGAAACTTCGCCATTCACACTGTTTCTCAAATTTAGTTTCTTTATCTCGGCATAAGTAAACCTATTTCCCCTTCATCATTTCGTCCTCTTCCATAATCAATTGTTACAAAATCCAATGTCCGATTGAATTTCAAACTATTAGCTGCCTTCCTCTTCACTGAAAAATATTTGCTCCCCATGTTGCATTGATTCTGTGTAGAAAATATGGTTTGAAAAATACATATAACCAAACAAAAAAGACAAAAAGCCGCTCTCCTGTTTGGAGAACGGCGAGTGATATACAGGCTACAGAACGTTAATTCCTCTGATATTTAATCCCATGTCCATCTTCGGCTCACTCGGTTATCTCACCCATTCCAGACTAATCCGCAATAATGACCAGTTTGCCCCGTGTATGGTGGGATTCACTTTTTTCGTGAGCATCGCGCAAACCTTGCTCCGTGAGCGGATACGTCTCATCAATGATTGATTTCAGTTTTCCCGCAGCCGCAAGTTCGGCCAACTGTTCCAGTTGATCTCCCTTCGGCTCCATCATGAACACGTTACCTGTCACACCAGCTTCCTTCGCCAGTTGCTCATTCGGCTGTTCTACAAGAGATACCAGGCGTCCTCCAGACTTTAATACCTTGAAGCTGTCTCGCTGGATGTTACCACCCATTGTATCCAATACAACATCGTAATCTGAGAGGATCTGCGAGAAATCCTGTTCCTTATAGTTAATGAAATGATCCACGCCCAACGAGCGTAATAGTTCTTCGTTCGCTGCACTCGCGGTGGAAGCAACCTCAGCGCCCAACGATTTGGCAATTTGAATGGCATATGTGCCTACCCCACCTGCACCGGCATGTATGAGCACCTTTTGTCCTTTGCCCAAACGACCATGATCAACGAGTGCTTGCCAAGCTGTCATTGCGGCAAGCGGGATCGCCGCTGCCTCCTCAAAGCTCAATTGTTCAGGAATGCGAGCAACGATATCCGCATCGACAGCAACATATTCGGCATAGGTTCCGAATTGACGTGGGCGAGCAAATACGCGATCTCCTTCTCTGAACCGCGTGACATTCGAACCTACTTCAGCCACAGTCCCTGCCACGTCACCGCCCAGAATCATCGGCAGCTGATCCGCTGCCTCTTTCAAGTGACCCTGTCTTATTTTGAAGTCAACTGGATTTACAGACGTAGCATGTGTTCGGATAAGCACCTGATTGACTCCACAGGATGGCTTGGCTACTTCTTGTTCCTTCAATTGTTCCGCTCCACCAAATTCCTCAATCACAATTGCTTTCATTAAAAATCCCAGCCTTTCCATTAGATTATCATTATGCTATCTCTCCCTTCATTACCCCTTCCCATTGATCACTTGACCTATTCATTCAAAAATTCATAACAATCCGGGATTCACTATTCAGTTCAACAATCGTGATATAATGTCGATTACCGATTATGTTAAACCGTAGTCCATTACTCAATCCAAAAATTGAAGAAGCGAGGTAACCATATGGAGGTTGAAGTGAATACATTACATGCATTTTCGGACAAAGCTCTTGGTGGAAACCCCGCAGGGGTTGTGTTACAAGCAGCGCATTTGTCTGAATCCCAGATGCAAGAGGTCGCCAGACAAGTCGGATTTTCAGAGACTGCGTTTGTTATGCCATCGGATCAGGCAGATTTCAAAGTGCGTTTCTTTACACCAAGTGACGAAGTTGATCTCTGCGGACATGCCACGATTGCTTTATTTTATCTAATGAAGACACAGCATCTCGTTGATGTTGGTACATATACACTGGAGACATTAGCCGGAATTCTTAGAGTCATTATTGAAGTCAATGGAGAAGTCTACCTGTCTCAGACGTTGCCGGAGTTTGGGGAGATTGTCGATCGACAGCAGATTGCCGATTCGTTACGTATCTCTACGGAAGAATTGCATTCTGAACTACCTGTACAGATTGTGTCTACTGGACTACCCGATATCATGATAGCCGTTAAAGATATTGATGTTCTGACCAAAATTGATCCTGACTTCCAGCGTATCACAGAAATTAGCAAGGCTCATCATGCCATCGGTTATCACGTGTTTACACTCGGATCAAATGTTATGGACGTTCTGACAGAATGTCGTAATTTTGCACCACTGTATGATATACCGGAAGAGAGCGCAACGGGTACATCCAATGGCGCCATGCTCTGTTATTTATATCTTTACAACCAGCTTACAGTTCCTCTTCATCACACGTACACAATTAGACAGGGGTACACTATGAACTGTCCCTCCGAGATCCGAGCCAGATTAACTTTGGACAGCTTCAATAAAATTACTCAGATTCAGGTTGGCGGTAACGCAATTCATATCAAAAACATTATCATTCACCTCCCTTAAAGGGAGGTGTTATCCGTTTATCTGTAATAAGCACAGTGAACTATGTATTTCATGCAATATCATATCCTTCATTCCATAAATCAGGGCACGTTATGAAAGCTAATGAATTTTTCGCAAAAATCTTAGAACCGCTTCCTTCAATTGTCTCAGACCCGGTTGCTCTATCGGAAAATGACCTGCTCCCTCCAAAATGACACATTCCTTCTCCACTTCCAGACGATCATAAAAAGATTGACTGAACTGTAACGGAGTCATCGGGTCTATCTCAGGATGAACCAGCAAAACCGGGCACTGACTGAATCGTTCCGGACTCACCTCGGGTGTTTTATTCAGGAAAGTTCTTAATAATTCCAAAGGCACCGACGTAGCCGCCGCTTGTGGATCGTTCATAATGAGACGGGTCAGATCCTTGTTGTTCGTAATTAACTCCATTCGAGAAACCCGTTTAACCGAGATTCGTACAACATCTAATACACCTGGGAAAATATCCATCATGCGTTTACCTACACGACTGACGAACTGATTCGGAGCAATCTGATCACGCAGATCTGGATTACTTGTGTCTACAAATGTCGTTGCAATTAATCCCTTCACCTGTTTATTTCGTACACTGGCGTGATAGGCCAACATTCCTCCAATACTGCTGCCCAATACAACAAAAGGTATGCCGTCTTTCTTATACTCCCTCTCCATAAGGGCATCTAACAGTGTGATCCATAACTCATAGTTCAAGCGCGTGCCATGCAATGCGTAGCTTAGACCGTATGGCGGTAGATCAGGTGATATGACCTCGTATCCATGTTGCTGCAGCATCCGTGCATAAGGGGCGAGTAACCTGCCATTCCCCCCGGCGCCATGAATAAACAGTATTTTGACAGGTGACTCTGGTACCGCAAATCGGTCAATGTGAAGATGGATTCCATGGCTTTCCCACCACTCCTCCTCCGGGGAGTTGTTTTCATCCAACCTGACTTCTTCAGGAAAAAATGACTGATACTGCTTCCAATATAAATGGGTTGTTCTATAAGAAGGCAAGCTTTTCCGCATATGTACGCTCCTTTTTCTACATCAAAAAAGCCGTACGATGTACGACTTTTAAAACTCATCTATGATCATACTATTTTGATTCACATATGCACATTAATCCGGGAACTGCACGTTCCCCGGTACAATGTATGCACCACCTGATCCATCGTTTGGCAGAGCCGGAATGGAATCATACACCACTTTACCACGAATATCGGTGATCCGAATACTTAATTCTTCCTTACCTAATCCCGTGCCAAGGAAATGGTTATAATCTTGCTTTTCGAGATTAAGCCATGAGCCGTTCTTCTGCTTCACTTCGAACTTGAGCACCGGATATTTATGATGACGAACCTGAATGGCTGCCCACCACTGACTGCTGCCTTCCTTAATCCGATAAGATACGTTCCCTTGGATCGGAGCTTTAACCACTTTCCAACTAATGTTGATCTTCCCTGCCTGGGGATCACCAATCTGGTTGAACGCATTTGGTGAGAGATCCAGTGCTCCACTGGCTCCTTCCGGATATAAATCGGTTACATATACCACGGTTTTCCCTTTGGGCCCTTGTACTTCCAGATAAGCTCCAGCTAAAGCAGCTTTGACACCGTTATAATTAAGCTGATATGGATTGAGTGCGGTAATCTTCATGTCTGCCGGAATCGGATCGAGCAATACAGCACCACCCGAGTAACCCGACCCTGTGTACGTAGCGTACCCTTGATATGTATCATTCCAGGCAGCAGATGCAGGTAAAGCAAATAAGACAAGACCGAGCAGTATACCTGTGGCAGACCATCTGAAACGTTGAAATCTACTTTTCTTGCTCATTGTTTTATTCCTCCCTATCATTTTGGCTGTGATTCAAAATATAGATCTTCATTGTCACAGATAACAAATAACATTATTTTACATAATTTTTAAAATATTTAAATATATTTCTGCAAAATCACATCTAAAGTCCTGCTTTATCACGCATAAAAAAGCGCCGCACTTGGGAGAAAGTTCGTTCTCCAGCATCGTGCGACGCACTTCTCTAACCCTTATCCCGTTTCCTTGCGTTTCCCCCGATTCCGGAACCGTTCATACCTCGCATATAGACGAGGAGATTCTTTCGTCAGAATAGGCCCCAGTACGGCCAGAATCAGCACGTATAACACAGCGAAGGATTGAATGGAGGCCATCAGGCCTCCGGCCTTGCCGATGTTCGCCATGATGATCGAGAACTCACCCCGAGATACCAGCGTAAAGCCCACATTCAACGAAGCTTTGGTCGACATGCCAGCCATTTTCCCTGCAATCATGCCTGCTCCGTAGTTGCTCAGAATCGTTAGAACCACAGCAATTATCGTCATGCCTACAGCTCCCCCGAGAGAGGATGGCTCAATGGTCAGGCCAAAGCTGAAGAAAAACAGGGCACCAAAAAAATCTTTGAACGGCATAATCTGCTGCTCAATTCGGCTGACATGCCTGGATTCACCAAGCACTAGTCCAATCATTAACGCGCCAATGGCCTCAGCTACATGTAAGGTTTCCGAGAATCCGGCCACGAGGAAAAGCAATGTCATGATCGTAAGCAAAAATAACTCCGAGGACTTGATGTTCAATGCTTTATCGATATATTTAATACTCTTCCTGCCGATAATCAGGAACAGTACAATAAACAGCAAAGCAGAGAGAGACACCAGCAGCACACTTCCGAATGAAGTTGCCCCGCTGAGCACAAGTCCAGTCAGAATGGAAATATGAATGGCAATGAATAAGTCATCAAACATAATCATGCCCATAATAATTTCCGTCTCGGGATTCGCGGTACGTTTTAAATCCACAAGCACTTTGGCTACGATAGCCGTAGATGAACTGGTCATGATCCCGCATACGACCATCGTTTCCTGAAGCGGCAGATTCATGAACCAGCCAAGCAACAAGCCTGAGACAAAATTGAGAGCCACATAGAATATGCCACCGGTTAGGATGGCTTTCCCCGATTTTAATAACCGTGAGACCGAAAATTCCAATCCCAGATAAAACAATAAAAATAAAATACCCAGCCTGCCCATAAATTCAATAAAAGACGAGCTTTCGATAAATCGTAAATCCACAATACCAAACTGTGGTGCATGTGGTCCAACGGCCATACCAATCAGAATGTAAAATGGAATAACCGAAAATCGTAGTCGTGCAGATATCAATCCCGTAAGTGTAATCAGCGCAATGGCAACCCCCACTTCAAATATGAGCATATCCATACGCTACATCCGCCCATCGGTCAACCAGTGTTTGAGCTGCTTGAGTTGGTCACGTTCACCGGCAACAACAATTGTTGCCCCACTGGTGAACACATACTCTGGCCCGGGGTTGAATTGTTTCTGTTTCTCTTTGTCCACCGCCGCCAGGATCGCCACACCGGTAACCTGACGGATGTTCATCTCTCCAATCGTCTTCCCGATGCAAGCCGCATGGGGTTCGATGCGAAGCCACTCAATCAGCAGCCCTTCCAGCATAACTTCCCGTTCGTTCTGGAACTGGGGTTTATACGTCATGCCACCGACTATAGCAGCTACGGCTCTTGCCTCATCATCGTCAAGGGTCACCAGAGAGACCATATCTCCGAGATCTTCCGCTTGATCCCCAGATTCCATATGGAACAAATCACGTCGTTCATCATTATGAACCACGATGACAAGATGCTCCCCGCTGCGGGTATGCAGCCAGTATTTACGACCAATGCCTGGCAGATCTGTTTCTTTAAAGTGCATGATCCGCACCTCCCCGAGACAAATCTTGCAAGGTATTGGCATTCGTCTCATCCAACCGATCAGGTTCTTGCACCTGCTCTACGTTCAGTTCCGAAGCCCATCCGATGCTCGCTATACGAATTTTCATGGAACCCGAAGGAGTTGATATCGCTCGTATTTCACCTTTGTTACCCAGAAGCAATTGACGTCCCACAGGAGAAAGGAATGAAATCTGTCCCTCGTCTGGATCTGCTTCTTCTGGCATAACAATCGTTAACCTATCCAATGTATGAAAATCAACATATTCCAGTTCAATCTGACTGCCGATCAGCACAACGGAACTCAGAAGCTCATCCGGTCCAGCAAGCAATTGCTCGACTCGCTCTGTATAAGCCATCAACTGCTTATCCAGCTGCACACGCTCAGGACTGCGCACGTCAAAATAAGCGTCAAGAAAAGTCCTTTTCTCTTCGCCCAGGATCAACAGCTGACTCACCAGCATTTCTCTGCAGTTGTCAAGTGGAGTTCTACGGTTCATAGTAGATCTCACCTCCTATACACGCCTTGTTCTCCACGTTGATTCGCTTGTTGTTACCCATCATCATCCTGTTGTCCTCCTTCTTATAATAAAAGGGCCCGAATTACGAGCCCTTCTTACCATCTTACCAAAATGAAATTATTAATCCAATCAATTCTGCTAACTTGGAGTTTAATTCTATACTTTGGTTATATTATCCAGAGTTTCACGATATTCTTTACATATAATGATAGATCTATAGAACATTTTAATTACCACATAAAAAACATTTTATGGATTTCCATCTCGTATTTTTATTTTCTTTCATGTATATTTAACTACAAACTTTTATGCAATTTATACAAATAGGTATCCACAGACTTTAACACGATAAAGGAGTGCATTGAAAAAGTGTCCACGATTACAAAAGATAGTTCAACGTCATCTCAAGCTACTACTGCCGCAGCATATGTTCATTCCGTCTATGAGTCGGTTATCGCGAGAAACCCGAACGAGAGTGAATTTCATCAGGCTGTCAAGGAAATCCTGGATTCACTGATCCCCGTCATCGAAGCACATCCCAAATACAGAAACCACAGTCTGTTAGAGCAGCTTGTTGAGCCGGAACGGGTCATCACTTTCCGTGTTCCATGGGTGAATGATCAAGGTAAAGTGCAGGTGAATCGCGGATTCCGGGTACAATTCAACAGTGCTATTGGTCCCTACAAAGGCGGACTTCGTTTCCACCCATCGGTGTACTCGGGTATTATCAAGTTTTTAGGCTTTGAGCAAATTTTCAAAAATGCACTGACTGGCCTGCCAATCGGCGGCGGTAAAGGCGGTTCTGACTTTGATCCCAAAGGAAAATCGGATCAGGAAATCATGCGTTTCACGCAAAGTTTCATGACGGAGCTGTACAAATACATCGGTCCAGATGCAGACGTCCCTGCGGGTGATATTGGTGTAGGTGCGCGGGAAATCGGTTACATGTTCGGACAATACAAACGTATTCGCGGCGGGCATGAAGCAGGCGTATTAACAGGCAAAGGTCTGCTATACGGCGGAAGTCTCGCACGCAAGGAAGCAACCGGTTATGGCTGTGTATACTTCGTTAACGAAATGCTTGCGTCCAAAGGCCTCAGCTTCAAGGACAGCACCGTTGTTGTCTCCGGTTCCGGCAATGTATCCATCTATGCCATTGAGAAGGCACAGGAGCTTGGTGCCCGCGTGGTAGCATGCAGCGACTCTGGTGGTTACATACATGATCCGCAAGGCATTAATCTCGATACGGTCAAACGTCTGAAAGAGGTTGAGCGTCTGCGGATCAGCGAATACGTCAAAGAACACCCGCATGCGACGTATACCGAGGGTTTTGAGGGGATCTGGTCTATCCCTTGTGATATCGCTCTGCCATGTGCAACGCAGAACGAAATCGACGAGCAAGCTGCGACCCTGTTGGTTCAAGGTGGCGTTAAGGCGATTGGTGAAGGTGCAAACATGCCTTCCACGCTGGCTGCCATTGATGTGTTCCTAGGTGCTAACGTGCTGTTTGGCCCTGCGAAAGCTGCAAACGCTGGCGGTGTAGCCGTGTCCGCTCTTGAAATGTCACAGAACAGCATGCGGTTGTCCTGGACATTTGAAGAAGTGGATGCCAAATTGCATGACATTATGAAAAACATTTATAAAAGCTGTGTAGAAGCTGCCGAAGAATACGGCTGTGAAGGCAACTTGCTTGCTGGAGCGAACATTGCCGGTTTCCTCAAAGTAGCCGATTCCATGATTGCTCAAGGCGTCGTGTAATTCCTCTTTTACCGCATTCTTAAAATAGTTCATACAAAAGAAACCTTTCCTTCGTGCAATGGTCATTACAAGCTACCATGCCAAGGAGAGGCTTCTTTGTATTATGCTGTACCCTTAACTATGCGAGAGGTTTCCAACCCCATGAGGGTTTCTGGACATGAACACGTCCACTTCATCTTCATGATCTATATTAAATCCGAAACGTTCATATAAACGCTTTGCCGGACTTCCTTGCAACACGTTTAAGGTCACACGTCTACCCTTGACTGCTTCCTGTTCAAACAATATGCTTAGCACCTTTGTGCCTAGTTTCCTGCCTTGGTGGTCCGGATCAATGTAGAAGTGCTCCAGTAGAAACTCCCCGTCACCCGGTTTTAACGACACACATCCAATGAAAACATCTTCCAGTTCCAAAATTTGTGTATGTTCCGGCTGGAACGTATTTCGGAAACGCTCCCTCACCCGAATCTCGTCGTATCGACCCAAACGTGTCAAATCATCATATAACACCTCGGCCCGTAAATCCGCAAGCTGCTCCCGATCTTCCAGAGTAGCCTGACGCATCTTTAACTCATCCACTTTCTGCTACCTCCATCCACTATCCGCCAGTACTGCTGCTTGTTTATAATTCAATTCACATTTTAACATATGGTTCTTTTCATTGTCATTGGTCTCACAAAGGTATAGATGCCATCCATTCAATGTGATTGAAGTGAATTCCATCCAATGGTAAAGTGATATTGACATGATGTGATCCGTACATTTTAAAATGGAATTGTTCTTACCATGATAAGGAAGTGTGTATTTTGTCTAACCAATCATTAAACTACACTGGGAATCCCCATCTTCAAGCAGACTGTGAGCAGTGTTACGGGTTATGCTGTGTGGCCTTGCCTTATGGCAAATCCTCGGATTTTGCTTTTGACAAGTCCAGCGGCACCCCCTGCCCCAATCTGCGGGAGGATTACCGATGTGGTATCCACACCCAGCTTCGGGAACAAGGCTTCAAAGGTTGCACCGTCTATGACTGCTTTGGTGCAGGTCAGAAGCTGTCACAGGTGACGTATGCGGACAGAAGCTGGCGTACGCACCCCGAAACGGCCCGTGAAATGTATGACTGTCTACCTGTACTGCGTCAGATTCATGAACTGATCAGTTATATGAGAGAGGTTATAATGCGGCCAGATACTGCTTCGCTCCATGCCTCAATTGAAAAAACTTATCCCGATGTGGCGCGCCTGAGTGATCTGGAGCCAGCAGCTCTGCTGCAACTGGACATCACAAGCCATCGTGCAAACGTGAACACCCTGCTAATCCAGGCTAGTGAGATTGTACGCAGCAGCGCTCCGGCGAAAACACAGGTTCAAGGTAAGGCCAAAGGGAAGAAACGCAGCGGCATGGATTTTCTGGGGGCTAATCTGCAAGGAGCAGATCTGAGAGGCGCAAGTTTCCGGGGTGCGCTCATGATTGCAGCGAATCTGCGTAATGCCGATGTACGAAACGCCGATTGGATTGGAGCGGACTTGCGGGATACGGAGCTTGGCGGAGCCGACCTGCGGGGCGGGATTTTTCTGACACAATCCCAGCTGAACGCTGCTATGGGAAACTCGGATACCTTGCTGCCTGACCATTTGAGCAAACCTTCTCATTGGCGTTAAAGGCGCACAATGCAAATAGCTCGTCCTTCCACCGAAGGACGAGCTATTTTTTTCAAAGTTTTTCAAAGTATAGTACAGACTCAGATTACAGCAAGTCACGACGAAGATCCGCAGCCGATTTGGGCGACAGGTGGCCCAGCGGGATATCAAATACCGTCTTCGCCCCTTTATGTCCTTCCTTGCTCAAACGCTGTGCTGCACGGGCATACGCCACAAGTACACTCGCGGTGAATTCCGGATTGCTGTCGAGCTTCAAACCGAATTCAATAATTTGTTTTTGCCCGTTACCTGTAACTCCGCTGCGAATGACAAAACCTCCATGCGGCATGCCTGCATGCTCGGATTTCAGTTCTTCTTCACTGATGAAGGTAACTGTCGTATCGTAGTCCGAGAAATAGTTCGGCATATTCACAATCGTTTCACGAATCTCATCCTGGTTCGCACCTTCTTCTGCCACAACATAACATTGACGAAGATGTTTCTCGCGTGTGGTCAATTCCGGGGTCTCGCCTGAACGAATGCTATTAATGACCTCTTCTACAGGTACTGTATACTGCACACCGGCTTTAACGCCTGATACACGTCGAATCGCATCCGAGTGGCCCTGACTAACACCTTTGCCCCAGAACGTGTACTCTTTTCCTTCCGGTAGAATAGATTGTGCAAGCAAACGATTCATGGAGAACAAACCTGGGTCCCAGCCTGTCGAGATCACGCTTACATGTCCACCTTGCTCAGCTGCCGCGTTCACCGTTTCGAAGAACTCAGGAATTTTGGCATGGGTATCAAAGCTATCTACGGTATTAAACAGCTTGGCGATCACAGGTGTCTGTTCCGGCAAATCGGTTGCAGAGCCCCCACACAAAATCATGACATCGATTTTGCCTATATACTGCTCAGCCGCAGAAATATGCTCAAAGCGAACTTCTGTACCTTCCGCTACCATCTGTTCCGGATCACGACGTGTAAATACAGCAACCAGCTCCAGATCATCGTTCTGGGTAATTGCTTTTTCCACACCTTTGCCCAAGTTACCGTAACCTACGATTCCAACTTTAATCATGTTTAATCCTCTCCCTGTCTGAATCTTTTGTCTATAAGTCTATCTAAGGATATAACATACCATGTAACTTGTCAGGTTTCCAGATGTAAATCAAAAATACCTTGCAACGGTACAGCGTTAAAGCCGCACCCTGCAAGGCATGGATAAATAAACAATAGCTTGTATAAAAATGTTGTTTCGGTCAAGTTTCGAGCGTCCAAAGATAATTTTCTTGCATCACTGATGCAGCTTGTTAAGACTCTGACCAGGTTATCGTCAATTCAACGACACCTTCCTGACTTGCCAGTGCCCCGCCAATTAGGGACCAGCTCTGTTTTGTGTCCGGTTCAGTCCCCTGAATAACGATATTTTTCGCGTCAATGATCTGTCCTGAATCTGTCAGTTTTTTGGCTTCAAAATAATCCTTATACAGCTTCGATACGGTCTTCATGTCCTGTTCGGTGGTGAAGACCATCATTGCCGACTTTTTCCCATCATTCTCTCCGGAATTCGCTGTAGTAATTTTGGCATCGTCCGGTAATGGGAAATCTTTAGGCAAGTATTCCGGCATTCCTTCCACTGCGCTGATGTCACCTTTATTTGCGGAAGATTCAGAAGTTTCCGGCGTAGAAGTCGTTTCCGTGTCTGTACCTGTTGCCGTTTCGCTTGTATTTTCTGAGACAGCCGGATCAGCGGTTCCGGATGTCGCTTCACTATTCACCTTTTCAGACTCGCCTTTCGGTTGATCGGCAGCACTGCTGCACGCACTTAATGCAACCACCATAGCCAGCGCAGCGCAGGCCAGTAGATAATTCTTCTTTTTTGCCATTAAAAATCACTCCTTCTCGTTGTTTTATGTTGTCATTCTCCAGATCACACGCTTACATCCGAATGCTGCTTCTGTATGCAGGTTGTACATCCCTCCTTCATTTAGTCGAATTCCAGTGTCTGCTCAATAACGGATGCCGCTTCTACGGTATGTCAATCCAGAGAACCGATAACGATAACACTGTCAAGGATAACAGGCAACTTACCGCAAGTATGGATAGGAATCGGGTGATGACTTTGAACCTTTTCATACAACCCTCCTCCTTCTGTATGCAGGTTGCTTACGCTTGAACATCATATTTTTCACATGGGACAATCCCATGCTTTTTCTCCGCTCTGTATCCATGAACCATTCAACTTATAATCTATGTATGTTTCAATCGTACCCAAGAAATGCCCCGTGTGAAACAATCCAGAGTCTAGTCGTTTCCCCAACTAAAGTCCAGTACTCTCCCCCTACCTCTGTCATGCCCTTTGACGTAAAAACCGCCTGCATCCCCATTAGGAAACAGACGGTTATTCATTTATGTTTGCTATACTCACAGTTCCAGCTTGACCCCTACAGGGCAATGATCACTCCCCATCACATGACAGTCGATATAAGCGTCGACCACACTTGGAGCCAGCTGATTGGACACGAGAAAATAATCAATACGCCAGCCCACGTTCCGCTCTCTGACCTTAGGCATGTACGACCACCAGCTGTACACATCAGATTGATCCGGATGCAGGTGACGGAAGCTATCCACATATCCTGAACCAAGCAGGTTGGTCATCTTGCCGCGCTCTTCATCCGTAAATCCGGAATTGCCCATGTTTGGCTTCGGATTCTTCAAGTCGATCTCCTGATGAGCCACATTCAAGTCTCCACAGATGATCACGGGTTTCGTCTGCTCTAACTGCAGGACATATGACCGGAAGCGGTCTTCCCACTCCAGACGGTAAGGCAGACGGGTCAGATCACGTTTGGCATTGGGTGTATATACATTAATCAGATAAAAGGAATCATACTCCAGCGTAATCATTCGGCCTTCCGGCTCGCTATCCTCTTCCATACCATAATAAACAGACAATGGCTTGATGCGGCTGAATACCGCCGTGCCGGAGTATCCTTTTTTGATCGCGTAATTCCAGTACTGATAGACGTCTTCTCCCAGATCCATCTCGATCTGTCCAGCCTGCAGTTTGGTCTCCTGAAGACAGAAAATATCGGCCTCACTTTGATGATAATAATCCATAAATCCTTTATTCACACACGCTCGAAGTCCATTCACATTCCAGGACACCAGCTTCATATTCTCATCTCCTCACATCTCTCCAATATAACATGAGCCTAATTAACTGGACAAGACATCATGATTAGGGCTGGAGAAGTGCAATTGAGAAGGGGGTAAACATGGAAATGGAAGAAATCTGTTAGTTGTCGCTTTGCAGCTTCGAGAAGACGGCGAGATCCACGTATCTTCCTTTCTCTAACTCATGCTGCCGCAGCAGACCTTCCTGCTGGAAACCCAGCTTATGCAGTAAACGAATGGACGCCTCATTCCCCGGGTCTACCTTCGCTTCGACTTTGTTCAATTGCATCGAGTTGAATCCAAAATCCAGCACAGCCCGGGCAACTTCTGTCATAACGCCCTTGCCCCAACACGATGAAAGCAGGTCATATCCAATCTCTGCCCGGTGATGTTGCTCTTCGTAACCCAGATATCCACATGTTCCAATCACTTGATGAGATTGCTTATCTTCAATCATCCAGCGCAGACCGGTATGCTCCTTGAAAATCTTCCTATACCAGCTCATCTCGTCAAGGGCATCCTGTTCGGATTCGAAGGGATCGAGGGGCATATATTCGACAACCGTTGCATCCGAGTATAGCGCCAGTAAATCCCGGCTGTCACTGTCTGTTGCTGCACGGAGAATGAAACGTTCGGTATGTAGTATTGGAAATGTGTCAAACAGGAATAGTTCGCTCATGTAGTACTCTCCTTATCTTAAGTAATCTATGAAGTAAAAATAGACGTTACGCTACCCTATGTTATTTTACTACGTCATTACTGCATTACCAAGTATTCCATGGAAAACAAGCCCTTAATGCATACAGCAATGCAAGAGCTTGCCTTCGTTCTCCTTGACGGGAAAGTAAGGAAGATTCCTTTTGTTTCAATCCCGAAATCGCTAATCCAGTATATCCTCTAAAATGAAAAACAGCCTGCTATAAGCAAGCTGTTCTTCGTTCTTCCTGCTGCTACAAGAAGATTACATTCTAGTTCACCTTAACTAATCTCCACTGCTGATTCGCTCCGCCGTTATCCTCCCATTGAATCGTAGAAGCTCCTGCAGTCATCGATCCTTGATTAATATCAACGGTAAGGCCGCTGTTACGATTCGCCAGTACAACATATCCACCTACATCAATCGGCAGCCACTGCTGGTTATACCCTCCGTTGGCCTGCCACTGAATCAGTGCTGCACCGCCCTGTGTGGAGCCTGAGTTTACATCGAGCATCAGCCCGCTGCCCAGGTTACGAATGTTGTAATATCCGTTGCTTGCAGGCTCCAGCTTCCATTGCTGATTGGCTGCTCCGTTATCACTCCACTGAATGATGGTCGCTCCTCCGGCTGACGAAGCACCATTCACATCCAGTACAAGACCACTGTTCCGGTTAACAAGCTTGTAGATTGCCCCTGCTTCATACCCTGTGCTGCCACTGTAGGCTGCGCCAGAGATCACATAAGTGGTTACCGAATTCGCTTTAGCCGTCGTTGTGAACTTTTTGTTCTGAACCGGTATGTTGGTGAGTTGTTGTAATTTCTCCGTTGCCGAAGTGCGATACACCTGCACGGACGAGCCTATACTTGAGAAACGGCTCAAATCATAGGTCACCGATGTATCCGTAGATTCCGAGTTTGTCGTAACCAGTACAACTTTACCAGATGTGGCATCATAGGCCGCAAGAGTATTCGCATCACTCATGCCAATGATTTTATAGCCCGGGCGGATAAATTTACTGTAATTCCCCATTACATAATATTTCTGATTAACCGTATAACTGGTCGTTTTCGTATTGTCGAGCACATTTTTGAAAAATCCCCAGCCTTCCGCACTATCTACAGCCTGCCAGTACACCCAAGCCGTAGCCCCCATGTTGCGCATATCCTTTAAGATGATACGTGACATCGTAAGCCCACTCGCATCCCCATCTCCGTATTCGGATGTCCATAAATGTTTGCCTGCTGACGCCGCGGTATTACGCATAGCTGCCCGGTTGCTGCCATTATACGTATGTGTGTTAATCTGGCTGATCGCTGATTGAACGGCATTGCTGTAACTTTTAAAAGAGATGTTGTTATCATCCAGATTATTTTCTTCCGGCGCACTTAGCTTGGTGGTCAGCCCTTTGGCATTCAGAGATGCCTGGACCTGACTTAGAATCGTGTTCTGCTCTGCCCGGCCGAAGTGCATGCCCTCCTGATCATTGCCGAGCTTCCACCAGTTCGAGATCGGTTCATTCAGTGGGGTCACCGTATCAAATGTAATGCCCCAATGATCCCGGAAATGCTTCACAACCTCCGTCAAATAATCGGCAAAATCATCATAGTAATCCAGCTTGAGATTATTCCCGCCATTCGCTGCACCCGAAACACTGCCACTGATTGTCATCCAGTAAGGTGCGGAGTTAGCAAAAGCTTCGATAATGTTGACCCCTTGTGCCTTGGCAGCTTGCAGCATATAACGCTGATTCGCGTCGGCAGTCCAGTCGTACACACCGGGAGAAGGTTGAAAACCAGGAACGGCTTTGCGGTATTCAAGAACGTTGGACGATGGATCATCTCCGCCTCCAATGTTATATCTCAGAATGTTCATGCCAATTCCTGTCGCCGGGTTAAACATTTTCTCTACATACTCATCGCGATTCGAATATTCACCAACCACCTTTCCCCACCAGGCCAGCGATGTTCCCCAACCTTCAATGGTCTGATACTGTTTCGACGGATCAGCCACAGCCGTGTAAGCTCCCGCAGCCGATACTTCTGCCCCTGAACCCAAGCTGCCAGCCAGTAACGTTCCACTCAATAACAATGCACTCATTCGCTTCAACCACTTCATATTCTTCACTCCTTAGACATTTTAGATCAATCCATTTGATGAAAATGTACTGGTACAATCAAATACAATTAAATTGAAATCGTCTGCTCAGTCCTGATACTTGTCATGGAGCTATGGAGTGGCCTCCCTGAAAGTGGCATCCGATTTATCGAGAGCCGTAACGACGGGGGACAGCCGCAACACTTGGTCGTAATGCCTTAGATAAAGACTTGGATTGTTAAATAAGGTGTACGAAGTCCAGCTTGCATTCGCCAGCCCGTTTACGCGTTTAAACGTTGTATCATTTCGGAATGCAGCACTGCCGTCATTTTTCACCAGCACGATATTGCCATTATTATTGCGCAGGAAATAACCAGGATAATTCATCGCTTCAAACGAGATGCCCATCGCATTTGCCAGACCAGGAACGATACGAAACTGAGCATCCTCTGCCGGAATCACACTTGCATCAATACGAGCTTGATAGTTATAGTGACGAATGAAACTGCCCGGTACGTTAAACGATTCGAGCTTGCGGATATCACCAGGCTGACCGGATTCCTTCAGTACTGTCATATGGCGAACCATACCGGACAACCCCGTAATCTCCTGCTTGGCACCCCAACTCTGAAAGTTGTCCGCCGAGTCGCTGTAATAATATTTGTGATCTGCATACCCGTCAAAATAAATGCGCCAGGAACCGTTATCCAGTTGGATCAGTGCCGGTCCTTCTACCCATGAACCCCAGCCGGCCCAATTCCCTGAGCCTTTAAAGGTATATGGTCCTTTCAAGGAGTTGGAGGTGGCATATTCAATGTATTTGGTCGTTTCGTTCTTCGTAAACGCGTGATAGGTTGAACCTGTCTTCACAACAAAGGTATCAATATAGTTGGGAGCAAGGCCTGTAAGCACCGCAGGTGCAGACCAGGATGTGGATGCCAGATTACTGCCCGATGCGGTAATGACATGTGGCTTAAAGTTCTCGTAATTGCCAGGAGAGAGCGAAACGATGATGTTCACACTGCCGTTCGTGTCTTTGAACCATTCCGGTGCCCAGGTATGGGCGACCGGGGCTGTAGTAGTCAGCGTGATATTGCGGACAAACGTCCAGTTCATCTTGTCCGGGCTGGACGCGATGCCAATTGTATTGCCTGACCAGTTCGTGGTGTACACCACATAATACAAGCCATCGGTGTGTTTCATGATGCTGGGATCGCGAATCAAATCGGCCGCAGGTGGTGTATACGCCGGACCTTTCATCAGACCGTAGTGTGTCGCGTTATATGACTCATAGATATACATGTTGGACTCGCTCGTGTTAGTAAAGGCCGTCATCGTATAGACACTGGTTGTTGCTTTGACTGTATTCGGGAATGCGACAGTGAATATCATCAACAATCCTAGTGTGAGTATAAGTGCAGTCTTATGTCTGCTCCATTTCTTCGGTGTGCCTTTCCCTTTCATTAACATGAATCCAACTCCTTATCCTGCATAAAATCATATTGGACTGCCTTCTGACTGAACGAAGCGTGTCTGTGCTTAAACATACTTCCATTAGCCAAGCAGCACCTTACGGTATCTGCTCCCGTCCCATTTACATGAAACATCACCCCCTTCGCCAAAAATACGTTTATCGTGTATGCGCTTACAAAAATAAATTTCACATCTGCTCTTCATGATCACCGCGATCAGGCATAACTACTTTTTCACTTTCTTTTTTTCTTTCACAATAAGCATAAATGCCCTCATTCTCATATAAAAACCTAAAACCAGTTCATACAAGATTCGCTATCTGTACCAAGCTCTCCTATGATTCAGGTATATATAAGAATGAGGGAATTTACGGTGACGTATAGCTACTGCTGACCCACCGTAACCCACGGATATCGTGACATCTCATCCAGTAGTAATCGTACCCGTTCGGGTGTTCTGCCTTCTTCATCAAAAAGGAGTAGTTCATTCTCTTCCTTCAACCATGCAACCGGAATTTTGTAGTCCTCCTGCGGCCCAATCTGCCAGTATCGGCCCAGATGATGACCGTTCACATGGATCGTCCCCTTGCTCATGCCAGTTAAGCGAAGCATCAGATTTACTTTGTGGTGTGCGCCTGTGACGGGCTTGGCAAAACGCCAACGATACCATATCGGCTGGCCGTAAGAAGTTCCCGGTGAAATCAATCCCCGTGTGCGATTGGTACGATCAACCGTGATCGGACTTGATGCAGCTGGCATTTTGCCAACATGTAATTCTTCCAATTGTGTTGCACCCAAGCTAGAACGATCGGTCGTAACAAAGGATTCCCATGACGTAGGAAGCAGCGCATCTGTACCTGCCATTCGCCAATCCTGAAGCTCACGCTCATGAAGGTAAGTGATCAGCTCAAGTCGACTGAGAGATGAACGGCTATATGGCATCTCCAGTGTATTTACAACCCATGGCTTCACATAGCTGGACAGATCCACCGTCTTGAACGCAAACCAGTCTTGATAAGCAGCCATCGGAATTTCGATGCCGTTAATACGCAAGCCTTTGCTCAAGGCACCGACAAGTACCGCTCGATCCATACCATCCAGTGTAAAGTTCCGACGGAGTACCGTGCCTCCCTGAATGGAGTTCACTTCATCCAGATGAATAGTTCCTGTTTCTGTTTCTTTCTCTGACTCCATCTGCCAATCGCGGCGAATATCCTGTACTTGACCACCAAGGTACACCGCTCCGGCTACGCCTTTACATTCCCCCAGATACGGAGAAAAGTTCAGTCTGCCCATGTGCTGCACCAGCACCTGTAATGTATTTTGCCCAAGAATCACCTGAACCGGAACAGCCGCCGCTCCAACCTTACGCACAAGCGCTTGCTCGGCACCGTTCACGATAATTCTCGCTGTGTCCTGAATATCCGGCAGAATGAGATTTATTGTTCCCTGCACCGTACTATCAAAGTGACATTCATACAACAGATAACCAAAATCCTGACCATACTCGGAAAAACCCATAGGCTGCCCGCTCGAAGAACGTTGCTTCGCTGCTAATGTGATACGAGAGAACTCGGGAGATCTGGACAGCACTGGCGCCATCGGCGCAGCAAGACTCTCCCAAGTACGCTGATCATTAACTGCAATAGATGACGATTCGGGCTGTGCGTTCACTTCTTGAGTAAAAAACTCACGTCCAGTCCATGTCTGTTCGCCATTTTGCCAATCACCTAGCAACAGCACTGTACGCTCCGGATCAGAGATCATTCCCTTCACTTGCCCGGACGCCATGAGATCCACATCGTCAAAACCGATGGCATAACGCAAGCTTTCATGATTGGTCGATTCCACTCGCCATGTGCGATTCATCGTGTCACGATCCAGAATAATGAAACGAATAGCAATTCCATTGGCTTCCACACGCATTATTCCCGGCTCCTGAAAGTGAAACAGGTCAAAACGATATGCATTTCTCTTCGCATCCTGTTCAACCAGAATTTGCACCGTACTGTCCTTCAGAATCAAATCCCCAGCGTCCGATGCCTGTTTCGATCCCAGTTCCAGTTCAATTACCGAGCGTTGTCCTCTGTCAGCTGTGATGAACAAGGTCAGTTCTCCATTGACCATTTCATTACCGGTAATCATCGTACCTGCGGTCAGGTACACCTGATCAGCAATTTGCACACGATCCAGCAATGGAACAATCTGTCCCGGATGAATCGATATCGGCAACGTACGGCCTGCCTCAAGCGTAATGTTCACCGTCTCACGTTCATCCTTATGACTTTCTACAAACCAGATTTTCTCCTGATTTGCCTGTCTTCCGCGCACGGAAATACCGCCCGGATGCCGAACCTGAATCTGTTCAGCCACAATTTCTTCGGATTCCATCAGCAGGGATCCGAATGCACGCACGAAATAAGACAGGTTTTTCGTTACCGCGTATTTCGGCGTCACGCGTCCATATTCACTCAGCGGCGCATCGTAATCATACGATGTGATCATGAAAATATCGCTGTCACCCAGCGTTCTCCCACCATATCCGCCGAAATTAGTCCCCCCATAGAACATGTAATAACTGATTCCGGTATACCCGGCTCGCAGGATTTCCATGATTCTTCTGTCCAGCAGGGAAGCGGTCTTCTGGATTGCCGAAGGCCCTCCCCAATTCTCAAACCAGCCGGTCCAAAACTCAGTAACGATCTTCGGTGTATCCGGCTGTTTCGTCCGCAGGTTGACATAATGTCCATCAGCGCCAGACCAGAAGTTCGCTCCCTCAATCGTGCCTTCTGCTCCGCCAACACAAGTAATAAGCGGGACGTCTATTCCTCGTTCCAGTATACCGTCCCTCAGCCTGGTCATATGTGCGCTTGCTGTTTCGTCATCCATCAGATACCCGTACTCATTTTCGACCTGTACGAGGATCACCGTGCCTCCAGCAGACAACTGACGCTTGCGGATTATCGGGATGAGCTGGTCGAAGTACAGATGTACATAATGAAGGTACGTTTCATTATTTTCACGAAATTTCACGCCGTCTTTTGTTCCTAGCCAGTACGGAAACCCGCCGAAATCCCACTCCGCGCAAATAAACGGTCCTGGTCGTGCAATCACCCACATGCCCAGCTCTGCACACAGATCAAGAAATGCGCCGCAGTCGTTATCTCCTTCGAAGGACCACTGTCCTTCCTCCGGTTCGTGTACGTTCCATGCAAAATAAGTATCGATGCAGTTCATGCCTGCCAGCTTGGCCTTCATTAAGACATCACGCCACTCCTCTTTTGGCATGCGGAAATAATGAATGGTCGCACTATTCAAAAAGATACGTTCACCGTTCAGATAAAAGCTGCGTGCATCATATGTCAGCTCAGAATGTAACTCATTTTTGCTACTGAGATTTTTATTCTCTTGTTCCTGAAACATTAGGGACGTTTGTTCTGTCAACGTAATCCCCTCCTTCTCTTTTTATAGATAAAGAACGATCTCAAGTGAACTACGAATTTACACGGACCACTCCGATGCCAGAATAACTTACAGATCGCTTTTATTGCGCGCTATTACTCTACTGATGGCATGACACCTTCCAGCACTACAGTTGTGACAGAGTTATCTGCGGTAGGCACTTCAATGCCATTGGCGTATACCGGGATATCCTCCAGCTTCTCCATATTGCGATCCGGTGATGTCTGGTACACCTGGGCAGAAGTTGTTTTTGCATATTCCCAGCCGGTCAGGTCAAACGCTTTATTTTCCGCAGACAACTCATTGCGAATCACCAGCACAAGTCTCTGTGCCTTGGCATCATAAGCAGCAAGTGTTCTGCCTTTATCTGTCGGAATAATAACCGCGCCAGGACGAATGAATGTGGTAAACTGAGCCATACCGTAATATTGCTTGGTCATCCCGTATTGTTCATCCCCGTTAAAATTCGCATGGATGAAGCCCCAGTTGTTATTCGCTCCTTCATCCTCAACGGCCTGCCAGTATACCCAGGCGGATGGCTGCATGATTTTCAGATCAAACATAATCCGGTCTGCTAACTCCTGTACCGAAGTCATATCCTCATGGTTGTGCGGCTCACTGCCACCCGTTCCGTATTCAGACATCCACAGTTTTTTGCCGAGTTTATCAGCCATAACACGCAGTTCTTCCATTTTGCTACCGTTATACGAGTGGGTATTCATCTGCTTCACCGCATCAATCGTATCCTGGTCATACAGGCTGAAATTAAATACGGTCTCATCTATGCTGTTATCATCTGCGGCGCTGATTACCGTTCCATCCAGCCCTTTGCTTTGGAGGGAAGCCGCTGTTTTCTTAATAATCTCGGCTTGTTTCTCCGTGCTAAAATGACTTCCCTCCTGCTGATTCCCCTTTTTCCACCAATTCGCAGAAGGTTCATTCAGCGGATCAAGGGTACGAAATGTAATGCCCCACGTATCACGGTAATGCTTCACCACTTCGGTCAAATAGTCGGCAAACGCATCATACTGATCCTCACGCAGATTGTTGCCGCCATCCTCAGCTCCAGTGACCGAGCCGCTAATCGTCATCCAGTACGGAGGGGAGTTGGAAAATGCCTCGGTGATGTTGACCCCGCGTTTGATCGCACCCTGCAGCACGGAACGCTGACCCGCATCCGCTTCCCAGTCCCACTTGCCCGGCTCAGGCTGAAAACCTGGAACGTCACCACCGGGACGAAGCTCCTTCATCTCGGGATTTTCTTCGCCCCCAATATTGTAACGAACGATGTTAAGCCCTAAACCTTTGGCCGGGTCAAATATCAAATCCATAACCTCATCAACCTTGCTCTGATCCTTCCAACCGCCAAGATCATTCGCCCACCAAGCCAGCGAGGTACCCCAGCCTTCAAAATGATTGTACGACTGTTCCAGCTTGAGATGTACCGGATCTCCCTGAAAAACAAGTGTCTCAGGTGATTTATTCATATAATGATTGACAACCATTCCTCCTGCGGCCACCAAGGCCAGCAAGGCTGTGCCTGCAAGTATCAAACCTCGTCTGCCTCTGAAGCGCTGCTCATGATCCGCCATCGTAGTTTCCTTCCTCCATGATCCAATTGATATTCTAAGCTGATGTTGTTAGTTTGAATATTTTATTCTGTTTACTTTTTGAAACCCATTTCATGAAATCGGTTTCATTGAAATCAAAACTAAAACCCATTCCACATGATGAAAAGGGTCTCATTGACGCCCTCATTATATTTCACGCTTCAAGGAAATGTCAACGCTTTCTTTTTTTGAAATACAGGCCCCTTACCGGGCAACAGGTCCTGTACTCTGGCGGATAATCAGCTTCGGTTCCAATACGTTCTGTTTCTTCGGTTTGCCTTGGTTAATCAGCTCATGCAATACATCCACAGCCTGTTTGCCAAGTTGATACGTATTCTGGGATATTGTCGTCAGCTCAGGGATCACGGCACTCGCAAGTGGTGTATCATCGAAACCGATGATCGATATGTCATTCGGGATCGACAGCCCATGCTCAAGCGTTGATTTGATCGCTCCAATCGCCGTGTTATCATTCACACAAATTACTGCTGTTGGCGGATTGTCCTGATTCAATAGCTTGGACATTTCCCTTTTACCGTCGTCGATGGAGAAACTGCCTAGTAACTGGCGTTCTTTCGGGATCTCAAGTCCATGTTCACGCAGTTTTTTCTGCACTGCCTTAACCTTGACCATCGTAGTGGATAACTCTTTCAATCCTCCGACAAAAGCAATCTCCCGATGTCCAAGCTCCAGCAGATGTTCGGCTGCCATGGCCGCTCCGGCCCCTTCGTCTGTGTAGACGCGGTGAAACCCACCTTTGGCAATGTTACCATTGACCAGCACAATCGGCATCCGTTTGCTCATATCAATCAATTCCTGTGCCATGTTGTCTGGACAGACCTGCATGTTAATTCGGCCGCCGAGAAAGATAATACCGTCCACCCGTTTCTCCCGCAAAATGGAGAGATATTCCGACTCACGGTTATAGTCCCCTGCGGTATTACACAAGAAAAACGTATACCCGAGTCCGCGCGCTTCATTCTCTGCCCCCCAGAATACCTCAGGGAAAAAAGGGTTGGTGATATCTGGCAGGATGATCGCGATGGTGCCCGTCTCTTTCTTGATCAGGCTACGTGCCTGTGCGTTGGGCTGAAACTGATGTTTCTCAATAATCGACATAATCTTCTCTCGCGTGCTGGCTCGAACAGGAGCCGTATCATTCAACACCCGGGAGACGGTCGATACAGATACGTTTGCTTCCTTCGCAATATCATATATGGTGATCGCTGTCATAGGGGTGAACCTTCCTTTTCTCTCTATTTTCCTGCTTATCATACCAGATAAGATATCACGAATGAAATGCATTTCATTCACACATGCTGCTTAGCGGGTGAAAATAAACAACTTGCTATCGGCATTCACCACTTGTGTGCCGTTGCTCAGTTGAACCAAGGGCGTATCCCAATGGGTGTGCCCGCTGAACACCAGCGTCTCCGGCCCGGCCTCCAAGGCCTGCCGGATGAGCGGTTCCCCTCTAAGCCCAAGCTCGGCTATGCCCGGGCTTTGGTGCAAAAGCAAGCAATCCGGCTGCTGCTTCAGCAGCTTGCGTACGGATTGCAGGTACGGCTCTGCCGGCAGCCGGTTCGGCTTGTCCGGCCTGCCGATGATGCCGCCAAGGCCCGCGATGCGCAGCTGCCCGAGCCTTGCGGCATGGGGCGCAAGGCCACCCGGCGGGCGGCCAGCGCTAATGATCGCAGCTGGGCCATCCATGCAATGGATGCCCTCGCTGCGGTGCAACCGATGAGCGTCTGCGTCATCGGTGAGATCGTGGTTGCCGTGGACACCGGCAACCCAGCCGAAGGCTGCCCTGAAGGCAAGCCAGACGGGAACCGGATTGCCGCTTGCTCCCCTTTTCCCGCGCAGGGCATACATATCTCCACATAACAGCACACCCGTCTTCTGCGGATCAAGCTCAGGCCACTCCACCTCCATCAAAAGGCGAATATAGTCAGGCAACATCTCACCCAAAAGCTTATCCACAGATTCCGTGTCAGATGCGGCACCAGACTCCTTCTCCATTACAGGTACAATTCCCTGCAAATCTGACGTGACAATCAGTGCATCGATGCCTTCTGGCAATCCAGCTAGTGTACCATGATAAATTGGAAGCTGAGCTTGAATGACCTCACCGCCAGGAATCACATTCAAATATGGATATTGTTCAATGAGTTCATCGTTCAGTAGCCGTATTTCCAAATTGCATCTCTCCTTTCCTTATATATGATCTTACCTTCTAATCGGCAATTATGGTCCATATATTAAATTGTAAGCGAATTCATTGGGAAGCAAAGGAGCGTGACGACGCCATGATCATTCAAGTGAGTCCGCAGGCAGAAGCCAGACTGGTTGAACAACTGGATGACCGGCCTGGCTTTTTCAAATTATTTTATGATACGGATGGTTGCGGCTGTGACGGAATTACGGTACTTTTGATCTTAAATGAGCGGGACAGTGAGGACGTGTCTGTTGAGGCGGGTTCGCTTCCGTTTGTGATTAATAAACAGCAACAGACTTACTTTGAACCCTGTTTACGTCTGCAATCCGAAAATAACTTCCCTTCCTTCCGTCTGAGCAGTGATTCGATGATTTACGGAAGCAACATTAAAGTGCATGATCTGCGGGATGTGACCAACGTAACGCCTGAATCTGCAGATTGGTCTATTCAATAGTCAGTTTGCTCCTTAATCAGGAGTCACGAGTATGTAAAATTACCCCATTCTAAACATCGAGGAATGGGGTAATTTTTACATATATAAATTATAATATGTATACATATTTACTTATATTGGAATTAAAATGTATTATTTAACACATAGAATTATTCCTTTCGTGAAACATCGTTTTGAGTAGCTGGCCAGCTTTCAAATATATTAAAATTTGAAGGGAAGTATACAATGAAAAAAGTAGTTACAACTTTATTGGTTACAGCATCCTTATTTTTAGGTAGTGTTTCATCTTTTGCAGCTTCTATAGATTCTTCAAATACAATTCCTACTAAAATGAATCCCGGATCAGTAGTAGAATATGATGAATCCAACCAAATGATTATTATAGACCAAGGTAAACTAGTAACACTTCCTTCTGTATATCAAAGTACAGTAACACAATTCAAGTCCTCAAATGTAGATGCCGAACAACTAAAATCAGAAGAAGAATTTGTTAAAAATATCAAAGAAGAAGCTCAAAATCTGCCTGTATACAAAATAGAAAATCCTCTTCCTCAACCAGGATTGAGAGTTTTATACGATGCTGAAGGTTACATAAAGGAATTTATATACCCTCAGGAAACCACCTTTGCTTTGGCAGCATATAAAGCGCTACCTAGAGGTACTAGAAAAGCAGCAGGTACTTATACTTATGGTAGTAACAATAATAAAATTACAGTTACATCAAGTACTGTTCTTGGAGAAGGTCGTTTTACTAATTTTACAGATACGACTGGAGAAAACAGCAACACTCTCAAAAAGGGCGATGCTGCAACGAGAGGAGATATAGACAATCCGAAATATGAACAAGTGCTGGATGCTCGAAACTTGGATAATAACGTATTCGCTAATGTCACCAAAAGAGATAACGGAGCACTCCCTGATGCCACACTAGATATCTGGAAAACAGGTGTAGAACTATTTGATTTAAAATGGTCTTCTTCTCTTTCATTTAAAGGTAGATACTTCTACTCATTCTAAATTTAACGTACTAATAAAGGAGGCGAAATTCTTCGCCTCCTTACTGAATTTCTAAAAAGGGTGATTATTTATGCAAGAATCATTCGTCAAAAATAATTTTTTTCTCTTCTTGTTTATTTTACTCATTATAATTTCTGGATGCAGTAATGAGTCAACAAAGTTCAAAGAACATTCTGTCGACATAAAAAAACCGGTTGAACAGCCCCGCGAATACCTTTCCATTACTAATACCGAATACGTCAATGGAACGGATTCCAATGATGGAATGAAAATGAATGTATATACTTATGATCTACAGTCCAAAACTCTCAACAAAATGACTGACTTGCCATATAACTCTCAATATCCGTTGACCGTAGTTTCGTTGGCGGAAGACACTACGTATTATTCGGGCGAAGGTAAAAATAAAGGGGACCAGTTATTCGCTTATGATATGGAAACTCATCAGGCACAGCAATTAAGCTCTAATTTATTTGCGATTAATGCAATTATCCCGGATGTCACTGAGAATACACTAATGATGGCTGCTGTGCAAAAAGGAGAACGCCCTGTCAAAGTCATGTTTCTGGATAAAGCAGCACAAAAAATCTCGATATTAAATGAGCAAGATTCAGATACGACCACATGGGACATCGCTTATGATCCAGAAACAGAAAAAGCCTACGCGATCCAATACTCTGAGGAAGAACAATACGAGCAGATGGAAAAATCAAATCAGACCCAAAAACCGATGGTTCCACCGAGTCATACGATTATTGAAGTTGATCCCGTAACGAAGCAAACTCGTACAATCATCAGACTCAAAGATGAACAGATTCTCACTTTATCCGCCAGAGGAAACCTGCTTCTCATAGCAACTGCCAAATACATTAACAAAATGCCCATCGGATACAGTCTAGTGGATCTGAAGACAGGACAAAGGAAGGAACTTCATCTGCCGATCAAGGCCAGTAGTGAATTATTTTTGGATAAAAACGGTAACGGATGTTATTTTCTTGGGGAAAAAGGAAATGGAAGCACCGCACGAGGTATCTATTATTATGATATGAAAACGGATGAGATAGAGACTGTTTTTCTGCAAAAAGAAGGGTTCATTAATAACTTCACGCTGATATCGGAGCCAGGCAAAAAATAATAATATCTCCCTTTAACAATAATAAATATTCTTGCCGTGTGAGCATCAACACATAAAAACCTCCCAATCCACTATTTGGGATAGGAGGTTTAATGTTTTTAATGAGATCATTGAATTTTTGAAATTAGGTTCGCTTCAATCAATCCTTACGAACCCGTTTTGAACCGTGCCGATTCCGCAGCCAGCTTGTTGGTCAAAGCATCGATGGTCTGCACCAGCTCCGCCAAATGCCCGGTCATTGAAGATTGCTCCTCCATCGTGGCGGTGACTTCTTCAATGGATGCGGACACTTCCTCACCTGAAGCGGACAAGTTCTGTGCAGCACCCAGGACTTCGTCTTTGTCCCGTTCAATAGACTCAATCTCGGAGGCGATGGCCTGCACCTGATTCATCATATCTTGCATGTTCCGGGTTGCAAAGTTAAAGGTTTCTTTGGTTTGCATCACGCTGCTCTTGTGCTGCTCCGCAATGGCCTCAATAGCTCGCACACTCTGATTATTTTGCTCCACATGTTCAATCGTTTGCATAACGATGCGATTAATGTCTTCGGATTGTGCCGTTGTCTGTTCTGCCAGCTTGCGTATTTCGGAGGCCACCACGGCAAATCCACGCCCCTGTTCCCCTGCCCGTGCCGCTTCAATAGATGCATTGAGCGCAAGTAATTTGGTCTGATTCGCGATCTCGGTAATGGTACTTGTAATCTGCTGAATACCAGATGAGCTCTCTGCAAGTTGAACGGTGATCTTGGAGATGTTATGAACCTCTGCTTCATTCCGATCATTAACGGCAATAAGGGCATCGATCACTTCATGATTGTTTTGGAATGCATCCGTGATTTCATCAGCCTGAGCCATGACGGACTGAGACATCTCGTTGACATTCACAATTTTGCTACCCACGCTCATAAATTGATCCACGATTGCCTCGGTATCATTCGCCTGCGATTCCATCGCCCGTGATATCTCAAGTGCAGTGGCTGTCGTATCCGTTATCGATGTAGATGTCTGCTGCGCAGACCGATCCAGTTCCGCAGTACTTTTATTCAAGACACCGATAGAAGCGTTCATGCTGGCAATCAGTTGTCTGTTTCCTTCAGCCATAGTGTTGAAGCTATCCGCCAGTTCACTGAATTCTCCGCTATATTTATCCTTCGCTTGTACTGTCAAGTCGCCCCCCGCCAGTTGTTTAAACAACGTAGTAATGGACGTGACTGGCCTGGTCATCACTCGTGAGAGTAGAATGCCAACAAGGACCGAGAACGCTATTGAGCTGAATAGAACGATGTACATTTTATTCGCCATGCTCGTTAACGGCTGATTGACGTCTACATAGGAATCTTCAACAATAATCGTCCAATCCGCTTGTGGGATTTTGGAATAAAACGCGACTTTCTCCTCTGTACTTACTTCGCCCTGTTGCAATTCATCACTTGGAGCCAGATCCACAAGAGACTTGTACTCTCCTGATTCCAGCGGTTTCCCTGCCAGTTTAGCATCTGCCGAGTGATACATCACTTTACCCACCCGATCCAGAACAATCACTTTACCTTCGTCGTTAATTTTGACGTCCTCCAGTTGATTCGTGAAAAATGAAGTGGATATCGTAGCAATAACAATTCCGTTTATTTGCTCATTCTCATCATACATTGGGGAGGCAAAGACTGTACCGAGCGTACCCAGCGTTTTGGAAATGATGCCTTCACTGATGACCTGACGACCTTGAATCGCTTCTTTAAAATACGCTCGATCCGCTCGATCTCCTCCCAATGACTTCGGATCATTCGCCGCGACAACCGTGCCATTCTTGTCAATTAGCATGAGTACAACGGCACCCTCTATGCCTTCTAAACTTTTAGCTAATATATCACTCGATTCATTGACCAGGGCTTGGTTCTCAGTAAAAAAAGCCTTGGCATCCTGCCCGTTATTTGCACTTCGAACCGCTAACAACTGCTCAAAGGCTTTATGTTTCGTTATTAAATATGCGGCTTGTTTGGATAACTGCAGGGAGGTAAGCAGCCCCGATCCAATCCGATCCGAATTGGCATGAATCTCATCTTTACTTTTATCCTGTGTAATACCTTCAGCTATCTTATAACACAGCACAGCCGTTACGGTCAGTACGATACACACGAGAAGACTGATCATTAATGGTAATTTGATTCGAAAAGACATATTCCTTAGGCGCTGTCCTGCTTTTGCAAAAAACATGAATACCTCCACCATCCGTCCTGATTTTGTATGAGCCCATATAATGTTTGATATTTTAATATCGGCATGAATCCAATAATCTGACAGGGAATGGAGCATTTGCACAAAAAAATTTTTAATGATCTAAATTTATTACAAATTTGAAGTAATGGTAGTGAACTCAATGAACAGCGGTCTCTCTGATTCCAAAAGAAAACAAGCTCCTGCCAGCAGAAGCAAGAGCTTGTTTGGGGTTGCTACGGCTTTGCAATACGCTGACGAATACGTGGAAACAGGCTAAATGCGTTTTCGTAAAACACCTTCTCGTGATGCTGCTCTGGCACAAGTCTGCGGACAAATTCGGCATACAGATCGATCGGCGCAAGCGGCCAGTCGGTGCCGAACAGCATTTTCTCATAATGATCCGAGTAAACCAAAGCCCGGCGGAAGTGATCCATAAACAGCGGTTCGTTCATAAACCGTTCGAAGTGTGGACGATCCCCGACCACAAGCCCCGATAAATCTGCGTATACGTTAGGATTCTTCGCCACCACCTCGGCTGCATCCATCACCCAGGGATCCCCGAGATGGCAGATCATGAAGTTTACCCCGCGCTGTTGCAAGGCAAGCTCGTCCACCGTGAGCGGATGCGAATATTTGAGCAGTCCGTTCATCGAGTAGGTATCTCCCGTATGGATGACTACAGGCAGATTGTATTTTCCCGCCAGCTCATAGACCGGGGTATAGATTTTGTCATACACATAGTGGTGATAATAACCGGCATACAGCTTGATTCCCGCAACTTCGGGCGATTGCAATCTGGCTTCGATCCGGTCCAGCTCGTCTTGAGCTTGTTCACCATCAAGTCGGTTAGGGTTAATGCCTACACATTCCATTAGAAACGATGGAACCTGCTCTTCCAAGTCTAACCCCATCGGGTTAGGGGAACTGGAATCCGGGAAAGCCCCTTTCGTCTGCTCGCTTACGCCCATGCCGATGCCAAGAATAACGTCATTGCGGTCAAATTCTGCCTTGAGACCCGCCGCGCTGTAGTCTACTTTGGACAGGTCAATCGCAGTACGGTGAAAGCTGTCGATGTCCGATAGATGGATGTGAATATCAATGATGGGCATCGTCGGCCTCCTCTTCGCTTCTGGTGGTTACAAAATTCAACTTCAACAGATCATGAACATCCGCCGCATGGAGCGGGATCGGCCCCAGAACAAGATAGGTCGGCTCCGTCCAGACGGTCTCGCCATCTTTTATCGTGAGCTCATGTGATACATGATGTCCTGTTACCAGATTGTTGGCAAACGCCCAGGCATTCTGGTTCGGGTAACGATTCACCGCATGCAGCATGTTTTGACGAGATAGCGACCCTATTCGGAAAATCTGCTTCAAAGGCAAGCCAATGTCTACTTTGCCGAGCGGAAAACGATCTTGACCCGGTTGCTCGATCCAGCCTTCTGTATATACTTCCGAAGGCTTGAAGAAACGACCTTCTGTAAGAACATAATTAGTCCGTGTCAGACCGCTCTTGTTGGTCACAGCAAGTAAGGTGCAAAGTACGGGAACGCCAGGCAGCATCAGATCATGCTGTTGAACCGTTATTCCCCGGTTCGCTTCATGTTCCTCGATGCGGGTGGTCACCTTCAAGCCTTTCCACACATTGCCGAATTGATCCTTCTGCTCCGACCACGATAACCTCGTATGCTCCAATTGACGGCTAAATCCGTTCATGCCTGGAATATCGACAGCCATCCCGCCATACCAAGGATTCCACCACGAACGAGCAGCAGGTTCAGGGTATGAGCTGTCCAGCCACTCTTCTCCCTGAACTTTCAGAGAGTGTATAACACCAGCAAATGCCGGATCAGCTGTGATCGATAACACACCATTGTTTACGGTATATAACGTCCCTGACCCTTCTGCTCCCTCTTCCATCCGCAGCTGCACCTCGGATCGTGTCTGCGGGAACCAAAGTCCGGTTCGCTCTTGAATCCGGTCTTCTCCTTGATACACACCACGGACTTTCCAGCCGCTCTCCGCCTTGTCTAACTCGTCTGCTGTTCCCATTCCGGTGTCCTCAGGCGAAAACTCCAGCTTAACGGCGTCCAGATGCTCCGTCGCATCAAATACCATCGTACCTGCCTTAGTCTCCGATTCATCCCCCCGCTGTACATGCAGTTCCAGCGTACCTGCAAGCGGAACAAGTTTACGCTCGACTAATTCAGCCTGAAGCACATCCGCAGCAAATGGATTACCACCATTCAGCGTCAAATCCAGATGACGATCCAACATCGGAATAACTCCATTAGGTTGTTTACGAGCAAATGCACGGAAATCCGACCATTTGGCAAACGTGTTGAGCGCAAATACCGTTTCCTTCGTGGTTACCGAAGCCCCGGCTTCCAACCGTCCAAGCTCATGCTGTAATGCCAGCGTATATTCGGGCTTGATCAGCTTCAGCGAAGGGTCCCAGTAGATGCCGCACGCACCATACTCCTCCTTGCAAAACAGCCAGTTCTCCGTAATTTGTCCCGCATCCCAATGATTCGGATCACCAGCATAATCATCCCCCATATCCACAAAACGACCTTGATAGGGCAGAATGAGCCGATTGCCGAAGAAACCGAAGTGATCCATCAGGAACAGTTCTTCTTCCCATGCTGTATCACGTGTATTCAAAATCTCATGAGAGAATGTCGCAATTCCGTTAGCAGATAGTTTGGCAACTGTCTTCAGAAGCAATCCCGGGAAATTTTCCAACTCATAGAGCGCTTCCATAACCTGCTGATTCCCTTCAGCCACAATCTGTACTTCTTTGGCTTCTTTCAGGGACAACTCCTCCGAGTATGGCTTCCCGAGCTTCGGATAGTTCCACCAGAAAGAGTGACGTGACCCGGGATATTCGATCCACATGACGTTATCATGTTTGTTCATGTGGAGGGAGTACGCGCCATTCACCGCAATCCACTGTCCATTCGCCTCTCCGCCATACCTGCCTTCAATGCCCTTCATCAGCACAGAGAGTTTTCTTGTAAAAGAAATCTCAGATCCTCCCACCGGAACAGCGGTGATCACCACGTCTTGGGCATATATACCATATGAATGCAGTGTAAATGGGACGGACACGGCACGTTTGCCCTTCGCCGGTAACGTAAAGCGCAGTGTTCGCTCTGTCCAGTCTAGAAAAGCGTCTGCAGGCAGTTCCATAACAAATTCTGTTACCGCATCCACATTGTTTTCCACGTTCAGGATTAGCTCTGCCGGAATACCCGGATATAGTTGTTTCACGGGGAGAACGGGTGTAATCTTTGCAGGGAATTTAGGATGAAGGCCAAGACGGAACTGAGCTTTCTTGCCGCCAATCAACCAGGCACTGCAGATAACCGGATGTGTTTTGTTCTTGTTCTGTTCTTCGGTCACCGGATCGAGGTAAAACTCTCCCTCTACCGTGATGCTTTCGCCCGGCTGCAAGGTTTGCACGACATCCATAGCAAAACGGATATTTTTGTCGTCTTGTCCTTTGATCTCGAACTCAAGATTGAAGTTGGATTTATTTTCAATATGATAACGCACGGAATAACTCGAACCAAACACCAGATCATGATGATCTACTTCGGTATGGATGTTGTAATCCGGCGTTTCGAGAGCAGCCAGGCCGCGGCCTGTTTTTTCAAAAGTTGCCCGCAGGGAGAGATCCCCTTTTTGCCACGTATAATCCAGGAAATCGAATCCATGCTCCTGCCGTCCATCCGGCTCGATTACCAGTTCACGGGTGCTGTCAGCATACCAATCCAACGTTTCAAAGTAAGGTGCTAGCGCCTCGGTCTGCAATACGGTCGGGATAAAGTTCATCAGATGTACGCTGTCGTCTTTTTTCTCCCAAAAGAAACCGCATTTCTTGTACATTGGCACCGCCTTCGTATTGCCCGGCCATGTGAACAGATCCAAGCGCGGCCATCCAGCCTCTACTGTTTTCTCCACTGCCTTTAAGATTAGATTACGTCCAATCTTGTAACCGTGATAGTCCGGACGTACGTTGAGCAGGGGTACATATAATGCATTCTCGTCAAAACGATAATGGGCAAAGCTGCAAAAACCGACGACCTCTTCATCATGAATCGCCAGAAACACATGCAGATTGGAGGAGTTCTCCATCTCCTGGCGAATGCTTTCCTCGGTTCTCTGCCTCGTGCCGCCTCCCCAGCTCTCATTACTTTGGTTCCACATGCCTGCCAATCTGGCGGCATAAGAAGCGTTGTATTCAATAATACGAATCTGATCGATAATAGATTGTGATTGTGCACTCATGTTCTGCTCTCCTTCTCTATATGTATAGGATGGTCTTCGTGAACACTAACTGGCCTTCGTCTGATCGCTACAGAATTAATCCAGGCCCTGTGTGGCAAATCTAGCGATAGTCTTATCATACTATATTTGGAAACATTTTCGGAGCATCTTCGTCTCATAGATTCATATTGGCTCCAGATCGATTATAAGTAAATAAGAAACCTTGAACAGCGATCATACGTAATCTACCATGTGGCTCTTCAGCACTATGTATAGGCTAACATATCCGGTGGTGAAAGGATAAATGGCCTTGCCTGTGAGTTTTGACAAGCGCTATTCGTACTTGTTACTCTGAAGAGAGCAATGTCTACTTATATCAAAAATAGATAGATTTGTGGAGGGAAAGCATGACGGAGTGGATCACGCAATTCATACTGTTCTTTAAAGATTTGTCATACGCAGGTCTTGTTATTGCCCTATCGTTTGAATTCGTCCCTGCTGAACTTGTTCTGCCCATGGCGGGATATTGGGTATATCTTGGGGATATGAAACTGTGGTTAGCTATTCTGGCAGGAACTGTTGGCGGCACGTTTGGCCCATTAACGTTATATGCACTCGGACGCTACGGTGGCAGACCGATGGTTGAGAAGTACGGCAAGTATTTCCTCATTCGCCCTCACCATGTGGAAGCATCCGATAAATTTTTTGAAAAATACGGCAGCGGGGTTGCTTTCTATGGACGCTTTGTACCCGGCATTCGAACCGTCATCTCCATTCCTTGCGGTATGGCGAAAATGAACGTGTTTAAATTCAGTATCTTTACCTTTCTAGCCATGCTTCCAATCACAGCCATTTACGTTTACCTCGGTTACAAATTGGGGGCACAATGGGAAGAAGTCGGCGAAGTGGTTAAACCGTATGTCATCCCGGCAGGCATGATCTTCCTGATCGGATTTGGACTGTACATGCTGTTGAAACGTTGGAAAAAAAGACCGGCTTAGACAAGTGAATGGCTTGTTAAAGTAAGGGAAGGGATCAAAATAAAGCCCCACTGATTTTTAGAATCAACGGGGCTTTATGAGCTGTAGAGATTTTTAATTACAAAAGACTTGCTTCCATAGGACAGAACTTTTTAAAATGTAAATGTCTCAATGGCTCCTGCTTCAAAAGGATGCTGAGCCGCTTCTCGAACCCGAACGGAATCCCCTGTTTGGAACGAAACGGTTTGGTCGACGAGCAATGGAGTCCATGCTCCATCATTTTTCGAGTATTCCAGTGTCGGCAAAGATGTGGATATGGATTGGTTCAGACTCATCACATGAACTTTGGATGTGAATTTAAACTCTTTTGCTGGTGCAGCCTCCACATATTGACCACCTTTCTCACGAAGAAGAACGGTGAGATCCCCAGGAAACTTTTGCGGATTCTCTACATTGTAAGTAGTCCACGTCAGGCCAGCATCGACTGAATATTCCATTGCGGAGGACATATCTGCGGCATAGAACATATTGTCGGCATCATTGTTAGCAACATTCATTTTCACATTATCTCCAAAAGTAACCGTAACGAACTTACCTGCCGGAACTTGATTGTCCGGATCAGCTTTCACACGCACTCGCACGAATACCTCTCCTGGAAAAACAGGTGGATTGGCTTCATCATACGTGATCCAATTTTGTCCTTTATCTAGTGAAAATTCCATACTTGCATTGGCTCCGACCAAAATATTTAGTTTATCCTCTTTAGAGACCGTTGGTTGCTCAGGAGCAGGAGGCAGCGTATCTTTGATCGCAATAGAGATCGGTGTCGTATGAGTTCCATCTTGAAGTACAGCTTGAATCAGCAAATGTGTTGCTCCATCAGGAATAGACGTGCCTTGGGACAAAGTATAGCTGTTTCCATCTAACTTATCCAATGTCTTGATTGTACCCAGGCTTCCACCCGCATTCCCCCACATCAGCTGATAGGAAACGACGGAAGTGTCAACTGCGCCTGGTACCCAACTAATCTCGCCTCCAATAAAACCTGCTGCTGGATCGGTATCCACAAAAGAAAGAGAGAGAGGCATAGAGGACGATTTCTTGTAGGCCAGCTCGTAAACATGACGAATTTGTTGAATGCTTATAAATTTATTTTCCGGTAAGAGACCGCGTTCACTTAGGATCATTTTAGCAACTGCGGTTCGAGCCACTTGGTTCATATTGCTATATTGCGCTGCATCAATCTGAAGTGTATCCGCATACTGTTTCAGATAAGATTCCATGTTGGAGTTCGTTCCAGCGCTATTGAAGTTACGGATCACAGTAGCTTCGGTATTAGACGGTGCAGGGTATTGCTGGTTAGTCGCCTCAATAATCTGTTTGACATCACTGAATGTACTGAACTGGCCAGCTTTTTCTGCCAATGCTTTCTGATAATATTGTGCGTTAAATTCAATTAAACCCAATTCCTTCTTCAATGGAGAAGGATATACGCCAAGAATATACATAACTGCTTCTGCCTTGGCTGGGTCGGCTTTGTTGCCCGTTTCGATGGACAATTGCTTCGTGATCAACGAGACAACATCCGGTCCCGAGTAACTTCCATGTCCACCGAACGAACGGGAACTACTTCCATCTGGATCTTTGATAGTCAACGCATTTTTAACATAAGTCCAATCAAATCGATAAGACTTCCCGTCCCCCACTGTTACCGGGTCAAAATTCACATTAAGAATAGGCATTTTCGGAATGGTTAGATCCCATTGGATCGATTTAATCTCAATAAATCCATATCCATAGTTGCGCAAGTGACCATCCTTAAAGATCGCAGCCGGATTAGTAGTGCTTGTTGCTGGAGGTGTAAGTACACCTGTAAACTGAATTCTAATCTGACTCAGGTTCGTATTATCGTATGGAAGCACACTGATGTCATTGGCAATATAATTCATAATGGAATGAATAAACATCGGCTGCGTTTCCTGACCCGTCTCTCCATTTTTGAAAATGGTATAGATATGATAGGTTTTGGATGGCTCTAGACCTTCTACTTTGTACGTTACAGGTTGATTAGCTGTCACCGTAAACTCCCCATGGGTCGAAGGTAAGTTACCAGGAAGTGATCCAATCTTCACTTGTTCCGCTGTAGGGCTTACATTATCGTCGGCACGAACAGCCATGTAATAGACTGTACCTGATTTATTCGTGGTCATCAGACCAACAGCTGAATCTTCTGTACGGTCCTGATAACTCTTGTACGTATATGGATACCATGATGTCGGGTCTGGATTCCCCGGAGTTGGTGTTGTACCCGGATTGGAAGGAGTTCCTCCTCCTGCATTCCCTGTACTGCCTCCACTAGTGGAAGAACTACTTCCTCCAGGGCTTGGTTGTACAAAAGTCGGATTGCTTACACCGTTAATCGTAGCGATTTGAGTTTTAACCTTATCGTAATTTGCAATGACTCTTTCGGGCGATACTCCCTCTGGCAGAACCAAACGCTGAATGGAAGCATTCGCTGGAATGGATACTTGACTCGCACGATCCGTAATCGTTACAGAACCAATAACCCCGGTACCCTGTAGGCTAATTGTTCCAGCACCTTGAATGGTCAACGAATCGATCCGCCCCGTTCCAGAGATGCTGGTTGCTTCACTACCCGCGTTAACCTCCAGGTTACGGATGTGTGCATACAATGAAGCGTTCTGAACCCCTGCTCCTACCGTCACTGTTTCGTATGTGATGGATTCATCTCCCCATAATCCAGAGAGCTTGGATTCAATATGAACCTCTTTAACGACCGTTTTATTCACGGATTCAACTCGAACATCTTCCTTACTAATATTCATTCCCTGAAGAGATGATTGGTCGAAAACAACCGTGTTGTCATCTCCACCCTTTACATAAGTCGTACCTTTAACTGTGACTTTCTCCGCGTAAAAATCATTCTCAAGCTCTTTTGAAATTTCCAGATCACCGCTAATATTGAGGTTCTTAATCGTTATGTAGTCGGCTGCTACTCTTACGTTACCCGCTATCACTGCTTGTCCACCATCAAGTACGGCATTTCCTGAGAACTCATTTTTTCCCGTTTCTGCTGCCTGGCCTGGCGTAACCAGTTTGAGCTCTAATACATTAGTGATCTGCTCATTTACCGTTTCAATTCGGACTCCCGCATTCGCAAGTGCAACTGCATTTTTAGCCTCAAATAACGGTTTTAATGCTTCGGTTACCCCATATTGCTTATTTCCAATCGTAACTGTACCGTTTTCTACTTTCTGGATGGTTTGCAGTCTGCTGTTTGCCACCGTGGAATCCATTCGGACTAAAATAGCGGCCAGTTCTTGTCGCAGCACTGGCTGCTGAGGATGAAAGCTGCCGTTATTGCCTGTCATCAGACCGGACGAGACAACAGATGTCACCGATTTTTTGGCCCACGTTGATATTTGCTCATTATCTTTAATCTTGGACTGCTCACTATTTTGATCTTGCATTGTATCTAATTGAGTTGCTCTAGCCAACATGGAGGCTAATTCTTCCCGTGTAACGACAGCTTGGGGACGAAACATACCGCTCGGATCTCCGTTCATCCATCCGGCTTTTTGCACGGCCTCAATCGCACTTGCACTCCATGAACCTGGAGTCACATCCGAAAACTTAGAAGTTGCATGATCATTCAGTTCAAGACCCATAAGTTTGGCAAGTGAAACAGCTGCCTCTTGACGAGTAACCTGCTGTAGGGGATGAAAGTACCCTTTAGGGTCTCCACTCATGAAATTTTTCTCTTGAGCCTCATGTATAATTGCCTTAGCCCAAGGCGAAGCCTGTTCAATATCTTTGAACGGAAGTGCGGATGCTGCCGAAACACTCGAATGCACGGCTGTGCTTAGCGTAAGCGCTATCGTTGCTATAGCTGCTACGCCCAGTTTTTTTGAAATATCCATAATGCCTCCTATTATCACTCAAGTCTTTTCTCCTGATTTTTGTATATTATTGAATCAAAAGACCCATTCATCATAATATGTAATTCGACATATAACAATATAAAATTTCCAAAATGTTCTTTTCTACGATACAAATTTTGCTATTTTTCGACAATAAAAAAACTCCCCCCCACTCCAGCCAGATACTTAGTGAGACAGAGACCTTGCATTTATTCGCTGTAGTACGCGTTTTTAACGATCAACATTGTAAAAACGTAATAAGCGTGTGCCTATTGAGTATCGGCACACGCTACCTGCTTCGCATTTCCATCAGTCTAATTGATAAGGATATGACTAAAAAAATAGTTTTGAAATCTTATAATTCGGAGATAAATCTTAGGTATCTGTATAAAGTTTAGAACTTTTTTTAGCATATAAAAAAGCTAAGAAGTTAAACTCAACGTGTAATAATAAAGTTACTAAAATAGAATTAGTGTAGTATGCAATAAGTCCAAACACTAAACCTCCGGTTAAGGCAAAAAGCATGTATTTCATAGTATTTTTGTTGAATTGATAATATTGTAAATGTGATAAGGAAAATAATAAAGCAGATAATATAACGGAAGTTGTTACAGGGAGACCCGCTATTTCAAATGCTGTTTCGTAATTAAAATTTTCACTAATAATCGGAATGAGCAAACCTCGAAATAAAACCTCTTCAACAATCGGAAACACAATCACAAAATTTATTATATTCGTTCTCCCCGTTGGCTTATAACCTGAATACCTTGAAATAAATAGATTAACAACAAAAATTACAACAATAAGTAACAGTGCCGATTTCAGATTAATGGGTAGATCCCAAAAGATTTTATTGTTGTAAAACAAATAAATTAATATCACTAAAGTACCCCAAACGTAAACCACTTTAGATTCCGAAAATTTGTAAATTTTAAGAATTGAATATAACTTAATTAACGTTTTTTTGACAACTACGTATGAGAAAGAAAGAATTGCTATCACTAGAACTGAGAATAGTACACCCACTCTGCTATCTTCCTTTCTTTTAACAAATTCAGTATGTCTTTAGACCATCATGTAGTGATCATGCTTGATTTGGCCACTCTCTAGTTTTATCACTCGATCAGCTACACTGAAATATTGGTCATCGTGTGTGACTACGATAATTCCTTTCCCTTGGGATTTAAGAATTGAAAGCAACTCTTCATAAAAGAACGCTTTAAACTCAGGATCTTGCTCAGCCGCCCATTCATCCAATAAAATTAACGGTTTATTTTCTAAACATGAGATGATATAGGCTAATCGTTTCTTCTGTCCCGTAGATAATTCGTTAGAATTTATATTTCCTTCACTATCAATATACACTTTAGATTCCATTTTCATTAATTTAAGCAGGTCATTGATACTTTGTTTATTTGTATTAGTATCTATACCATACAATTTATTAAATAGATGAAAGTCACTAAAAATAGCCGAGAAACATTCATTCAGCTCTTCCATCGATGCTCGCTCGCCATTTAGTTTAACTACTCCACCCTGGGGATTGTATAGACCTGTCATAATTTTTGACAAAGTTGATTTCCCACTTCCATTTCCACCAATAATCATCAAAATTTCACCTGATCTAATCGACATATTGATAGGACCTAATTTAAACTCGGTTTTATTGTTATTTTTATCACTTACAAAATAACTGTACTCAATATTTTCCAGGTCCAACTCAATTTTGTCTGGCGATCTTCGAGATTTATTTTCCTGCATGTTTATATCACTTTTTGAATCTTCACTTTTTTGCAGCAAAAATATCAAATCATTGATTTGTTTCATATTTACTTTCAATGATTCCAACTGAGATATCGAATTGATTAAAATTTGGAATGGACCCAGCATATAAAATACAATAAATAATGTTTCACGTAAGTTTGCTACATTTATACCTGTTAATAGTATTGGAAAAATAAATACTACGACTGCAAAGATGATGTTATACATCGTAATGTTATACAAATTGTAATTTAATATTTTAATAGACGCTTTTACATTATAATTTGTAGTTTCATTAGCACAATTTTTCATTTCTGCTACATACTCTGATTTTTTATGTTTGTTTAGGATTAGTTCTCTGAAACCGTGTAACATGTGAGTAGTATAAGAGAAATATCTATCTTTCATTTCTCTATTTTTCGTCCAATATTTAGAAGCTTTTTTATTAACAAATATACTAAAACTTAGATTAAGTACTATAATCGACAGGGAACCAACAAACCCATAGAAGTTCTGGTAACCTAAATAACCCATACAAAAGATAATAGTCAGTAGACTTGAAAAGCCTGTTACTACTAATTCTGGTGATTTAGATATGGCCTCTGTGTCACTATTTAATACTGTGTATATTTTAGAACTACCTATCTTTTCAACTTTCTCATATGATGAATCGGTTATTCCATCAACAATTAACTTTCTTTTTTCATTTATAAGTAAACTAGCATTCTTTATCAACTTTTCTTGTAAAACTTTTTGAGTGAATACAAAAAATATTACAAAGAAAATAAAGAACATAAGTAAGTAACTTGAATACTTCAGTTCAGTATTAAAGGTTTCGTTGATCGTTAATATGATCATTGTATTCATTAATCCGTTAATAATACTTAAAGAAATGATAGCTGCATAATTTTTTTCTCCTTCCTTTTCGGATGAGAACAATGCATGTATAAATAATAGATATACAAATAAAGTAATTATTAACGCAATAAAAGATAAAAAAATCCAGTTTCCATAGGTAGCATTAATCAATTCCCATTTTGAAATACCAAATAAATAATTTGTACTTGAAAATATACATATTCCGAAATAACCAACTACTGCACTTATCAGTAATACTTCTTTTATAGTTTCTTTTTTTGTTTTCTTGAATGCTCTTTTTTTCTGTTTTGTTTCTTTAAGTATCTTGCCAGTATAAAACAAAATTAAAATGATCAAACACGACAAAAAGAAAAAAAACATTTTAAAAAAACTCATCTCAATACCTAATCCATAAAAAACACCTTTATTGTTGATTAGAATGTTTTCAAGAAGAAGTGACCGTGGATTCATCATTAAACCTACACCTCTTTACTACTTTCGATATTGGATTCAACATATTGCATTAACTCTTCAATGTTATTAAAGAAAGAATTAGTTAAAGTTTCATCGGCCAAAAGAATATCAAAATGGTTCTCAATTTCTACTAAAATTTTTACAAAGGATATAGAATCAATGAAGTCAATAGAGGTCTCCAATGTTATATCATCAGATTCTGTGACTTTTCTTATAATAGATATAATTTCGATATTAGTTTCCGATAGGTCTTTTTCCAAATCAGCTTCTTTTACTTTATCTTCAGAAAGAATATCAATCTCCATGGTCTTCAACGCATTTCGATCGATTTTTCCATTTGGTGTTTGAGGCATGCTTTGGATCTCTATGAATTTGTTTGGAATCATGTAATCCGGTAATTTTTCCTTGAGAAACCGTTTCAACTCATCGGCATTCTGCATGCTATCAGAGCAGTAGTATACCCATAAACTGTTGATACTGTTTACAGTATGCACTATAACAATGGCTTGACTCACAAGTTGCGAATCATATATTACTTTTTCTATTTCTTCGACTTCTACCCTGTAACCTCTGATTTTCACCTGATTATCCATTCGCCCAATATACTTAATGTTACCGTTAGATATGTACTTTCCGTAATCACCTGTCCGGTATATTTTTCTATTCTGAAGATCGTTTACCACCACAAATCTCTCAGAAGTTAATTGTTCTTTATTATAATATCCAAGAGATAATGCTACTCCCGATATGCATATTTCCCCTACTTCGCCTGGTTCTACCTTTTGTAAACTATCATCCAATATAAAAATCTCATAATTACGTAATGGCTTACCAATCGTTATCTCGTTCTCATGCGTGACATTTGATACTGTTGCCCAAACGGTTGCCTCTGTTGGGCCATAGACATTGTATATAGTGGCTTTTGTATTTTTCCTGATATCTTCAAGTAAATTCGTAGGAAAACTTTCTCCACCAATAATGATATCTTGGACATTTTCAAGTGCCTTCTCATTAAAATTCAATAACATTCTGGCTCTAGAAGGTGTCATCTGAACTACATCAATCCCATGTTCACTAATTAATTCAAAAATTGCTTTAGGATTCGTGCTTTCTCTAGTATTGGCAAGTATAACTGTCATCCCTTTACAGAGAGCCATTACACTCTCAAGAAAAAATATATCAAATGAAACTGTTGTTAAACATATGATCTTTTTACCATCATCCAGAGCACAAGCCTCACCCATTACATCAACAAAATTGACTAATGAATCTTCTCCGATCATGACTCCTTTAGGGTTACCAGTAGATCCTGATGTATAGATGATATAGGCTGGATTTAAACGTACAGAACTTTCAGTCTGTGTTTGTTTCAGTTGATTTTTAACATGCGATGGTTCGATATCAATAAAAAAAGCGTTGCTACCTGAAAACATATCTTCATTTTCCAATGTTGTTAACACGTAGTCACAAGAACTATCAGCAATTATATAATTAATTCTATCCTTAGGATATGATAGATCAATAGGAATGTAGGTGCTTTTATTTTTCAAGATTGCAAAAATTGAAATAAGCAATTCTATACTTCTTGGTACAGCAAGAAGTATAGTTTTGTTACTCAATCCACTATTGGATAGAGACTCCGCGAGATCATCAACACGTAATAGAAAATCATTATAGTTTATTCTTTCATTTTCAAAGATTATCGCATCTTTATTCCCAAAATCAGTAGCGGAACGAACTAAGAATTCATATAAATTTTTCATTAAATAATCTCTCCACTTTCATTAGAATTTAGATTAAACAAGATAATGAGTTCTTTCATAATTTTCTGTTCCAAATTATAAATATCATCAAAAAGAAGACTAATTTTCTTAAATTGTTCATCCCTGAGCTTTTTTGAAGAATAGTACATTCTCATAAAAGTTTTCCCTAGTATCATCCACTTTTCTTGACATTCCTGAAGGAGTACACTTACTGTATCCGCAGCATTACTATAGTTTTTTTGTACAAATAATGTATAATTTTTTATATTTATAGATGTATTTTTGAATAGCCATGCAAACATCGTATTTAATGATTCTTCTTGATTATCAAAACTTTGCGATACAATCTCTACATTATTCGAAATAGCATCAAATAAATTTTTTATATTTTCTATTCGGGTAGTTTTTCGTGTTGCAGATCTCGTATTATTTCTTTCAAAATTTTGCTTCAAAAGTTCTTTACCATCTACTGTATATTTATCCTTGTTATTAAATGTTAATAAAGCTGTTGAACAAGCAAACACTTCTTCAATCCCTATTTTCAAAGGTTCTAAGTTTTGAGTTGGATCTAAGACTAGACACTCTCCATTATCAACGCCTGAAATTATAATTGCATGGGAGTAACTGAATTTTTGATACATCCGATTAAACTTGCAGAGAATAGTATCTACAAAAACAACAACTGGTTTGTTGTCCTGTAACTCTTGTATAATAGAATTATACATTTCATCTACTGTCTCGCTTTTTTCCACTTGGATTGCAAGAGAAAAATACATTTCATAAAACTGCAAAGTCTCCTTAACAATGGTTAGATCAGTTAATGAAAAAGTATTATAAAATATATTTTCTAAAGATTTTGATTCATGTTCTTCTTTAGATGTATCGTAATAAAAATCTAACGCAGAATATATAACGCTAGGTTCTTTCTCAAAATGAATAAGAATCATAGTCATTATTGCTTCCCAACAATCTACCATGCTGTAACATTTTTCTGGTACCACCAGATCAACTGCTTTTTTCATGTTTTTCATGAATAGTCCCTTTCTTAAATGGAAGTTGCCAAAAGATATCTGGGTTACTGATCGCCCTTGAAAAATTATAGTCTTTGGTTTGGGGTACTAGGTGTATCACGTTGTCTTCATAGCAAGAGTCCACACCAATCGAAATCTCAAGTGAACTACTAAATCTATAAAGCTTATGTTTTATACTATGCAAATAGGTATTAATATTTAATCTTTTCCCATGATAATTTGCATCTTCATTAATGTGTACTTCGTTTCTTTCATTAATTATTAAATTTCTAAATTCATGAATCGATAATGGTTCATTTTGATTATTGGAAAAAAACAAACAATAACTAGGATCTAGCATTATCCATTTATTAAATTCCTTAGAATAAACAATAACTACAACATGGCTATCATCTGTTTCTCTTTCTCTGGGACTGCAAGTAATATATCTAGAATATAGACCTGCAGCGAGACAGAGTTCTGATAGAACAATAGCCAAGCCTCTACAATTCAATCTATTCCCATGCTCGCCAGCAAAGTTTAGTAAGGATCGCAAGTCTCTTTTTGGAGGCAATACCATATAGCTTTTATGCTTGGCCCTTTGGTTCACCCATTCTAAACATAAATACATTTTATTAAAATCATCTTGAGAATCATCCAGCCATTCTTCCATTTTCACATATTCTTTTATATTAGTAATATTTTCAAAACTGTACTTGAATTCTACATAGTCACCTTCTTGTTTATATATCTCATTTTCTAAAGGAACAAGCTGTACATTAAGATTTTCAAATTCCTTTTTCTCAACTTCTGTGAAAGAGACTAGGCATGCTGTTTTATGAATAATATCCGTTCTCTCAAAAACAAATTTTCTGGACTTTGACGATTTCGTAAGATTATACTTTTTATTCAAAAAATAAAAGATGAATACATTTTCAGTAATATTAAACTTTAAACACTTGCGGTTAAAAATATCCTCGCTTGGACAAGAAATGAATAATTCATTATTATTTATATGCAACAATATAGTTTGAGATAATTCCTCTGATGCAAGGTATAAACAGTCCATAATCCATTTTCCTCTATATGAGTTTAATAGCATTGCCATCTTTTATTTCTCTTTCAATATTATAAAGAAATCTTTGTTCTTCTTTATTCTCCTTCATGCAAATCATACTTTTTTTCATGATCCAACTCGCTGGACAACCTGACGTGAAACAAACCGGCAAAAGTTCGCAACTATTACATTTTTCTTCCAATGGTTTATCTGTCCAAATCGAATTAATCATATCGTTCTCATCAATAGTACCGTTCTCTCGTATTTCTCCAATCAAGTTTTTATCAACAATCTTATGATTTTCAATATTTCTATTACATTTATATACTGAACCGTCCCAATTAATCGCAAATCCATTCTCTTTAAATGAATAGCACATTTTACTATTAATACTTTCATACAGATCACTGTAATTATTGTTTAGTCTCTTTTCGTTCTTCTTAATAAATTCCATCATTTCATAATCACTATCTACTAATTCATTTGTAAGTTTTTTTACACTCTCGCCTCCCCAATCTTTAATAGGCTTTTGAATAAGTTTAAAACAATTATCATCGGCGAAATTTTCATTAAAATAGTCAAAAAACTCTTCATACTCTTTAATTTTGCTTTTGAGTATGTTATTCCTTATGGCAATTGTATATCTTTTATTGATATCAGAATTTTTAATATTCAAGAGATTTTCCGTTATCTTATCAAAAGTACCTTTGCCACTAACATGCGGCCTCAATGTATCATGTAAACTTTTTGTACCATCAATTGTAATTTGAAAAAAAATACAGTTATTGTCCACAAGTTCGGTAAACGTTTCCATATCCAAATAATATCCATTTGTTGTTATGGAAGAAATGAAAGGCACTCGATTTTCAGTACAAATTTCTTTGATCTTTTTAGCCATTCTTATAATTCTGTTCTTTTCAATTAATGGCTCGCCTCCAAACCATTCAATATAGACTGACTTATACTTTTTTATATTTTTATAGAGAAATTTAATAATACTTTTCTCGACTTCGTCAGACATAGATTTGTTGTTTTTTTCCTGATAACAATATTGACAACGAAAATTACAATTGTTCGTCATGACTATTGTCATCCTTAAATTATTATCATAGATGCTTTTGTCTACGATATGCTTGAATAGCCTAATCTCATCGACACTTTCAGAAGTGACTAGACCATATCTCTCGAGCTCTTCACTTAAATTTGAGGTATTGATTTCTTCTTCATTGTTTTTTAATGATTGAAAAGATTTTTGATCTACTTCAATTAGTTTGGATGAAAGGGTGTTAAAGATGTAGTACCGGCCCTCAGTTTCCAAGAACACATTATACATTGAGCTTTTCATATGATCTCTCCTTATTTCCAATCATTTTTTATACTACAAAGCCATTAATATATTTTTGTACAACTTCACTTCAAAATTCATAATTTCACTTAGTGAACTTTCAATATCTTCTAAATTTTCCTTTGTTGGATCTATACTACATTTAAGTACTAGCAACTTGAAAAGTTCAAATTTCTTGACTAATTTTTCAAACTCACGCGTATAGGTTCCACTGAAAACTTCACTTGTCAACTGTTTCAATAAACGCTTGGAAGTAATAATTCCTTCTGATGCTATATCAAAAACGAGATTATAATAATTTTTCTGTTCAATATATTCTCCACTGTATCGAAGATATTCAAAGTACCTGTGCAATTCTTCATAAGCTGAATACCCATAATAATTCTCTCCTTCATTTCCCCCTCTCAAGAAGGAGCGTACCGTATCTGCAAGTTTAATTTTATATTTCTCTACATCTTTTATATTATTTCCGATGATACTTGTATCCTCACATATAACTTCTATAAAGTGATTTAACGGGTCATCATAGTCCAATTTTAACCAACCATCATAAGATCTTATAGGGTATGTTGGAATATACCCGTCACTGACATACAAACCCTTAATTTCATCCCACCCTATTAAATTAATATAATGTTTGGTATTTGCATTTTGATTGTTAACAAATAAATTGTTGTACTCCAAATATTTGGTGCCTATATGACCTATAATAAAGCTGTTGTAATAGATCTTGTTCCTTATCCAATGTTCTCTATTATCATTTTCATTAATACCAGAGAGTACTATTTGATTCTCTTCCAGAAAATGCGCTATCCCTTGTTCAAATGCCATAAATATTCTAGATCTGGTCATATTCGCAGATTTAAAAACTATATTTAAGTCACAATGCATTAAGATATCTAACTCTTTGATATTTGGAACATTCAATCGAAGATAGTTGAAAATACAATTTGATAAGCAATAACTCCCTGGATAAGTAGTGTAATTAGAATTATTTAAAAGCATTCAAACACCCCTATTTCCTTATCCTCTATTCACCAAAAAAATTCTCAATCATTACTACCAACCTCTCATTATCACTTTCTGAACCTATAAGAAAAGTTGGTTTTTTGAAATATTCTTTCATGAATTCTTTTTTTTCTTCAATTTGCTTTTGGTTCAAGACGTCCCCATCACCTATAAGAGATATTAAATTGTAATCTTTCTCAACCGGGAAGATACTTATTGCTATTACTTTCGTTTCAATATAATTCTCTAAATAATTTATGGTTCTGTTTATATAAGTCAAGTCATCATTTGGATTGACACATAATATAATAGCGTCCGGCTCACTTCCAAGTAAGAAATCATGCTGATGATTGGGGTAAAAACCAATGTTACCTGCTGAATACGGGACAGTTTGAGATTGAGATCCAACTAGAATGATATCCGGATCATTCCTGGAGATGTTATACATCAATTCATTTACTGTACTTATAGCTTTGCCTCCTGAGACATTAACTGAAGAGTTGTAACCCATTGGGTAAACTTCATTCATGCCAAACAATAAAGACGAAGCTTCTGTACCAAGTTGGCCCACTCGATAACCTTTCTCACACAATAGTTTTCTCAAAGTCATCTGTAAAGTAAATTTACCTTGCCGTGGACTAGTTCCAAAAACCCCTAAAACAGGTTGCGGAATTCTATGTAATTTATCCATGTTACTTTCTGGAACATTTTCTTCAGAAATAATTGGATAATAAATTTTGTTATCTTTCTTTAACATATCAATGTCTCCTTGATAGGCTGAAAGATCATCAAAAGAGTAGAGATTTTTAGAATGTTCTAAACATGATTGAATGAAAAACTCATAAAAATCTCGATTATAAACCGAGTTTAACATACTAGTATGACCTAGTATTACAGTATCAAAATCAGATTCCCAGTCAATTTCATCGATACTCTCAATCTTCAGATCCATAATACCCTTCAATTTTTCTGTATCTCTCCATTTATTATGCCTTCTTGGTTCATAAACACCTTTAATCGAAAAAGTTAATTCATTACGGAACCTCAATAGAGAATGCATTTCTTTATTAAAAGGAAATATAATGGCCTTATTAATTTTATTAATCCAATCAGGTTTCTCAATCTTTCTTTTACTATAATTAACTACCTTCATGGCATTGTTTTTCAGTTCAATTAAAATCTTCTTTTTGTCTCTGATGCCAGATTGCATAATTTTAGCAACAATAGCTGTAATATGAGGGGCTGCAAAACTTGAACCAGCCACACGTTTATATCCTTCATCCCACGGTAATCGCTGAAGGGCACCTATGCCCATAATATTAACGATACTATTCTCAACATAATAATACTTTTGAGCCTCTGTACAAAATGTATGATAATCAACACCTAAAACAGAGTCAAAGGCTGCAGGGTACGATATCGCACCTAAGTTATCAAAAGCTGCAACAGTAATAATTCCTTTGTTTTCAATAAAACTACATATTTCTTCTAAATCATCTATTTTATCGCAAAATGTCACTCCATTACTTAAATGAATAATATCAACGTCGAGTGTTGTAATGATGTATTTCAATGCTCGTATCAGATCTTCAATATTTGTTTCATGGTTTTTATCGAAAATTTTTATTGAGTAGATCCTGGCCTCAGGTAGATGATTATGCAATATATATGAAGTAGCCGTTCCATGACCAATGTTGTCGATATGCTCATTATCCAGACAATAATCTGAAGTTAAATCAATATTTTCAACATATATCTCATTGAATTCTCTTCTGCTGGTATTGGTTCCGCTATCAACAATCGCAATTTTAATTCCATCGCCCTTAAGGTTATTCCAGTTCATTCTAAATCCCCCGTAATATTTTATTCATACAACTTCTCAACTAAGTTTACATAATCTTTGAAATTGGCTAGTTCCTTCACTTCAAGAATATCGTCATTAATTCTGACCATAAATTCTTTCTCAATTGCAATAATTAAGGCAACAAATTGTAGAGATTCTAATTCGAGCTCCTCTGTATAATCTTCTTGATCAATATAGATTCCCATATTATGAAATATTGTTTTTAGTTTATTTTCTATCTCCATTGAAATCGCTCCATATATTTTTTATTTAATAACAAGGGTTGTCAGAGAATTTCACTTCCGACAACCCAGTCTTTCAAATTTTTAAACGACTAAAATTCAAAATTAAGAGCATTTGAAGTTACTTTCTCCATACAGGACTACATTGTTATTCACTTTTTTAGGTTTAACTAATTTTTTCATTTCTCTTCACCTCCTTTCAAAAGTTAAGCGCTTAACCCAAGACGTGAAAGCCTGAATCCACAAAAATAATTTCTCCGGTTATTCCCTTTGATAGGGAACTCATTAAAAACATGCTCGTATCACCGATCTCTTCTAAAGTTACATTTTTTTTGAGAGGAGCTCTTTCAGCAACATTTAATAGTTTTTCATCCAAACCTAGTATTACAGAAGAAGCTGAAGTTTTAATAACACCAGATGAAACAGCATTAACTCTAATCCCTAATTTCCCCAAATCTACAGATAAATAACGAACGGTTGCCTCTAACGCTGCTTTCGCGATCCCCATGACACTGTAATTATCAATAGCTCTTTCCGAGCCAAGATAAGTTTGAGTTACAACGCTTCCTCCTTCTGTCATAACCTCTCTGGCATGTTTACAAAAAGATATCAATGAATACGTACTAACACTTAATGCCTCTAAAAAATCCTCCCTGCTAATATCGATACAATCGCCATGGAGTGCTTCAATACTTGCATAGGCTAAAGAATGTACTACTCCATCTATTCTGCCGACATGTTGTTTAATAAAATTGAATGCTTCTGAAATGCTATCGTCATTCAACACATCACAAGCAATTATGCATAAAGGTTCAATCTCCGCATCCGTTAGCATTTTTTGAAGTTTACGACGCGATTTTTCTTTTCGATATGTAAAAAGCAATTTAGCTCCTTGTTTGTTTAGCGACTTAGCAATTCCCCACGCGATGCTTTTCTCATTCGCTATTCCCGTTACGAGTATTTGTTTTCCTTCTAGCAACACATAGAAAACCTGCCTTCACCAGAGAATGTACTAACTGACTTATTAAGCCTCTCCATTTCCATGCTTAATTCCTCAGGAAAATTCAATAACACTGACAAATCGACTAATTCATTTATTTCAAGAAAAGTAACATGTGAGGAGAACTCTTCAAAGGCACAGATTGACATTAAATAATGTTCACCAACATTGTAATGCTGGAAATATGCTTTTGGCAGACTGTCGTTAGCTTGCATATAAAATCTATAATCATCCCCTTTGATGCAAAAGGAATTCAAAGGAATTTTAAGCCCCTTTCCTGTTGCTTTTATATAACTTTCTTTCAAAGTTAGAATTCGATAAAAATGAATTAATTGATTAGAAGTATCTTGATTAATTATGGAAGTATATTCATCGTCGCTAAAGTATTGCTGGGCAATACCTAATTGACGTTGTTTGACTTGTTCGAGATCGACCCCGACACAGTGTCTTGAAAAAACACATACAATCCATTCCCCTGAATGGGAGATATTAAAATCCCAGCCTTGTGCGGATTCTAAAAATGGCTTGTTAAAGTCATCTTTCTTAAAAACCAGACTTTTATTCTCAAGTTTCAATAGTTTACAAAATATAATACGAGTTAAGAGTTCACCTATTACAGACTGTAAAAAGCTTTTCTTATTTTTATTCTTTGTAAACTTTTCTTGCTTTTCTTTGGAAAGAAAGCGAATTAAATTGTACTCATTGATGTAATCCCTGGAATGATTGTAATTACATAAAAAAACATAGACCATGGAATCCCCACTGTATCATGTTATACTATTCCTCCATCGACATTAATAACTTGTCCATGTATATAACTTGCCTCATCTGATGCCAAAAATAATACTACTTTTGCTACTTCTGCAGCTTCCCCAAATCTTCCAACAGAGATTTTATCTTTGAAGCCATGCTTTATTTTCTCAGGGACTTTATTAAGCATATCAGTAGCTATGTACCCTGGAGCTACCGAATTAACACGAATTTTCTTCCTGGCCAGTTCTCTGGACAGTGCCTTAGTAAAGCCTATCACCCCAGCTTTCGAGGCACTATAATTAGTCTGGCCAGAACCCCCTAATTGCCCTGATACTGATGAAATATTTATTATTACTCCTTCTTTTTCACTTAACATGGATGGAATAACAGCCTTACTACAATTGTAAGTTCCCTTTAAGTTTGTATTAATAACACTATCCCACGACATTTCATCCATGAACATCAAAAAACTATCATCCGTTACTCCAGCATTATTAATCAAAACATCAATTTTTTTATATTTCTTTGTTATATATTCAATGGCTTCCATACATTTGTTATGATTGGTCACATCTAATAGAATACTCTCACAAACGCAGCCTTTCTCACACAATTCTGCTTCTAACCTTGTCGCTTCATCTTGACTTTTACTATAAGTAAAAATTACAACTGCTCCTTTAAAAGCAAACTGTCTAGTAATTTCATTACCAATTCCGCGCGATCCCCCAGTGATAACAACTACCTTGTTTTGAAAATCCATTTTCAGTCTCCCTCGCCTATAACAATGCTAAACAAACATCCACTAATATCATATCCATTGATTAATAAATATTTGTACCTTCCGGCCTTCGCATAATCATAGATAACATTTAAATTTAGACTCTCATCTGGAATTTCACACCCAGAAGTTAATGGTAATGTTTGATTTTCCAAGCAAAGAATCCCACTTACAACATTCAAAATTAATGATGCACCTATGCTTTCTCCAATTGCTCCCTTTATAGCCGTTACAGGAATTTCACTACCTAGTCCCCCGAAAACTTGATGTATTGCTTTTGCCTCAGCAGGATCTGCATAAACACCACCACCAGATGCCATAAAAATCCCGTCAATATGATCTTTACAGATTCCAGCATTCTTCAATGCCATTTCCATAACCTGTGCAAACACATTACTATCCGAATTCGGACCGTCAATAACACGAAATTCATCAGTTATGGCATTTGAATAGCCAAGAATTTCACATAGTGCTTTACCTGATCTAGATCTCAATGAGCTCTCACTCTCAATAAACAATCCTCCTGCTCCCTCAGTAACCCTTGTCCCATCTCGATTCGCATCGAGTGGCTTACAGATTGAGTCAAGATTCTTGGTGGTAGAGTTAATTAACTGAAAACTATGATCTAACTCTTCGATATATTCTTCCACACCACAACATAAAATTTGATCACATTTATTGCTTTTAATCAATTCATATGAATAGGCGACTGCATTGCTTCCCATTAACATCGTACTTGGTCCTTTAAGCCCTAAATGTAAACATGTATGACCCAAGCCAGCATTAAAGACTGTATTGGTAAACAGGGTTGGACTTACGCCATCTACACCATAAGTTTCGATCTGATCCCGGAAATTAATATTCGATTGCAAGGGTCCAAACCCTGTATTGAAAACGGTTCCAATTTGTTCAGTATCTAAAAGAGAAAGCTTTTCTAATACCAGTTTAGAGACACTAAGACTCATCCTAGAAAATCTATCCATACGTCTTGACACTTTTGGATTTATATTCTGAGGAAGAATAATAGGTAACTCAATTGAATTATAATCCACTTTCTTAGTATTAATGCCCGACCAGAACCCTTCCAAACTAGCTCCTACACAAGTAATTACTCCCATTGATGATATGAAAACTCTCTCCATAGTCCCCTCTATTCTACACTTCAGTCTGTGCCAAAGAAATTAAACCCTTTGATACAATTACGTTATCCACGTAAGCAGTGCACTTTATTTGAAATATATGTCCTATACTTTGCTCCAAAGAGGCCTCCACAATTAACTGATCTCCCGGAACAACTGGACGTATCAACTTCAGATTGTTCACACCGCATAAGAGCATTCTATAATTTATCGTTTTAACTTCCGGTTCCACAAAGATAAAACCACCGACTTGAGCCATCGTTTCAATCATTAGAACACCTGGGTATATCGCTTTGTCTGGAAAATGTCCTGCAACCCATGGTTCATTGTGCGAAATATTTTTATAGCCTCTTGAACTCTTCATATAATCGATATCTAGTATTTTATCAACCAAAACAAAAGGATACTCATGCGGTAGTATAGATTTTATTTCAACCACTTACATTTAACTCTCCTCGCCTATTCAATTAACTTTTCCCACGACAACACTGGCTGCGTTCCCAGAAAATGCAAATGAGTTAGACATTGCATATTTAATTTCTTTTTTTATACTTTTACCGTAAACTAATTTTAATTCTCCAAATTCATTTGGTACATCTACTAATTTTGCAGTTAAGGGGACAATATTTCTATCTAATGCCATCAGAATAACCGCCATCTCAACGCTACCAGCTGCACCTAAACAATGGCCCGTTACAGCTTTTGTAGACGAAATCAACACATCCGGGCTTGCAACTTCCATTAAATCAGTAATGGCCTTTGCCTCCATAACATCATTTAATTCAGTTGCTGTCCCGTGAACATTAATGTAATCAATATCTTGAGGGTTCAATTGTGATTCTTTAAGTGCCATATTCATAGCTCTAATCGCACCTGATCCTTCTGGATCGGGACTGGTTATGTGATAAGCATCGTTACTTAGGCCATAGCCTAATAGTTCTCCATATATATGTGCATTTCTCATCAGTGCATGTTCTTTACTTTCTACAATGAACGCGGCTGCACCCTCTCCCAAAGATGTGCCGTCTCTATTTTTATCAAAGGGGCTACATCCATTAACGCTCATCGACTCCAAACTATGAAAACCGGCTACAGAAATATCCGCTAACATATCCATTCCTACCACGAGTACAACATCCAAATTACCGTTCCTTATCTGGTCTATGGCTATGCCAACTCCTGCTGTGCCTGCCGCACAAGCAGATACTGTCGTATAAGTAGCTCCACTGACATTACAAAATCTTGCTACTTTTCTTGTATAGTTGGGGACATTCACCAGCCACTCAGGATTTGAATTCATGTTATTATGTTTGCTCTTTATATGCTTCATTGTATTTAGATTTCCGGAAATTGAAGTTGAGACAGATAATCCACATTTCATTCCCATGTTTTCTATTTCACTTTTACTAATCTTACTATCATGAAGTGCTTCATCGATAGCTTGATATGCCATCAATATTGATTTTTCTTCTATACCAATTTGATCCTGGTACGTAAGATAGGCCTCATCAACTTCACCAGCAATAGAAGTACTTTTAATATGTAACTCATCAAATATTCCACTTTTTTTGAGACCGGTTTGACCGTTGATAATTGTTTCAAAAAAATGTTCCTTATTCGCTCCATTTGAAGCAATTATACCTATGCCGGTTACAACAGCATTACTCATTTTTCTTCACCAGAATACGATCGAATTAATTGGGCAATAGATTTGACATTGTAGCAAGAGGCAAGATCCGTGTTTTGAATTACGATTTGAAAGTCTCTTTTTATACCTACAGCCAGTTCCAAAGCATCTACCGAATCTAAATCTAACCCTGATCCATTATCATCAATATCAAAAAGAGGAGCTTCCTCATCAATACTATCGTGTGAAATATCTAGTCCTAACTGACTAACTATTAACTTTTTAATCTTCTCTTCTAATCCAACATCTGCTACACTCATTCTTTTCTCCTCCTACTTAATGGATAATTTAGTAAATAAGTTTCAAAATTACCCTTGGAAAATAATAACTAAGTGAATTCTATATCAACTTTCATAATTTGTAAATACACATAACTAAAAAAATTAAGCGCTTTACTTTTATTAAATTGTTAAAAATTTTCTACCATAAATCCCCTTGTAAAAATGGAATATTTAGTGTTATTCTAAAAAAAACCTATGTTGTAACATATCAACAACAACAGACGCAATACATTTTATATTAACTGGAGAGAATGAATACATGTTTATTTATATGACTTTGAAAATCATTACCTGAGGTCTAAAAGACTAAATATACAATTGTTTTATAGAGCTAACAGCCTGCTTATTTAGTGTTCCTTATTGATTAATTAATCTCAAATTTCGTCATTGTTTATATACAAAAGTTGGGTAGTCAGCTCACTCATTATAATTATGGTAAAGGCGGTGTTTTATGCAGTATTCTCTTCCGATCTATCAACCCTTCATAACTGGAAGGTTACATCATTCTTTACCTCAAAGTATTATGTCTAAAAATGACAGCTATATCGCTTGGTTCTATAACAATTACATTCAGATTTCTTGCAATCGTGGGAAATATGGGAGTTCCGAATTAAACTTTTTTAGATACTTCATGTGGGAGCATCGTTATCCGTTTTTCCATATCGAACAGCTTACTCGCGATACAATCAATTTATTAAATATAAATTTTATTAATTTAATAAAAGAAACTATAACATATGGAAAATATTTCTATTTAAATATAGATGAATTCTACTTACCTCTTCAACATCATCAACAATTCCATATTGTCAGAGATGTATTAATTTTTGGATTTAATGATGACGAGAATATATTTAAAGTTCTTGGATTTGATAAAAATGGGAAATTTGGTGTGAATGATATCCCATATCATGTACTTTATGAGGCATATATGAAAACAGAGGTTGTTGACGGTTGGGAAAACTACGTTTATATCGTCAAAGAAAATAAATTTGATTATCAATTTAATTTCGAGTTAATTTTTGAGCTTTTCGAGGACTATCTTTACAGTAAAAATACTTCTAAGAAGTTTAATATGATTGAGAATGATAAAAATCTCATTTTTGGTATACATTGTATCGAATCTCTGAAGGAAGATGTTATCCAAAATGATTTCTCTTTTGTACCTATACATATTATCTGGGAACACAAAAAAATAATGGTAAATCGGATCAAATATATTTCCAGTCTTGTACCCGAGTTAGAATTAGACAAATTCGCAAAAGAATATGAAGAGTTAGAAAAATACACCAGCCTTATTCGAATGTTATGTATTAAAAAGCATTACAATAATAGTTTAATAATTAATGATAAAATAGTTGATTTATTAAACTCTATCATTACAAATGAGATGTCGATTTTACCTCGATTATTAGAGAAAATGAAATGCTTAAATATCCAAGGAAGATATGAGAATATGCTTATGGAAAAATAGTGAATTTCGTTTTAAGTCTGAATCCGTTTCTATTTCTTGAAAACTGTTCTACTATAGAGATTAAATCGTATCACTTCTTAATATTCTTACAGTTGGACTATAACATTAAATAAAAATAGCTCATGGCTAGATTCGTGTAATATGAAGGTTCCTGCATCATATTCACACAGTGGAATCTACCATGAGCTTTCTTAGCATTATTAGCACATTATAACGATTTTTCTAAATCAGTTCCTGCCTTCTTTTCAAATACACATACAGTACCACGCCAGAGGCTGCACAAATGACCGCACACAAGCCAATAAACCCATACCCTGCCTGAAGTCCGCGCAGCAAGCCGAGCTCCGTGGTTGCACCGTACATGTTTTTCACACCTTCAATGACCCAGCCAATCACATAGTTGCCGATAACACTGCCCACACCCATGAGCGTCACCGTAAACGTAATTGCCGTATCACTGCCGTTCGGATATCTACGTGCGATAAAGGCCATAACTGTTGGATAGATCATCGCAATACCTGCGCCTGAGATCGCAAAGAAGATCGCTAGACTCTCCCCACCTGCAAGCGCCACAAACGTGCAAACCGCCGAAAAAGCAGAGAACAAGATCAACGAGAGTACAAATCCAATCCGATCCGTCAACGGCCCAAGCAGCAAACGTCCCAGCGAGAACGTCAGGAAGAATGCCGACAATAGACCGGAGGCTTTAACCGTGTCCCACGTGTAAGCTTTCTCCAGGAAGTTAACCAGCCAGCCTCCAACCGCCAGTTCCGATACCACGCCAAAAGAGAGAATAAGCACCATCAGCCACAGGGCCGGATCACGTGTTAACGTCTTGAGTGAGGTTCGATCTTCATGGGCAAGATCATCCCCCGGGAATTTGCTACGCAGTGCCGCAATGATTGGCAACAGACAGAGAGACAACATTACCAGATACATGCCGCGCCAGTCCAGCAGGTGCCCAAATACCGTCAGCGACATCACGCCTGTCGCCAGCAATGGCGCCACCGTTGAACTCAGTCCATAGAAGAAATGGGACAGGTTCATCATCGTGCCTGTATTTTTCACAAAAATCCGCGCCCCGAGTATCGCCAGTGCTATCTCCAGCATCCCGTTGCCGATATACATGAAGAAGTAGGATGACGCAAAGAGCGGATACGTATGCGATACATAGATGAACACACCCGACAGAATCATCGAGGCAAACGAAATGATACTGACCGCCTTGATGCCCCATTTGCGAACCAGTATAGCCGTAAACGAGCAGGCAATCAGATATCCCAGAGCGTTCAGGGACAACAATGTGCCGAGCTGTTTCTCATCCAGGTTGAAGTCAAATTGAATACGCGGAATGGCTGGGCCTTTAATATTTTCCGAGATGCCAAATACGATAAATCCTAAAAAGATCGTTGCGAGCTGCATGGCGTAAAGCTTATTAAACTTTCGTTTGTTCCCTTGCGTATCTGCTTGCTGATTCAAAATAAGTTCCTCCATTGTGTCCAGAAAAATGGTTACACGTTGTACCTCCGATTGCAGTGCCATCTTTCGCCCGCTGTTATCCCTGTATTTTTTTGATTTTCTTTCTAACGGTGAAAATACAGTGATAAAGGCTTTCTCCAGATTGGCTCTGCCCTCTCCGCTCTCGTGTAAAAAATTTTGCTTAACTTCACTTCATAATAAGTTGTTTCTACCAGTGCTTCTCAACTACCTGAATGCGGTAGGTTAGACTTTCCAGCGTTACGGCTACCAGTCCGGTAACATACTCACGCCGGGTGTCGCGGCGAATCATCAGCTCGGGCATATGCTCCTCTGGAATGTGGTGATCCCGGCAGCCTTGGATCAGGCCGTCCCGCATGGCTAGGCCCATCGTATCACCCGTCACCACAATTGCCGCCGGGTTGATGATGGCAATGATGGAGACCAGCGTCTGTACGACGAGTTCCTGCAATCCGTCCGTCGTTTTCAACATGCGCAGCTGCTCTTCCCGTGACACGCCAAAAGGTAAGAAGGACACCTCGCCCCCAAATTGCGTATTCCCAGTGAGTGGCCGACCATCGATAATAAAACCTGCCCCCGGAAAATGGTTTTCAGGGAACGTCACCACCGCAAAGTTTTTCTCTTGCTCAAATTGCTGTTCGTTGTACAGTCCATACACCGTCAGATTCATGTCGTTGCCAATGACCACTTCGATGTCTTCGTACTGCTCTTTGAGTCTTAACCCCAGCGGCTGACCTGCTAACTCTGGTACGTCACAGATACCGATCACACCATTGTGCGCCACCCCTGGTATCCCGATTCCGATGGACTGCACATTGTGATGCTGCTCGATCAGCCCGGCAATGAGTTCCTCCACCACCGTGACATTAATCTCTTCCAAAACAAGTGTCTGTTCGTCCGCCATCTCTCCGTTCAGGTTGGCATATGTATGTGTGATCGAGTGAATACCGCCTTCCGTACGAATAATCAGACACAGCACGCTCGCATAGTCCGCATTAAACTGATATCGACTCGCGGGTCTTCCCCCGCTGGACTCATCCGGGCCGAGATCGATGATCTCTCCCGTCTGGAGCAGTTCATTTAGTATCGTTCCGCATGTCGCCACGCTGAGTTTGGTCAGGTTTGCAATGGAAGCCTTGGTGCCTACGCCCATTGACCGGAGTGTATTTTTTACAATTTCAACATTAATGCGTTTGACCTGTTGGGTGTTGTGGGATGTGGGTAACATCGTTGGTTGAGTGCCTCCTTTCGTTTGTATGTGTAAGGGTGATCGCGTATTCGAGAAAATATTGGAGGGGAGTTTTTAAAAGTATTTTAATAATTGAAGTTTAGGGGGATTGGTGTGGAAAGTCAATGCTTATTTGGAACAAAATTGAGCTAACAAAGAAAGAAGGAATAGCTTGTACGTTTCATTATATTTCACATAATTGTTACTAAATGATAAAATTTAGCTTAAGTGTCAAGGAGGTGGATTTATATGAGTTGGTTCTATTGGCCGGAATTTATCATTTTAACTATATGTCTTATCTTAGTCTTATTCGGAATCTACTATGTATTTCGTAAGGTCTCCGGTCTCTCAAAAAGAATTTCTAACTTGGAAAATAAAATGAATACAATAAAGAAAAATGATTAGTTAATACTCAGGTTTGCGATGGAAGCCTCCTCACTACCTACGCCTCTCGACATGTTTATATGGAAGAATTTAATTAACGGCACCTTAAAATCAAGGGCCCGCTATCCGGAGACCCTTGATTTTGCTTACATTGTGGGGATTGGCAGTCCATAAACTCCCTCTTAAAGTATCTCTACTTAAAAATTACAATCCAAATTCAATCGACTTCCTGTCGCGGTATAATATAAAAATAAAAAACTAAACCAATGATCACAGATGGAACTAGAGCAGTAAATATGTTCTGTCCAAACGTAATAAACACTAATTTAACCACTTCGCTTAAATTCTTATTCCACAAATCTTGATAATGTTCTTGCTCTCTCCACCCTTTAATCAATATTGTCACGGCAAAAATAACACAGTAACTAATTAATCCGTATTTCAAACTTTTTTTAAATTTATTCCCCTCATGTTTCTCCTCAATTAGCATGACCTCCAAAGATACATCAAGTAGTTCCGCGATTTTCATCATATTTTTTTTACCTGGATATCCATTTCCTAATTCCCACTTTGAGATCGACTTGTCGCTAACATCTAATAATTCTGCTAGCTCCTGTTGCGTGAGTTCTTTTTGTTGACGGTACTGCTTTAACTTCTCACTCAATATATTCTTCGTCATTTGCTCACCACCATTTTTTTGGTTTACTTCTAAGTTCAATTAAAACCAAATTTTTAGTCTATTTAAAGGAATTTTAGAAAATAGAACTCTATTTTGTTAAATTCTCTCCTCTCTTTTGGGTAATTTCAAGCATTATCGTACTCTTACACAATGCATACCTAAAATAACAGTGCCGTTGACTTCCCCAAAGTTAGGGAACCAACGGCATGTGAAAGTTATTACAGTAAAAAAATCTTTCTATTTATCCTGATTATTGATACTGAGTCTTCTCCCTTTTCTTCGCTAACACCAAGCCCATACTTATCAAAAATATTGAGACAAGCAACAAAATTAGAAATTCCTTACCATAATCCAAAATACTGTGACCGTCTGTCCATATTCCCCTCATGGCTTCCAAACCATAAATGATTGGATTAAAGGCATATACAATATTTTTTACAACTTGAGGAAACATCTCTGGTGGGAATGTTAGACCACCTAAAAAAATCTGAATATAAAATATGATTAGGGCAATGGATTGATATGTCGTGCTTTTGTCCACAATAGCTGTCAACAAGACCACAATCGAAAACTGATATAGATTAATAAGTATTATCATTAATATGACAGAAATAAGATTATCGTAGGGTACTGAAACCCCTTTGGTTGCAACAGCAAATATGATTAGTAAAAGAGTAGCAATGGTTTGAAAAACTAGCGTGGCTAAAAACATTCCAAATGATACCGTAAATGAATTCAAACCAAGCAGCTTATACTTCAACAAATTTTGCTGTTCCTTATATAGGATGAAGTATTGTCCATAAATAACAACAACGGCATTAATAATAATGATTGGAATAAAAGCCGGTATCAAATACTCCACAATGGTTTTACCTGTTTCAGGAACTTCAAGACTTGAGAGCATATTACTGAAGATAAAAAACATAACTACAGGGAGTAAGAAACCGATTATTGTACTTTTGAAGCTTCTAAGTAACAAGATGGTTTGAAATTTGGAGAATACATATAATTTACGCATCTTTCATTTCCCCCTCATCCGTCATCTTGTACCCCAGAATTTTCAAAAATGCATCTTCGAATGAAAACCGGTTGATATTGATGTCATATCCGCCTTTTTGAGAAATCTCATTATAGATATCTGATTCTAGCTTAGAATCATATTCAACAACGAACTTCCCGTTTTCGGCCAATCGATAATCAAAGGAAAATTGAGGATCTTCATTAGTATAAGCAAAACTAATTTTTTTTCTTTCTCCAAATGATCGATGAATGATTTCATCTACTGTTCCAGACAAGGCATGTTTGCCCTTCTCCAAAATAAATACTTGGTTTGCCAAAGCTTCGACTTCATCCAAAAAGTGACTTGTTAGAATAATAGTAACTCCGTTTTTGCTATTAATATCCTTTAGCAAATCCCATATTTTCCTTCTTGCCATTACATCTAAACCTGTTGTTAACTCATCGAATATGATAACTTTAGGATTATTAATCAAAGTTAACAAGATCGAAAGTTTCTGTTTTTGACCTCCAGACAGCTTATTCACATAAGCTGTACTGTGCTCTTCCAAATCGAATTGTTTCAATAGTTTTTTTATGTCGATGTCGCTTTTCAGAATATCTTTATAAAACTTACAAATATCATTAACTTTTACTCCCTCTTCAAATGCAGAAGTTTGCATCTGCAAACTTATGTTGTCATATAACTTAGAGGTGTCGAAAGCATAGCTGATTTCGCCTGAATATTTAGTCAAATCCATGAGGCATTTAATTAGTGTTGTTTTTCCTGCTCCGTTATGCCCCAAGATAGCAAATATTTCTCCTTCTTTAACATGCATATTAATATCATCCAGGACCTGGCGGTTCCCGTAAGCTTTACTCAGTGATTGAACTTTTATCAAGTTGTGCTCCTCCTCAACAGGTTAGTTCATACATGAGACACAAGAAATTCGTTTGTATAGGTTAGTCACTTTAATGTTCAATTCAGGCTGGATCAAAGTATAAAATTTCTTAATAGGCAGACCTACATCATTGTATATCCCCCTATATAAATTTCCCTTCAAGTAATAAATGATATTAACAAGAAAATTGTATATGAAAATGTTATAATACTCAGGAACTGTGCCGTTAGGCATTTCCGTTGTTTCTTCTCGACTGGCCAAATAACAGTTCATGCAAGCTGTTTTCCCAGGGATTAGAATGGGACCGATCTGTAATCTGGTCATTGAAAATAACAGGCAGATATCCTTTTCCCTTAAAGGTGTACTGTCTATCCTATTCTCATCCATGAGAAAAATGTGATTGTTATCAGACATGTGCTGGGCTTCCTTTATTGATAATGCAAACGATATGTTCTCAATTCCTTGAGAGCGCAAAAACTCCAGTAACTCATCCTGTCTCGAAGTTATCATGATTAGTTTGGTTTCATCGAACAGGGTAATATATTTTTCCGCTTCTTTTGGCTCAACTCCCCCAAGTATAGCTGTTTGTAAAACTGCTCTCATATTAATGGCTTTACTCTTTTTTTGTTTTTGATCATATAACTCAAAAATATTTTTCGTATTTTTGTACAAATGAATAACAATTTTCTCTTCAATAGATTGTAAATCGCTTACATTGGCAATGCTAAGTCCGTTGATGAGAAGTTGTATTAATAGTTCGCTATCAAAATCACGTTTCACATTTACAAAAACATGAGTATCATTTATAAAATCCGTGAAAATGATTTGTCCATCGGACACCTTCACTGTATAAAAAGGCTTAAGTACCAGATGCAATCTCCTCACCCCACAACCATGACATAATGCAAATCATACTTCTCACTAACAATTTTCTTGAAGTAATGCTCTACAAAACCTCCTATACACACAGAATTAAAGTTCATGTACTCACAAAAAAGTGATAAATTCTGAGCGATATGTCCCGTTTCCTGACAGACTAAACGATAAGAAATATCTCCATATTTCTCTTCTATCAATTGGTAGTCACTGGCAAAGAAAATTTTCATCGGGAATTTCTTCAAATCTTTATCCAACACTACTTGATTAATACTATGTGCCGAATCTAATCTGTACTCTTCCAAAGAGTGTTTATATGGATTGTATCTGTAGATATACTCATATTCAGGAGAATCAATAGAAATGAACAAGGTACACGGATAAAGCGCACCAGGAGAAGGATAACTAAATAAATTCTCATCCTGCTGTGTAATACCAGCCCCAAATTTTAATAATTTGGAGATAAAATTCAAATCTAGCTTCTCATGACTCGGAAATCTTCTTGTACGTCTACTGTACAGTAATTTCTCAAACTCTGTTTCTGGTCTGTACACAGGAAGATCGATGCCATTCTTAATTTCCCACTTCTTTTTGTTCCTTAATTTTTTCAAATTAACTGAAGAAAACTCTTCCATACTATTAGCATTTCCATGGTATAACTTTCTCAACAAACTTCTATCGCTCTCCAAATCCCACAGATATTCATCACTTATCATACTCACTCCCCTTCATTTAGTTTATGGCTAATTATTGTGGAGATTTCAAATTCAAATTCAGGATGAACACCAATTCGATTATTCGTCATATGGACATGAGAGGCAATTAAATAGAAATTATTTATTTCCCTCAAATTCGATTTCATCGTTGTTAAGTAAGCAGAATACACGCTTTTCTTTTCAAAATCGAAGTTCTGTAAAGCAGCCATCCTTTTTTCTAATATAGGCTTGTATTTTTGCATGAGATTTGATATATCTTCTTTTGAAGCATAAACCTCCCACAACTTAGAATACTGCTGATAAGCATCATCTTTATATCCTAAATATTTAAAAGAAAGGAAAATTAAATCGAGACTTGCTACTATTCTTTTCCAATAACTAAGTGAATTTATCAAACAAGAGAGTTTGCTGCTTTCTACAAATACAATCTCGGAGAGATTGATATAATCAACACCACCATATCTTTCATATTCCGGTATATATGGAAATTCGAGAACAGATCCATGTTCACACCAATAGACTTCCTTAATGTCTTCATTTTCTAACATTTCTGGTTTGTAAAAATTCGAATAATCCATTTTTTGAACTTCGTTTTCAGCTAAGAAATCTTGTATAGTTTTCTCAAATAAGAATTTCAATTCTTCGTAATCACCCTCGGTGCATTTGAATCTGAAACGAATATGTGGGCCACCCAACCAATATCTTATAAAAAAAAACGCTTTGATCCGATATTTATTATTATTAATGAAATTGGTAAATGTGTGAGAAAGGTATTTGTCTAATGCATTGAAATCGTGAATAAAACCATGCAAGGAGTACCACATGAAATTTCCACTCCCTTTCTACAAATACAATGAAAATTGTTTGACAGAAGAGTTACAGACCACTCCGATATAGTTCACTTCATACTCATCGGTAAGCTGCAAAAGTCCTTTGATATATTCATCATTGTGATTTTTCATTGGTCTGAAAGCGTATCCCAAACTCGATGCATACAAACCTGCTATCTGCATAATCTCTCCGCAGGTCAAAAGTAAGTTTCTCAAACCATATTGTTGTATATGTGAGGTTTTCGAATAAGAAATCAGTACAAATTTGTACGTCTTCAAATCAAAAAAACGATGGTCATTATACATGATTTTAGAGAAGTCTGATTCTAAACGGGCATGCTTTCCGTTTTTGTGAAAAGCAACGGTATGATGTTCATTTTTGACCAATAGGCTGTATTCAACATCGGGACAAGCTAGCACTTCCTTTGAATCATGCAGTAATTTCATTAATTCCGCAGAATCAAATCGTTCAAATTTTTCGTTCATATTAAAATTCCCGACCATACTGTGAGCCGAACTTCTATTTAACGTTTCAGCCAGAGGTAGAAAAGGGATTACAGCATTAGGAGACCTTCGTCTGCTTGATGACACCGTTTCAGCGGCATAACCGTCTAATATCAGTTTTAAATCCCCTAGAGGCGAAATCTCATTGAATTTTTTATGACTTCGCACGTCTGCTGTTCCCTTTACCGCCTGTAAGTTGGTATCCATTTTAAGCTTTTCTGACAATTCAATTTCAATCATAAAGGAAACATACATAGAAGAGGTATCTAAAGGTAATTGCTCCAAAATATACTTGGAACCAATTTGTGTGTATTCTTGATATGGAACCGCTAACGTGCCGAGCACATGCTTTATATTGTATAGAACATGCCCTGCATCCAAAGTAGATATATAAAGAGAAAAACCACTATAAAAACGTACAAGATTTAGAAGGTCGTTAAGTCCTATCATAATGAGAGTCGAGTTTGTGCCTATCGATATATTATCTGCAATCTTAATCATTACATCTTTATAAACATCATACATAAAAGCGGAATTATTGTAAATAAATAGAACAGAGCAAGAGCGCATACATCTGACTGAAGGAGAATTATTATGATCATGGTATCTGCTTAGCAGATCATATCTTCTTATTTTAAGAGTATGCTTAACAAGCTCATCTATGATTGCGTTATCCCTCATAAAAATTTCATCCACTGAATTAAAAGGAGATAAATATTGTTTGCGGAAAGGGGTCAATATCGTCAAATATTGCTCTTCCGTGTTTTTATAGCGGTCAGCACTATACTTTTTATAGTAATCTATTTCCATAACAAGAAATTACCTCTCTTTCAAGGAAACGGATGTGGAACAGGATTTAACTCATCCGTATTTCCGTCCAATTTATTGATCAAGACGGCTTGTTTAATACGCATCTTATTTATATTTTGCTGCCTATAACCGAAATAGATACTTTGCATCGTTGGTACTATTATTTTCACACAATTTAAACCGAGTCGATGTAGAGAAGGGCTTGTTAAATTAGCTTGCAAAATATCCTTATGATATAGCTTCATCGTTTCAATGATATCATGTAGTAATTGCTTCTGATTAGAATACACCCATTTGCCCGCCCGTTCTGCAAGTGACTGAGCAGCATCGGCCTTTTTAGAACTATTCAACGCAAAAGATAAGGCGTCTTTCATTTTGGGCGATGAAAAGAGCATCAGATGATCTTCCAGAAATTCGACCTGATAATAATCTTTAATCATTTCATCAATATTTTTATCTTTATATTTAACTTGCTTATAGATTAAAAATGCTTTAACCGAAGTGGTGATCTCAATTAATGCAGACTCAATAGCTTTAAACGGATCTACATTTGCTCCAGCTGAAGTATAAAATGCGAGTTTTTGTGGATTAGAAAAATCATTTAATTCAGCAAGAACCCAGTAAGTAGGCACTTCGCTTTCCAAAGTGATATCAAAAACATGAATACTGTATCCGAAATATTCCAGATAACATAACATTAATTTTATATTTAAGTTATTTACGTCTTCAAGGTTTTCGAGTTTAACAGGCGTCGATCTGGAGAACCAATGTACCATAAAGGCATCTCTCTCAATGATTTCGAATAGACCGGATAATGCTGCTTCAATCATATTCGATCCCATAGCAACACCATTTGAACTATCAGGAAGGTATCTTTCTTCCATTTTTCTCTTATAGAAACGGTGATTATTGAAGTAAATGATTTGTTCAGGCACCATAGTGTCACACTGTTGAGAAAGAGAATACACGGATCTCCATATAATAACGTCATCTGTCTTATATTTTGGAAACGGGAAATGCAATGAATTGTAATGATCCTCTGTATAATGAATAAAACGTTTCAGGGACAAAAATGACTTTTTTTGATTCGAAAGATTTTGCTCATTCACGATCCACTCAGACCTCATTGATGGGGCACCGCCCTGATGTCTCTCGAGTCCTTCCAGTATCGCAGTGTAGTATGCCTGTTTATAAGTAAACTTGCGTCCATAAGAATCATAATTTACTTTTCCTAAATATCCATCCAGTGAAATCATAGGCAAACTGTCAGATATAGATCTATAGTGGTTCTTGAACCATCCAATATCCATATGCACTAAACTACTCAAATACCTATCAATCGTTTTAATAAGCTCATCGAAGTCTTTTGCCCTATATCCATCTGTAAGAATGTCATAATCCGATACTATTTCCATTTCTCTCAATCTATCGGCACTTTCAGTCTCTCCACATTCTTCACATTGCGGATATTTAAGAAATATGCCTTTAAATAAGACTTTCGAATATAAATTATAAAGGTAATAAATTTCTCCAGAACTCTTCTTGACTTCCTCTATAATTGAATTGGTTATAGCTTCATCCATTACGTCTGGGTTTAACTTCACATGCATACATTGATCAGGCTTAATAAACTTATTGTCCAGCATTCGTTTTTTTATGCAATTCAAGCAACCGAATTGCATATCTGAGGAAGCTACGATCAAATAATGTTGTATCTGAGTGACAGCAATATTATGAGTAATCATCATAAATATGCCCCCACTGTGATTTGTCTAGCGATTAACCCACAATCCCTGTGTAATTCGCTTTCATGTATCCATGATCTTTCATTGTAACGAATATTGTACTTTTGGAATAATGCCAACGCATTTTCAATAAATGCTTGTTCTGTTTGGAAGGTCGAGGTCATAATTTCTTGAATTAACTCAGACTGATCAATATTCAAATCCACAATTTCCTTTAAAATCCCTTGATACTCTATAGTGGAATTGAAGTTTTGAAGAAGGATGTTTAGGAATAAATCATCAATTTTCGTGTAAAGGTCAGACGTTTTTCTTTCATCGGAGTATATCGCTCCACCGTTAACCTGAAGATATACAGAAAAAGAAGAAGAATATGTATATCTTTTGATGAACACTTTAAGTTCTAAATTAAGTCGGCTATTGTATACATGAGCAACTGAATCATTAGGTAAACTATCTAAAGAAAGTCCCAGTAATTGGTATGGTTCTTCAAGATGATTCAAAAGAAACATGGTCTTGTCCAAATAATATTCCTGCGTATCCGTAACAAGCCACTTATTGTTCGTTGCAATATTTAAGTGTCGCTCCATCGCCCATTTAATTGAAGCTACTGCGGTTTCCTCATAGTCAATTCCTGCAAGCACAAACGCTAATTTATTTGAATTGATTTCCTGTAGCCCAAAGGTTGAAAAACCTACTTGATATAGTTCTGAATAGTCATCTTTGTGGCCTGATATACGTAGAGGCAGTAGATTACGCATAATAAAAGATTCAAAACCATGAATAAAATCAATTTTATTTCGCTTCTGATCCGGTACTACAACTTGGATTTCCGGTATAACTTCATACCTATTGTCCCAGTCTAAATTTTGTTCAAAAAACCTCCCCTCCTCATTTAATCTAAACGAATTGAACGAAAGTCCAAAAATGGACTTCATAGTATAAATAGATATATAAAACGGAGCTATTTTGTACAATAAATATCCAGAATCCCATTTCACTCTGTCATAAGAAAGTTCCTCAATTGTTGAAACATGCTGCCTGTTGGTCACTCCGTTAATCGAAACTTCGGTTATAGTCATTTGAATCAAATTTGTTTCTGTTTCTTGATATTCCGTAACCATTGCAATGGTCCAACTATTCTCATTCTCGTGAGGCACAAAGTCATTATAGTTTGTGTATGTGCTAATTCCATTTTGACTCAAGACTTCTAACAAATCAGGGAATTTTTCTTGCACTTCATTACTTATATATACGTTTGATTTATTTACCAAGTTAATATGGTTCCATAGATCATAATCATATGGCAAATACTGCGAAAGAATCCTGAACCATCCTTTTGCCTGAATGTCTTCACCCAGTTGATTCTTATATATAAAGATTGAGCCACATTCATATAGAACTTTCATCAATTTTTTCAGTAAAATTCCATGGCTTATCGTCTTATTCAATTCATTAATCGATGTTTCCTCTTGTGAAAAAAGTAGAATGTCACAAAGTATCTGATGCTCGTTTTCCTTGAGTTTAATTTCAACTTCTTTAAATGGGCTTTTGATAAACGTCTTGTCTTCACTTCTATAAAGCATCGTATTTTGACGATTAAGCACTAAAAGCTCACTTTTCAATCCCTTCACCCTCTTTTTTGTAAATTTCAATATCATATTCTTGTGCTTTTTTTCCAGAGTTACTCAAATACTCTTCAATATAAAAATGACTAAAGAAGCCAAGCTCCTTTTTACTTAGAATCTCCTTTTCCAAAGTTGTAAGAGCAATTGGATTAGTAATATCGATATAGAGCGGTTTAAATTCTCTTAAATAAGCATCTTCAAACTGATACCCTCGTTTGGCAGCAATAAAGAAACGTTTGTTCAACTTCTTCTCAACGAATAAAATATTAATACGCCTGAAATATTCGTAGTTACTTTCCATTTCATTTCTTTCCATCTCATGAACAAAACTAGTTAAATTGATTCTCCGACGACTTAATACAGTATCTCCGTAGCTTATGCGCGGAACTTGCTCGTGTCGGATTAAATCAGAGAACTTAAACATTAAACTACCTGAAGAGAAAAGTTGTAGTAGAACAGATATATAACCCGGCATCGATGTAGGAACTAAGGAGCCCCGATAACAAATCTTAACTGTATTGTTATGCATATCAACTATGCGAAATTTTTTATTTTCCCGATCTATTTTAATTTTAAAATCCTCTATCTTTGAATATGCCTGTTTAGCTTCAGGCAAAAAACGTTTACTGCCAATTCCGCCTGTATAACACTGGTTATCTAATTTTATATTTTTAACATTACCATTAAAACCGAAGCTTTCTGAAAACTCGTAGTAGTTCTGATCTTCGTAATAATCTTTAATAAAATTCATGTATTGGTTATCGTTACTGAGATAATCGGTAAAATAATTCATAAATCGAGCCTTATATTTTTCATGCCCATCATATACCGCGTTTAGAATCGCCTTGTTTCCATTCAGCTGAACAAAAAAACTACTCGTCAAATCTGCAGATTTTAATATTCTTTCTGGAATCAGCTTAATATACTTGTCAATGAGCTGTTTTACGTCCATCTCAACTTCGCCTATTGATAATTCATCCAGTTCATTTAACTCATCAATAAACTTCAACTTCAATTGATCCAAGATGACAATCTCGTTTATTGTGCAACTGGGATCAACGTGATTTACATCTTCCCAATAGGGAATCATTTCCTTTGAAACATCAAATAATACAGAGAAAAAATCGCTGTCTATATCAGCCAGGTTATCTTGAAATTGTTCATACAACCTTGTACCCATAGCATATTGCATCCGGATGTTTACATCGAAAATAATAGAGAATACTTGTATATTTTTAAAATTCGCAGTTATTTTCTCAAAGTCAGAGCTTTCCATGTGTTGTATATCTTCAATCAAACCATCTTCGTAAAAAACGGTTTTGGCTGGAAATAAAAATCCTGTTTCCAATCCCAAATCCATCATGATTTCTTCCAAACGTTTGTAATTCAAGTGTTTTTCTTTATAAGTGGTTTGATTCGTTATCTCTTGTACAGTTTCATTGATCTGATTCAAAATGTCGTTTAACTTGGTGTACTCTTCCACTTGTAAATATTTTTTTGTTACTTTTTTAATATCAGCTAAGAATAAATCTGAACTTCCTTCATTAAATGCTACCGCAGGAACTAGCAAACCAATGCTTAAATATTTCCTCAGCAATTGACACAATTGGTTCTCAGTCAGGCTGTTAGAGAACAAACTCATACAATCTGAGAAGGTGATCTCGTTTTCCATATCTCGTTCCTCAAAGAGTTCAGCTAAAATTAAAGGGATTTTCATTTCGGCCAACTGTTCAGAAGGCATGAACAATTTATTGTTTGAAGGTAAGTCTTTCCGTGACAAAAAACTGATGACCTGTTTCCCGTTCTCAGCTCGAATAGAAAATGGCGGCATATAAAATCCTATCGTTTTCAGAAATACATCCGAATTCATTAGAAAATGGAATGTTAGTCGATATAGTAAAGTAAAATTCAACGAAACTTTGTTTGTATATTCTCTATTCGGTGGAAATTCTTCCACTACAGGCTCATTGGAAATCTCAGATCTTCCTACCCTCGTGATTGAAAGAAAAGGACTCGTCTTATAAGCAGATCTCGTTATAAATTTGTATATCGTCGTTTCAAGTTTACGCTGCTTATTCCGATGTTGACTCACTGGTGTATTCAGGTAAGAATCCAATTTATAATAAATGTCAGGGTTTATCATCAGTAATCCACTTAATACACTTTCCTGCTCTTTGAGCAACGCCACCATAGACTCTCTTAGTTTGTCTAGCTCTGTTTCATAATTGATTTTTGCTGATCTTTCCAACATCATGAATTCACGAAATTCTTCGATATATTTATGAGTAAAAATAAAGTCAACATTTAATTCTCCAGAAAGTGTATTCAACATTGGCTCTACTTTGTTAATTTTATGATTAAACACACACCGTTTCATATTCAATAGCCCTGGATGCTTGGTTGCGGAGAACAGTTTTTCAATTTCATCGACCGCTTTTAATTTAAACTGCTCCATACTCTTTTGTTTCTGAGCTATGCAGGAGAACATCGTTGCATCAAAATCTGGGAATTTCTCTTTCTCCAAACTATTTTCCCTTAGAAGCACAAATGGATTTCTACCCAAATAAGATCTTCCTCTCAAATAACAAATTTTCAATCTATTACGAAAGGTAAATTCCCGTTTTCTTCATCCTCTACTTGCTTCACTGTACAATAAGCATAAAATTGCTTTTTAACCATACTCTGTTCAAAAATAGGAAGGGATAGATAAAACAAATTAACAATATCTCTGAATACCAGCATTTGTTTTGAAAGGATAAACTCTTTGAGCTGTTCATCATGGACAATAGTACTATGAAAGTTGTTATCCAGAGGGCTAATATTCTTTACAAACATATCGTACTGATCATCCAATCCTAATTTCAAATCATCTTTGTAATTGCTCAAATCAAAATTCGTATTCATCTCTTCCGCTATTTGTAGCCATTCATTTTTCCATTCTTCCATTGTCTCATGCACATCTTCATGAATTACGATTTTACCGCCTCTCATTATATGGGACCTTCTCTTCTCGAATTCGCTTTTCATATCGGTATCATAGCCTTCTAATCTCAGGCGGGAGAAGAAGCCCTCTACATGCGAGAGAAAAGATAGGTATCCTCTCGATTTGCCTTCGCTATAAAGGGATGTCAAAAAATAAAACATACCAATAAACATATGCGTACTATGAAAGCGATCAAGATTTTCATAATTACTCAACAGTTTAATATATACTCCGTTCAGCCTTAATCGATATTTTTCAAACATCTGCTGATGATAATCCGAATTAAACACATTATTTTTTCTAGAACGAATTTCAACAACCCCATCGTTACGCATAATTACATGTTCCGAATCACTCCCCCTCAATTCCAGTTGTTTCAGCACGCGCTGATTCTTTTTATATTTTTGTTTAAGCTCTGCGATTCTTCCACTTTCCACTGGTTGATATTGTTTGTACTGTTCAACCAAATCAGTTATTTCTTGGACAGCTTTTTGTTCATCAGCAGGATCACTAAATATAATTAGCGTATTTGGCCCACCTTCCCAATCATTATCGAGATAGTATTTGTTCCTGTGATGTCGCTCGAGATAATTCTCAACTAAATAATTCATTAAAGGGATCTTGCTCTCAGCGTAGTTAAATATACTAACTGGCATATTCTCACCTCTAGTTTAAATTCAGTTAAAAGATCCATAAATCATTGTTATGCGCAATGAAATTCCAGGATATTTTGAATAATCATGTAAAATAAACTATAATTGTAGATAAATAACATGTGTCATTTGAAGGAGTGAAATCAAAATGATAGGAATATCAGTCATTCAAGAAAATGAACTAGGAGTATTCACAAAGAAACAATTATTACAGAGTGAATATGACAGAGGTCTATATTTCATTGATGATTTAGACTTCAATACACATTCAATCAATGATTTTTATGATTACTTAGAATTTCATGATATAACTGATTACGTTTTCATTTCTGAAGGCAAAAGAATTCAAAATCTAGTACAATTTTTGAATAATAACCAAAATATAAGATTTCACCTATGTGACTCCAATTTTAACCATAAAGAAGGAGAAATTACAACAATTAATAGTGTTAAAAGAGATTTTTTTGAAATATTATGTCGTTTTCAAGATTCATCTTCTAGCAATTGGGGGATGCAATTGAAAAACGGTATTCGTTTTTGGATAACGGGGTTTTACCCCTATGAGTTCAGAAATGGATTAATTAAACACATATATATATATAACATTGAATTGTTAAATGTCATTTCCAACGATATTATTATGAATTCCGCCATAAACAGCGCGATCATTATCGACAATACTGATGAAATCGGCTCATTGTGCCACCCTTTAATATGTTTGAATCTGTCAGAAATCAAAAAAAACGAGCATCTCACATCTACCCAATTATGCTCCAAGAAAGATATACAATCCGTTATTAATTATTTTGAGTCAACAAGCGTAATTGATAATTCTTCTAAGATACAAGGCATTATTGACTATGCATCTATTATGGACATTGATCGGAATAACCGATTATTCTATCATAATCACGGAATTTACCGAGACTACCAAGGAAATCAAAAGGTGACTGATTTGTTAAGCAGCAGCTACCTGTCGCTTATGAATAAAAGAAGCTACCTAAAGAAAAATCCAGCTAATCCTCTATGGGATATCGTACCGTTGCTGATCAACATCTCAGCTCATCTTGATGGGGACCAAACCGTATTCATAACTCCTTTCTCCAAATATTTCTTGCAACAAACAGTCTCTGAATATACAGCTATCAAATTTATTGGAATCATAAACTCTAACACATGCTATGTATACAATACCTTAACTAATCAAATGTTTAGGGTTAACAAACCTTTTCTAGTCTTTTTAGAGTACTATTTGAAGGGTCAACTGCATTCCTCGGAATTAGTATCCAAATTTAGTAATTACGATAAAATACTAGATAAATTCAATTATTTTTTGGAAACTAACTAGGGTGTGTCTGAAAACGCTGAAGAAAGCCAATTTTGCCGAATTTTCGTTCCAAGCAAGGAAGTTTCCTGCAGGCGTGCCGGGGCACGTCAAGGGGAAGTGACGTAGCAGGGGGCGAAAAAGGGGGAAAAGATGCACTTCAGTAGGTTTCAAGACATGCCCTAATTAAGAACAAATTATAAGGAGCATACATAATGAATAATCATTATCAGGTACCCATGACCACTTTCAATCACCCTCCTTTTTATGACATCAACATATCTCATGCCATTGGAGAATACGTATATGATCAAAACGGGAAGCGATTTATTGATCTTAGAAGTGGCCTTTGGAATGTAAGTCTGGGTTACCATTCGGACTGGCTTAATACCATTAAGGAAAAATTAAACCAAACTTTAAATGATGGAATGTTTTATCTAGATATCCATTCATACAACCATCCAATCTATAATGAATACGCTATCCGTTTATTGGACTTTATTAATTCAGCCTTAAAACCACACTTACCGGCCTATCAAAAAGTTATATATACGAATAGTGGTTCTGAAGGCACAGAGTTGGCCCTTAAACTCGCCTGTTACACTTTAAAGAAGAAAATTATTGCTTTTAAAGAAGGATATCATGGAACATTTAAGGGAGGCATGTCTGTTAGTGGTATCGATTCTGATATGAACTTGTTTTACGGGTATGACAAAAGTGATGTAACTTTCTTTGATGCACCTACAAATCGCTCCACTCTTAATACAATCTTAGAGTACATCGAGAGAAACAGTACCCTCATCTCGTCCATTATTATTGAACCTACTATTGGTTCTGGAGGTTGCATTACGCTTAGCGCAGACAGTCTGAACCAAATTACGAAAATATGCAAAGAAAACAATATACTTACTATTTTTGATGAAGTAGCTACTGGCTTTTTTCGGACAGGTGAGCGCTTTGCACATTCGAGTCTGGAGTACATCCCAGACTTGATTATTCTAAGCAAATCGATCAACAACGGATTCCTACCATTCGGTGCAGTTATATTAGGAGATACGGTATCTAAGTTATTGAGAAATCGTCACATTGAACATTTTTCAACTCAAAATGGGAATCTACTTTCTATGTATTCAGCAAATGAAACATTGTCATTTTTTATTCAAAACGAATCTACAATCCTTGAGAACTTAAGAGTCATTGAATCTACATCTATCCAGACTTTTAAACACTTCGGATTGGAATTTGATGGAGTCGGAGCTATGTTTTCTCTCAAAATCAACAATATTCAGCTCACATTTCGCATTGTAAATGAACTTAAAGAGATGGGTATTATTGTATATTACTATGTGGAAGAGAACGATGAAAGGCCGCGCTCAGGCATCACTATTTTTCCACCGTTACTTATTGAGATAAGAAAATATCAACAGGCTCTGAGAATAATCTGTAAAAAAATAAAACATTTTCTATACTAAACCAAGGGGTGATTCTTTGAAAAATATAGTTGTGGTTGGTTCTGAAGGAGAGGTTGGCAATGCCGTAAAAGCAATTTATTCATCTCACAATTTATTTTGTCTGGATTACAACATTGAAAAAACTACTCATGAAAGAAACTGTACCTTCATGAAGTTCGATTCGACTTCTGAGAAAGATATTGAACACATCTCTAAATTTTTTAAAGAAAACAAGATTGTAATAGATGGAATTATTTACCTTGCAGGAGTAAATACGATGACCGGATTCTACGATATAAACAAATTAGATTGGCACTCTACTATGGAAGTAAACACTGCCGGATTACTGTTTTGCTTAAAAGGTTGGTACGACTACTTTAGCGAAATAACATCAATTGTATGTATCGCGTCTCAAAATGGAATTGTTGGACATGAGGATAGAATTGCTTACGGCCCAGCCAAAGCAGCACTAATCCAATTAGTAAAAAATCTAACTATAGATTTTTCCAAAGACAGGACTAAAGACATACGAATTAACAGTATTTCACCAACCTATCTTTTAACTAAAAAAAATAGTGATTACTTCTCTACATTGCCAGGAAAAAAACTGATCAATAGAATTCCTTATCGCAAATTGACAACACCACAAGAAGTTTCTCAAGTTATTGAATTTTTGATGAGTGAAGCCAGTGTTGCCATAAGAGGGCAGAACATAGTTATGGATTATGGCTATACTATAGTTTAGTCTTCTTTTCTGAATATAAGTATAGATAGCGTTAACCTGAAATTATAAGAAGTCGATACATTTCGAAAATCCAGAAACAAAATTATATTTCTTTGTCAAAAATTGATATATTCCGCTTGAGATTTGATTCTATTCATGTAATAATAATTACAAACATATTATGGGAGGTGAGAATATGACTTTAATTAACCAAGATTCTGAATTGTTAGATGAACTTTTCTCTGATGTCGAGGACCTCGAATTTATCGAGATTAATGAAGCTACAGCTTTACCAGAAACAGCAGCTACTAGTGGTTCTGCTTTCAGTAGCGGCTGTTCCACTTGTGGGTCAAGCTCCACCTGCTCTTCCTCAACTTAATTTTGGAATTTTTACTTATTATATGAATTTTAGACATAATATTTTCAGCAGAAAATAAAACTGCCCAGCTATCATTGGCGCAGTTTTTTTGTATTTAGTTATTTCTCTGAGGCTTATCGCTAGATAACGAAGATTTCTGTCTTTAATAGTTTTGCATAGTGCCTTGGAACTACTGTATACAACGACAAGTCTAATGTGAATGCTTCCTCTTACCCAAGCCGCAACAAAAACATGACCACCCGCTAGATGAGTCGTCATGTTCCTCTTAAAACGTATCAGCTAATTTGATTCATGGCACACGCACTTACTTAAGATTCAGTCATTCAACCCTTTTCCCTCCATAATAGGTTGCATATATTTTTCAATGCGGGATGTCTTGGTTTTAGATTGTTTGGGCTGTGAAAAGTGATATAGATACGCCCGTTGGCGCCCAGGGGTTAGCGCTTCAAATGCCTCCTGGAAAGCAGGATTCGCATCGAATTGTTGTTGAAGTTCCTCAGGAACCGCGAATTGTTCTACTTCCTTTTTCTCCACCTTCAATCCGGTTTGTTCCACTTCAATTGCTTCACGGATGTAAGCTTTCAGGATTTCTTCCTGTTCAATAATCTGCTCCAGGTTAGTGAAACGAATCTGGCGACCTCCCTGCACATTATTCGTTTGCTGAATCAGGATACCATGCGGGTCTTTGAGCAACGAGCCTTTAATGAACAGGATTGCACAGTACTCCTTAAAGCCATGAATCAGCACCACATTTTTCCCATTCACCGTGTAGCACGGATGCATCCATTTATAATCTTCAGTCAGATCACAATCCAGGATGATCTGTCTCAATTTCACGGATTCTTCCTTCCAGGTTTTGATTTTGCTTAGATATGCATCTACTTTAGGATTGGTATTCTGGACTGCCACAGGTATCTTCCTCTCGTCTGCTTAATCACGACTAATTAGTCCTCGTACACTCAAATCAACAAGCACATACCATAAAAATGTAACAAGAAGCTCACTTTCCTCTGAAGCATACTCATGGCAATGATCAATAATTACAATCCACTTAGCCCCAGCAGTCCTTAAATCAAAGTCATTATCATAAGATAACATATTTATTAATGAACCCACGGTGAATAGGGGAAATACATCTTTCTCTGCTACTCTTCTTCCACCATTATAGATAACAGTCCAACTGTCATAATGTTCCTCGATCTCTTCTACAACATACATTTTATCGTCGTAAGGAGTAATAATAAAAAAAAGGTCTCCTACCCTTATGCTATATTTAACAGACCGTAACACACTTCTTACCTCATGAGACTCATATTCAAAAACATCCTGAGCCGTTAATACATCCGGATCATAGCGCATAAACTGACAACTCCTTTGAAGTATTACTACTTCATTCGACAACGCTTAACCATCACCTTCTTTCTGACCCGAACTCAATCATGGACAATTCATTCCCATCCGTACTAGTTATTAAATTTACATTCCCAGACTCATTTTCAAACGATCCAGCTGTAAAGAATGATGCTTGTAGTGCATATCGATCAACTCATACCACTCCTGAGCGTTTAACGCTCCAAGACGGGGGTGAAGCACTTTAGAGCCTGTACCCACTTCTTCTAGAGCAAGAACAGAAGCTGTACTTCGCATCCGATCTACAACCTGCTGCAGTCCTTCAAGCAGTTGTTCCTTACTTTCGGGTTGCAATGGTGTATATTGCGAAGAAGCTGGTACTTTAACCCGAACAGGAGGGAATTGTTCTGCCTCAAATATCTGACTGCCCAGCTCTGTTTTTTCCGCATCCAAATCTACAGTTTGTTCATTTTTAGCTAAACAATGCTCTATATTACGCAATTGCATAAACAGTGCCGATTGAATCAAATGCATGTACATCTGCCCGATCGACCATTCCTCTTCATTCTCTTTTCTTAGTAACTCATCCATATTTAAAAGATTTAATTCTGCTACATACCTCTCAACTGAAGTCTCGAAAGACTGTAATATTTCATTTGTGCTTTTCATCCTGCAAACAACTCCTCTTCATCTTGATTAATTCCAGTATAAAAAAATACTACTGACAAGGGTATGTCAGTAGTGCTTTAAGATATTTGTCGCCATCTCCCGCATACGAACACGCAGAGACTCCGGCTCCATCACTTCGATATCTCCACCCAAACCAAGGAGATGAGGCAGGATTTCCTCAGGATAGCGGACACGAAAGTGGAAATGAATACCGTCCTCTTGATCCTCCACGTGATCAATATAAAAATGAAGGGCCTCCATCATTTTGTCAGCAACTTCAAATGTCGCTCGGACAAGCACACGTTCGTTGCGATCATCTGGCGGCTGATACCGATTCAGATCAAAATCTGGCGGTAGACAAAATTTTTCTTCCAGAACAGAAAGCTCCGACATGCGGGACAAACGAAAATGACGAACGTCTTGCCGCAGATCACATCTGCCGATCAACACCCAATTTTCCCGCACCAGGGTGAGTCCGTATGGAGACACAACACGCTGATTCGAACGTTTTCCATCCGCTCCCGGCATTTTTTTCAGATACATCAAGCTGATTTTACGTTGCTCCAGAATTGCATTCCGTATATCGTTAAGGTAGCTTCTCACCATCGCTGTTGTATCAGGTCCCATCGGATGAAGCACGCGCATCGTTTCCTGTACACGCGAGGACTGCTTACGAATGGCATCTGGTAAAATAGCTTCAATCTTGCGCTGTGCAGACTTGGCCTGAATGCCATACGCAGTATCCCATCTCTGTTCGATAAACTTCGCTCCCATGAGCAGAGATACGGCTTCCTCCGCAGTAAAACTTACCGGGGGAAGAAAGTACCCTTCCATCAGAGAGTACCCATGACCCGGAGCACCTGCAATGGGCACTCCAGCCTCGCTTAATGCTTGGATGTCGCGATATATTGTACGAACACTTGTCTCAAACTGAGCAGCCAGATCCTCTGCCCTTATCAGTTTTGTTCGTTGTAGTTCTAGCGTAATAGCGAGCTGTCGCTCCGTTTTGTTCATGTCTATTCAGTCCCTTACCGTTTCATCATCCCAGATTATTTATTCTATCATAAACATCTGTGGTTACGTCTACGAGGCGAGAATAGTCTGAGAATGAAGCCATTTCTAAAGATTAAAATTCCATTGATACTTCACCATAACGGAGGTCTGCAAAATGAAGAAAAAACGTTGGATTACGAGTGCAATTCTTACGATTTTCATCAGCATACTGCTCCTGAGCGAATTCATGATGTTGTCCTCCCAAAAGGTTGGCTTGATCAATACATCCTACCGATTTATTTCAGGCGCAACTCATATTAGCACGCAGGGGCAAACTCTGTCTTATCAAGGAAGAATGCAGGGGGATGACATTCTCGACAGCATAGAAGCATATTCGTTCAGTGATGAAGGAACCACTTTATACAAAGCGTTCGGCACCCCTATCCCACCTCCATGGATTTATGTGAAACATGAGAATAACACCGTTTTTCGTTACAAGTACCCTCGTCTCCCCTGGAAAATATAAACGACAAAAGAGCCTTTCAGACCAAGTCTGAAAGGCTCTCGTCTACTACATAAGCTACACCTACAGAGCTAGCTTCTCTATTCTTGCTATATGATATAAACACTTCTCTATGCGTTATTCACTTAGCTCACCTTTAACTCACATTCATCCCAAATCCATCCCACTCCGCAAGCTCAACCAAATCGGCCGCTGATATAGTCCTGTGTACGCGCATCGACGGGTTCGGAGAACATGCTTTTCGTAAGCGAATACTCTACAACTTCACCGTTCAGAAAAAACACGGTCTGCTGGGAAACACGTGCGGCTTGCTGCATGTTATGAGTAACCATCACGATGGTGTAACGTTCCTTCAGCTCATGTGTCAGTTCCTCAATCTTGAAGGTGGAGACTGGATCAAGGGAAGCCGTCGCTTCATCCATGAGAAGAATATCCGGTTCGACCGCTAAAGCACGAGCGATGCACAGACGTTGCTGTTGTCCACCTGACAAACTAAGCGCTGAGCGCTTCAGGTTGTCCTTGACTTCATCCCAGAGAGCGGCGGAACGCAGACTGCGTTCAACGATCTCATCGAGCTTTTTTTTGCCATGAATCCCATGCTGTCTTGGTCCGAATGCAATGTTGTCATAGATGGATTTCGGAAAAGGATTCGGTGACTGGAAGACCATACCGATCTTCTTGCGCAGTGTCTCTACATGCACATCACCACTGTAAATATCTGTTCCCCCAACAGCCACGTTCCCCTCAATTCGTGTGCCAGGTATCCGGTCATTCATACGATTAAGGGTGCGTAGCAAAGTGGATTTGCCACAGCCGGATGGACCGATAAATGCCGTAATGGCACGTTCCGGAATTTCAATAGATACTTCTTTCAGCGCCTGAAAGGTACCGTAAAATAAGTTCAGCTTATTCGTTTCAATAATCGATTGCACCATGTGCCCTCCTGGCGATGATTTGGAATATACTATTTTTATAGCAGACATAACAGGTTTGCCCGCGTAGACTTTGGCTCTACGTTACATTTGATTTTTACGAGAATTAAACCACAGCGGCACACGGAATAAAATATTGATAAGCAGCACGACAAAGATCAGAACGGCTGTGGATTTCTGGGCAATCTGCTCCGCATCCGGCACAATAGCTTCGGACTGGATATACCACAGATGCACCGCCAGCGTTCCGCCTGGTGACAACAGATTGAAATCCCACATCTCGCCGGACGTGGATACACCCGCGGTCAGAATAATAACGGCACTTTCGCCAAAAGCACGGCCTGCGGTCAGACAGATACCTGTCATGATTCCGTTCAGCGCAACAGGAAGAACCACTTGCCGAATCGTCTGCAGATGCGTTGCACCCAGTGCAAACGAACCGTTACGAAGTTCGGTCGGGACAGCACGAACCGCTTCCTCTGTCACCCGGGTCAACACAGGCAAGTTCAGGAAGGCAAGGCTGACCGCAGCTCCAAGAATTGTCAGACCGATCTCGAAGTATTCGACAAACAGTGCAATCCCAAACAAACCAAATATAATCGATGGCACGGACGACAGCCCTTCCACGCATATACGCACAACCTCAATCAGTTTGTTGTTTGGTGCAAATTCAGCAAGGTAAATGCCTGCTGCAAGACCGATCGGAATCGAGATGAGAAGGGACAGAATCAGCACATAGAAAGAGTTGAACAGCGCAGGGCCAATGCCTCCGCCTTCTTCAATCTCACTCGGTACACCGTACAGGAAATCCCAGCTGAGCATCGGCAACCCTTTTTGCAACAACAGAAACAACAATCCCACAATAAATAAAATAACGATGATACCTACGCCCCACACTGTCCCCGTAAACAGCCGATCCATCCATGCCGAGGACGATCGCCGTTTGCCAAAGGAATACGCAGTAGCCGGATTAACCTCTCTTTTCACACTCACAGGTGACGTCCCCCTCTCTTCTGCAGCATTCTCACGGCAACGATCATCAGGATAGAGATCGCCAGCAAAATAAAGCCCATCATATACAAGCCATGATTCCAGATCGAATCGAATTCTACACTGGAGATTTGCATCACAATGTTACTGGTCAGCACGGCAGTTGGCGTAAACAGACTGGTCGGCAGCTGCGCCGTATTACCAATAACCATAACCACTGCCATCGTCTCACCAATGGCACGTGTCATACCCAGAATGACCGCATACATAATACCGCCTCTTGCCGCCGGAAGCACAACCCGGGTAATCGTTTGAAACCGATTCGTACCGAGTGCATACGCCGCATCCCGGTATTTGTTCGGCACGGCGGAGATCGCATCATCACTAATCCGGCTAATCGTCGGCAGTACCATGATGGTCAGTACAATAGATGCTGCTAGCAGACCATCTGCCAGATCACGTCCGCTCAAGTCCCGAAGCCATGGAATTAGAACCGTCAAACCAAGATAACCGTACACGACGGACGGGATACCCACCAGCAGATCCAGCACCGGACGCAGCAGGCGACGAAGCCATTTTGGTGTCATTTCCGCCAGGAATACAGCAATGATCACGGAGAGAGGAATCGCCATCAGCATCGTCAGCCCAGTGAGAGCAAACGTGCCCAGAATAAAGGTCAGCGCACCGTAGTGCTCATTTTCCGGGTCCCAGTTCGTGGAGAAAAAGAATTCTTTCAGCGAGACGTCTGCAAAAGTAAGGACACCTGTGCGAAGCATAAGCACCAGAATACAGAACAGAACGAGGCAGACAAAGGCCGCACTGCTAATGCAGAGGATGCGAAACATGCGGTTAGACCACCGGAGCCGGGCTTTACGGTCAAAACGTCGTCTCTTCTCGGGCGCTTTGCCAAGGCTTGAACCCAGCTCATTCGGAGCCGGGCTGTTCGCCGGTGGATTCATTTCCATCATAGAGGACTCTTCCTTTCACATAGAGAAGCCAGCTTGGCGACCACGCGCGGAAGCTGGCTATCCCTTTCTTATGAAATGCAGGTGCAGGATGTTGAAGTCTGATTCAGATCAGACTGAACGTTTTACTTAACGGCTGCGAGCGGAATGAATTTCAGCTTTTTCAGGGAACCGTTTTGGAATTTGTTGCTTTGGATGTATTCGATGAATGCCTTCGTTGCACCCGTTGGTTGACCTTTCGTCATGTAGTATCCGATACCCCATACTTTGTATGTTTTGTTCAGCACGTTTTTCTCTGTTGGTGCTACGCCATTGATGGATACAGCTTTCATTTTGCTTGTTACGTACGGCAGGTCGATATAACCAATCGCGTTAGGTGTCGTTTCGATGGTTGTTTTCATATCACCGCTGGAACCTACCTCTTTGTAGTTGTCCCCTTTGTTCATGAAATCTTTACCATCGAGTGCTTTTTGTTGGAAGTTAACGCGTGTACCTGATCCGAATTTACGGTTAACGACAACGATTTTACCGTCTGCACCGCCAACTTCTTTCCAGTTCGTTACTTTACCGGAGAAGATGTCTTGCAATTGTTTCGTTGTCAGACTGCTTACACCTACGTTCGTGTTCACAACCGCTGTGAACACCGTTACGGCTACCGGATGAGCAACCTGTCCATCGAATTTTTTGAAGCCAGGAACATCCTTGGATGCATCCCAGTCTACCGCGCCGATGTCTGCAATGCCCTTACGAACAGATTGCGGACCCGTAACGGAACCTGCAGCAGATGCCGAGATTTTAACTTTTGGATTGTCTTTCTTGAATTCACTTGCAGCTTGAAGCGTCAATGGGAGGAGTGCAGAAGATCCATTGATGACAATCTTGCCTTTCTCCGTGCTTTTGGCAGCAGAAGCTGTCATTGCACCACCAAGTCCACCAACCAGGGATACAGCCATCAGCATGGCTGTGAAAGGTTTAATCCATTTTTTCATTGTAAAAAGCTCCTCTCGAATTTAACGTTAAATTTTAATTTTCACTACATTTCATATTGGGATATCATTTTTCCGATCAACTTCATTCAATTAGGAGCTTCTGTTTTTACTACAGTTTCTTACTTCGTTACAGCTTTCCAGCTACCATCTGCTTGCACCAGCACTCGTCCGTTCTCAACGGTAGCAATCTGTGAACCCTTCACAACGATAGAAGATACATCAGAGGACACGGTGTACAGCTTGGATTGTTGTCCGGTTACCGTATCGATGGACAGAATCACGCTGTTCTTGTCATCCTGCGCAGCAAGTACGTATAAGGTACCGCCTGCCAGAACTGCTTGTTCTACATCATGCTCGTTATACACGGTGACTGGTTTCTGGGATGCATCTACGGACATGAGGGAAGCATTACCATCCTCAGAAGATACACTTACGTAGTAAGCTTTCTGACCATCTGCAGAATAAATAAATACTTTATCATCCGTTGAAGTGGTTAACTTCACTGCCGATGGTTTGTCAGCACCGTTGTTATACGAAAATAATTGCTGTTGATTCGCCGAAAAATCAATGTCCACATTGTCTGCATCTACATTCGTTGAATCTGCGGTTACTTTACCCAGAGTAGTTACGGTATAGACGAATCGTTTGCCGCTCAGTGACACATTCAAGTTTTCTTTGTAATCGACTTTATCTTCCACCAGTTTCTTAATGGTGCCGTCCGCCAGGTTCAGGTTCGCAATCACTGACCCTTTATCTCCTTGCAGGAAATAGATCGAACTCTCATCCGCAGACCAGACCAGTTCCGGTTTGATGCTTGTATCATTCGTAATGAGCTTGGAAGCCTTCGTTTTCAGATCGATAACGTATACGGCTCCTTCTGCATTCGTATAAGCTGCTTGGTTGCCGCTCGGGGATACAACCAGGTCTGAACCGCCCTCAGTTGTTAACAGCAACTCATATTTTCTAGTAGTAGTATTCACGAGATAATCACTTCTGCCCTGATCATCGTTTTTGGAGACAATAAGCTGATTTACTCCGGCAAAACGTGGGTTCTCTGTACCTTCAATCAGAGCAATCGTGCTGACTTCAAGCTGACCATTCTTCAATCCAACGGTACCGCCTACGCCTGCCACGAGCGGACGAAGTGCAACGTAGCTTACTCCTCCAATGATCGTAACTGGCTGGTTCAGATTCACCTTAGCCCCGTCCACGACAAGCTGCTTGGACTTGTTCTGCAAGCTAACCGTGTGACCATTCAATTGAATCACCGTCGCTCCGTTTGCAATTTCAGCTTGTGCACCGATCGCTTGGATTACATCACGAACGGCTACAAGCGTTTCTCCATTTTTCACAATGGAACGTACAATGACACTGTTACCGTTTATGGTAAACGTGGAGTTTTTCACCTGAGCTGCACTCGTACTAGCTACAGATTTTGTTGCAGGAGCAGCCGATACTGCGTGAGCCACAGAGGTTGTTAATACTGTGGCTACCATGGACACTACTAACGTCTTCTTCATTGACATTGGCTTTTGTCACCCTTCTTTTCTCCATATAATCTTGCCTGATATTGCTGTGCCCTGCTTGGTATGTTTGCATGTATCGTCAATATGAGAGCTTGTTCGCTCATCCCCCCAAACCATCCACGTTCATAGTAAAAATGACCTATCACGTTTGTAATTATAGGACCGATTTGTAAACGGGAAATCTTGGAATTGTTAGCGTATTGTCAATGTTTTCATATAAACACATTCATATTGTAAAATTTTCATTACAATTCGGCTGGCCCCGTGATTGGAACAACAAATAACCCATACGAATTGCATGGGTCAAAGGTTATTGTATTTTTTAAAGATGATATGTACGGGTGGCTATTTAAACTAATTTAAGATAATATCATCTGTCCTCTTGGCACAGATAACTTCACGAATGATCTTCGAACGATTCCATACGATAAATTTGACAACTTCTCCCGAATCCATTGTAATTTTAATTCCGTTAGGAATAATGCCCCATGTTTGATGCTTCTCAATCTTGCTCATTCCCCATAATTCCATTTGAACCCATTCTGTCTGAATGTTTAAACTGTGGGGTACAAAAATTAATCGTTGATTCGTAAGAAACAATTTGCCTCCGGCGCCTTCAAATCTTCTCAACCAATTCGCATGAATGTGTTTAAAGATAACATATTCATCCTGGAGCAAATCCTCCATGATTTCATTCTCCTTTTTATTCAGCTGATCTCTTCTTGATGTTGCTCTTACATATTATAAGGGGAATCTTCCATTTTAGGAATAATTCTGCTTCCCTTATTTCACAAAAAAACACTGCCCGTCTGATTTTTCAGACTTGGCAGTGCTTATGGAACGATATTACAAATATAAAGAAATGTATGTTACATTTTTTGCAAAATACCTTTAACCAAACCAATAAATGTAGTTTTCACTTTCGCGGCTACCTCAATCACTTCGTCATGACTGAGCGGCTGATCCAGAATACCACATGCCATGTTTGTCAGACAGGAAATACCAAGCACCTTCATGCCGCCGTGAATAGCAACAATGGCTTCCGGTACAGTAGACATCCCTACAGCGTCCGCACCCATCGTACGAATCATGCGAATCTCAGCAGGTGTTTCATAGGCCGGGCCACTCCACCAAGCGTATACACCTTGTTGCAAGCTGACATTTTGCTCCTCAGCAACCTGCAGTGCGATACTGCGTAATTCACGGTTATATACTTGGGATACATCCGGGAAACGAACACCCAGTTCGGCATTATTTGGCCCAATCAGTGGATTGTTACCAACGAGATTGATGTGATCAGTAATCAGCATGAGCTGGCCTGGTTCAAAACCGGTGTTAACCGCGCCACAAGCGTTGGTAATGATCAATTGTTCAACACCTAGTGCCTTCATAATGCGTACCGGGAACGTAACTTCTTCTAGTGTAAAACCCTCATAATAGTGCAGACGGCCTTTCATTGCCACTACGGTCTGACCCATCAATTCTCCAATCACCAGTTCATTGGCGTGTCCGATCGCTTCAGATTGGGCAAAGTATGGGATTTCTGTATAAGGAATCACCGTTGCATTTTCAATCTCGTCCGCAAGTGCTCCCAGTCCTGAACCCAGAATCATGCCCACGACGGGCTTGCTGTTGATTCGGTTTAATATGTAATCGCGTGCTTCCTGAATGTGTGCTGATTGATGCATAATTAATATCCTCCTGATAATCTGAATTGATATTACATATACCCTATTTATAAGCTTTACTTATCAAGTGTAATGAACAAAGGCTCTAATGTAAATGGTAGTCCTCATTCTCACTTCAATAGAAGGTTACCATAGGCTACTCTAAGTCCTAACTCCGGACTGTAGTGCGCCAAAGTAAGGTTCCGGCGTCGTTTCGAAATTTGTGCCTTGCTCTTCAATCTGCTCAATATACCTCCACAATAAACGTTCTTCTGTGCCCGATGTTAATCACCTCAAATCCCATCTGCCCAGAAGCCCAGATCGTGACCTGCCCAATAGCCCTCTCCGAGTCATGGTCATATCCAATGAAAGGATTGAAAGTACTCTCCTTCTCATTTTCACGGTTTTGTTTTCTCTCTTCTGTTGAGATTCGGAGCTCCTGTAGTTGTTCCTGTTTCTGCTGCGTCCAACATCGGAATGAGTCAAGCGAAAGATTCGTGACAATAATCCAGCACCTCCTCACCAAAATTGCACACCAAACCGCCGATCCTCTGCCAGAATCGGCTCCAAAGTACACATATGCTAATTCAACGTATGATTCCCCCTGCTTTTGTACCAGTCCATTCCCATCATCAACATGAGCATAAAGAGCGCAAATAGCAACGGCCTACCGATCGTTCCCTCTCCAAAAATAAAATAGGCCATCCCGAAATTTCCGAAAAACGTTATCGCATAATTACGGATGCTTTCCATCTGATTCAACTCCGTTTGGATTCAATTTATAACCCTTCAAGATATATCGTTTCGGCTTGATCTTCATTCCATTGAATATGAATAGAGACAGGAAATTGCTCAAGATCTAGAAACTTGGCGCCTGAAGCATGTTTGATATCTCGTTGCGGATTCCCCAGATCTTCCTCATACCCACTTGCATCGAATTCTTGACCTCTGAACTGGTAATATACATCCTTTACGGCATATTCGTCACCGATATATCTTACGGAGAATTCGGCCATCTCTGTTTCAGAATTGTTTGTGAGCATCACCTTCCAGTTATCGCTCTCCCCATCAAAAGATATCACTCTGTTTGAACAAGCCATAAGCATAAAGATAAGTAGAATTGTAGTTAGAAATTTAATTTTGTATCTACCTCTTTATAAGAACATACTGTAATACTCGCTTGCGGCATGTTGTTGCTCCGACATAAAGGAAAGCGAAAATCGCTCAAGAATACTTTCAGAGGAACTATGGTGCTTAGCTTCTCAACACGTCATAATAAAAATTGCACTTTATTTCACTATTGACAAATCAACACTTTATTGTAATGATTGCTACAAAATATATTATATTCCATATTAAAAGAAGGAAGTGATCAATCATGTCGAACAAACCATTGAATATTTCAATATGTATTTTAGTTATATTTATTTTATCTATAGTAAGTTATCAAAGATTTCAAAATGGCTTTAGTGTAATTGATCTTATCCATTTATTTGAGTGGATAACGATATACATTTTGCCTTGGATCTTTGTATTTTGGTTCATTAAATATGTAAAAAAGAAGTAGATAGAATTTATATAAGAGACCTTGGCATATTTAAGAATCGTCAAGGTCTCTTTTAAGGGTCGTCTCACTGTAACTTAATGAACATTAATAAGCATAATCAGGTCCAATTAATGTATCGGTAGCATCGGTACCACCTTTTATAGTTACTGAAAAACTACCGTTACTATTTAGAGTAACATTATCCACATAAGTTTTATCCCATGTATGACGCATGTATGACACAGCATTTCCGCTTGCACCAGAAAATTTACTGTCATAAGCAAGCTTAACTGCTCCAGCTCCAAAATTCATTGCATATTTTGCATACCCATCGCTACCAGTCCCAAAGCCGGATACACTATCTTGAAATTTAAACATTGCCCCGTATGAACTATCAAAGGTACCTACACGATTTGTTTGTTTTCCAGCTGAATTCCCTCCCGTTCTTCCACTATTGTAAGGTGATGGAGCATCATGCCATAGAGGTTGAAGATAGAACTCCTTCAAAGCAGCACCATTTGTACCGCCGGTAAGATTGATTCCTGCTGTATCTGCTCCTCCTAAATTCCCTGTAGGGTTTGCAAATCCTCCCCAGTTTCTTGCTTCTGACCACCAGGCACTATCATTTTTCCATTTAAACCCTCCCCAAATTTCCCAATATTTAGTGTTTGAATTATATATTCCAAATGGTGTATTAACTTGAATATCTCCGTTCACAGCCTGAGTGGATACTTTAGAAGAATTCTGCCCTAATTCATAGTAAACCAGTCCGTTACTTTCTAAGATATCGAAAAATTTTTCTGTATACTTTTCTTCCTGTCCAGTAGCAACTTTTGCAAGATATTCATCCAGTTCTTCCGTAGACTTCCTCTCACTAGCCTTAAAAGACGAAGTGCTGTTTTCAACAGCTTTTACAATGAGTGGTTTTACATTAGTGTCATTTTGATATTTAACTACTTTACCGACAGGATTCACTGAAGGAGTTATGGCTATATCCACGACATGCTGTGAATAAGTGGAACCCTCCGCAGATAGAGTTGCTCCCGATACACTTGAAACAATTAAACCAAGCAGCAAAACACTAGAAATGATTTTTCTTTTCATTATGTCATCTCCTTATTTATTTTTAGGCGGATGCCTATAATAAATAACATCTAAAAAATAAAAAAAGTTACAAAATTATACAAAAAAAAGAATGAAATCAGTCATTACTTTAGACTGATTTCATTCTTTTCTTAATTTACACTCTTACTTCTACTTCTTACTATTCTTTCACACTACCCAGTTGCAATCCGTGTACAAAGTATTTTTGCAAGAACGGATACACAACCAGGATCGGCAATGCCGCAACAATCGTAATTGCTGCCCGAATTGATATTGGTGTAACCATGTTACGTGCCTGCCCAATATCTGCCCCGCTGGATACCGCAGCACTGCTATTCGTGTTCATAGAAGACGACAGTAGTTTCATCAACTCGTACTGCAATGTACTCAGGTTTTGCTTGGATGAAGCGTACAGGAACGTATCAAACCAAGAGTTCCATTGGCCTACTGCAATAAACAACGCAACAGTTGCAAGCACAGGCTGACAGAGTGGCAAGATGATGGACATAAAGGTTCTAAAATCTCCCGCACCATCAATCTTGGCTGATTCAATTAGCCCTTCGGGTAGCGTCTGAATATACGTCCGAATAACGATCATATTAAATGCACTGATGAGGCCCGGAATGATGTATACCAGGAAATTGTTAAGCAAGTGCAAGTCTTTAATCAGAAAGTAAGTTGGAATAAGACCTGCGCTGAAATACATGGTCATGACGACAATAATGGTAATCGGTTTGCGCAGAATATAATCTTTGCGGCTAAGCGTGTAAGCCAACATGGAAGTCAGGAACAAGCTCAGAACCGTACCGAGTACAGTTCTTGCGACTGAAACCCCAAAAGCTGCAAATATAGTCCCACCCGCAAATACAGCTTTGTAGTTCTGGCTGGTCCATTCCCTAGGCCACAAGTAGATGCCGCCCCGAATTGTATCATTACCCGCGTTAAAAGAAACCGCCAGCGTATTCAAAAATGGATACAAGGTTACTACTGCAATAAAGATCATCAGCAAGCCGTTAAATGTATGGAAGACAATCGGCTCAATCCGAGATTTGTTTATTCCCATCGATGTGTCCTCCTCATATTAATCGGTCTTCGCCGAATCGTTTGGATATGGAGTTAGCTGCAAATATCAGGGTAATACTTACGACGGTTTTGAATATACCGGCTGCGGTAGCAAGTGAATAGTTACCGATCTGTAGCCCGTATTTCAAGACAAAGATGTCAATGGTCTGAGACCAGTCAACAACCACACCATTTCCAAGCAAATACTGTACTTCGAATCCAGCTTCCAGAATCCATCCCATGTTCATGATCAGCAAGATAATGACGATGGACTTGATCCCAGGCAAAGTAACATAAAGCATCTTTTTATACCGGTTAGCTCCATCAATTTCTGCCGCTTCATAGAGGGATGGGTCAATGGAAGTGATCGCTGCCAGATAGATGATTGCATTCCAGCCGACCTCTTTCCATACGTGCGATGCACCGACAATACCCCAGAAGTACTCTGGAACGCTGAGCCACATAATCGGTTCATTGATAAATCCTAACTTCATCAGCACCACGTTCACAATCCCGCCATCAACAGATAACGAGCTGGCAACGATACCCGTAACGATGATCCATGACAAGAAGTGAGGCAGATACGAGATCGTTTGAATCGTGCGTTTGTACAACTTGTGCTTGATTTCATTCAGCAAAATCGCAAAAACAATGGCTGTCACAAAGCCAAGAATCATATTAATCAAACTCATCGCGATCGTATTACGAAGCACGTTCAGAAACGCGTCGTCCGTAAGCAGAAACTTGAAGTGCTTAAGTCCGACCCACTCCTGCTGCGTGAATTTTTTCGCTGGACTGTAATTCTGAAACGCCATTACCCAGCCCCAGATCGGATAATACGCGAAAACCAAAATGTAAGCGACGATAGGCAGAGACATAAACATCAGTTGTTTTTGACTGCGCAGGCGCTTCATCAGAGGCGTCTTGGGTGCAACAGTTGGAGCATTTTTTTCCTGTATGGCTCCTGGCGTATTCGCCATCTTTCACTCCTCCTATCAACGTACAGCGGATTTTGGGATGAATCGTTCGGAAGGCACAGGGCATGATTTACATCCATGCACCTATCACCTTCCGAAGCGATCCAACAACCGCCTTTATTTATTTAACGGTCCAATTCTGAATCCGCCATTGTAATTGCTCATTGATTCGGTCTTCATATGCTTTCACGTTAATTTTCTTGTAAGCGTCCACATATTCGCTCCAGATCGAATCAAATTGGTCTGAGTTGGACATGATTGCTCGTGGCAAGTATTTCAGGGATGTATCGGTCATTTGTTTATTGGCTACCGAAGCATCTGAACCTTCTTTCAAGTCCACTTGCCATGCTGGGTAATACACTGGGTTTTCAGGTGCAGGAGAGAAGAAATCACTCCATGTTTTAAAACCGTATGCGTCCAGCAATTCTTTATCCTCTTTCTTCAAGCCATCATAGAATTCTTCAGGCTGATTGGTTGCACCAATCGCGTTTCCATCAGAGAAGGTACCTTCCATTTTCGGTGCTGCACCGTAGAAACCTTCGGCTTTATTAGCCAGTTTCCATGCCGGGTCTTCCTGTTGAAGACGTTGTTCAGGCGTACGATAAAATCTTCCTTTTTCGTTGACCTTGTAGTCTACGCCCTCTTCGCCCCAAGACAGCAGCTTTTGATACTTTTCATCCATCAACTTATCCAGGAATTTCAGGATTGCAACAGGATCTTTAGCATCTTTACTGATACCAAAACCGTTGTTCAAGTTAATGACCGGACGATCCAGGTAATGATCCTTGATGCTGGTATCATAAACAAGTGGGAAACCTACATACGTTTCGCCAATTTTGTTCTGAGCTACGAGAGGATCTTCACCTTGCTGGAAATTCCAGTGTTGGTCAAACATCCCGATGACGCGGCCAGAAGAAATTTTTGCCAAATATTGATCGTAGTTCTGAACAAAGGCTTCTTTATCAAGAAGTCCATCGTTATAGAGATTGTTCAGCTCTTTATAGTATCGTTTCGAAATGTCTTTATCCGCAAATACAGTTGCAACGCCTTTATCATCTACAACAACACCGCCGTCATTAGGATGACCTGTCAAGTGCTCTGGCGGGTTGAGAAGTGGAAAGGTTCTCCAGTCGGAAGCCAATGTTGTGAAACCAATTGTCGGCTGACCATCCGCTGTCGTTGGATGTTTCGCAGCGTAATCACGAATCAGTTTCATATAATCATCCAATGTTTTCGGAGTTGGATATCCGGCTTCTTTCAGCACCTGCTTTTGAACCCAGAATGCTGGACCAGAATAGTAGTTACTGATGAACTCACCTGTGTATACACCGTAGTTCGGCAGCCAGTAGATATGTCCGTCACTGGAATCTTTCATCCGTTCCCAATCTTTTGCAAAGTGCTTTTTGAGGTTTGGTGCATGTTGCTCGATCAGATCTTCCAGCGGAATAACCGCACCGGCCGCAACCAGTTTGGTGTCTGCTGTAATCAGATCCGGGTATTCTCCACCCGCAACCATAACACCCAGCTTTTGCTGCAAGTCACCTACCAGAAACTCCATGTTCAGTTTGACACCCAGCTCATCTTCAATCTTTTTATAGATCCGGTTATCCGCTGCTGGTGCCTGGTTTGGTGTACCGATAAATGCCGAGATGTTTAATACTTCCTTACCATCGGGTGTCGTCGTTTTGGCCTCTTCACTGCTGCATCCTGCAAGTGCGAGAGTTAATGCCAGAACAAGAGAAACGGAACCCCAAAGTTTCTTTTTCTTCAATCCCCCCATGTATTGCGCCTCCTTGGAAGTGGTTTAACTTACTGTCTTTATTATGAGGAAATGTATGCGGTTTCAAAATAAACAGATTTAAGCATCTCCCCCCCTTAATTGCAGGAGGTCTTGAACCGGCGCATACCTCTTAAAGTGTGCTTTATTGAGCCTGCTTTAGGCGATACTCAGCCGGTTTCAACCCTGTTCTGCGCTCGAACTGTTTCAGGAAATGCTGGTAGCTCTTATAACCAACCTGCTCTGCAATTGCGCATGAAGCATCGTCCGAATCTCGGAGCAGTCTCATAGCTTCTTCTATCCGCAGGTCATGCACCATGTCGAGAACACCCTTGCCATACTTCCGCATAAAAGATTGACCCAGATGCACCGGATGCATGAAGAAACGTTCTGCCAGCTCCTTAATCGTAAAGGTCTCCCTGAAATGCTCCCGCAAATATTCAGCTACCATCGCCTGTGTTCCGCCGAGCTGTTTTTGACGGAGTGATGTTGCCGCCGCTTGACACTTCAAGCAAAAGTCTTCCAGCATATTGGCTGAACCTTCAATGTTCCGGTGATATCGATCATCGGGATGGAATGCTGCGTCCTGCAGCAGATCTTTCGTTTCTCCCCCAAGCTCCTTACATAAGGAAAAGCCACGGAACAAAATCTGGGTCATGAATATGTGAACAAATTCAGGTGCAGTCTTGTTTGTCACAAATTGATCGAACACTTCCCTGATCGACATGCTTAACTGCTCTGGTGAACCGTTCTCCAGACGCTCCATAATGAGATCCGCTTCACGAAGAGATTCAGGAGTAAACCGTAGCCGTTGTTCCTGCAGATCTTCGGCAAATAGCAGATTTCCCTGGTGCAAAAACAAAAAGCGTTCTGTCTCGGCAGCCATACTTCTGGAAAGAGACAAGGCCCCCGGTTGCTGCACAGGCAGACCCACGGCAAGCTGGGCTCCATTCGGAACCTCATCATTCAAGCTGGACATCAGCCTCTCTGCAAAATCCCGATGGCTTCTTCCTTGCAGGGCTTCTGCCACAGAAGAAACTTCCCCCCATACAATGCCGCAGGCATCCTGTTCATTTTCCACCACATAACAGCACTGTTCACGGCTCACTGCCTCATGAATAATCAAGCGTATCTGACCAGAATCTGCCCGCTGGAATCTCACTTTTACATACGTCCACTTCTGAGCTTGGTCATACAGATGAGCGATATCATGTGCCATGTCCTCTTCATTCTCAACTTCCTGTCCAGTAACCAGTGTCGCCAAAACATGCCTTATTTCATGAATTTTGGCCTGTGCACGGACGTTCTCACGCTGCTGCTTCTCCTTCAATTCCTGCGCCAGACGCTCCAACATATCATCCGCTTCCACCGTATCCACCGGTTTGGTTAAATAATTGCTCACACCAAGACGAATGGCCTGCCTTGCGTAATTAAAATCACTGTAACCGCTTGTGATGACAAACATGGTGGAATCATGTCCCAGACGACGCGCTTCTTCAATTAATTCCAGGCCGTTCATCGCAGGCATGTGAATATCCGTGACGACCAGATCAGGTTTGTTTGTACGTATCGCTTCAACGGCCTCTTCTCCGTTAGAGCATACACCGTTAATCTCAAAGCCGAATTTTCGCCAATCAATTAATAACTGTAGCCCTTCGATCGCAAACGGCTCATCGTCAACCAAAAGTACTTTGTACATCTCGCTGTCCCCCCTTGTTCATAAATCACAGTCTGTCTGTCGGAATATGATATCCGGCTTCTGTACCGCTACCTTTCTCACTGCGAATCGTGAACGTTGCATCCCCGTCATAAAATAATTCCAGGCGGCGATAGACATTGCGAATACCTACATGTGAGCCATCTTTCGCCTGATCCGAGCGTACATCCTGTATTAATTGCCGCAGTTTATCCTGTTCCATCCCTATGCCGTTATCTATGACACGAATAACCAGTCCGGATTCACCCAGCTTAGCTATAATATGAATTAATCGCCCCGTTTTGCGGGCCTGTAAACCATGTTTGCACGCATTCTCCACCAGCGGCTGAATACTCATGCGCGGAATGCGTTTACCAGCAGCCTTTGGATCAATATCCAAGGTATAATCAAACAATTCTCCGAACCTGAACTTCTCAATCTGAAGATAAAGCGTTGTGAATTGCAGCTCCTCCTCCAGTGAAATCAGGTTGTCTGATCTGCTGAGCAGTTGTCTCATAAGCAAAGACAGGCTTTTGATGATTTCCGATACTTCGGTATAACCATTTTTGGTACTCACGACGAGCAGTGCATTCAGTGTATTAAATAGAAAATGCGGGTTCATCTGGCTCTGAAGCATGGATAACTCCGTTCGAACTTGATCCAGTTCCAGATCCTTGTGCCTGATCTCCAGTTTGTAGACATCATTAATGAGGGAATGGATTTTGCTGATCATCATGTTAAACGTACGAATTAACCCGCCAATCTCGTCTCGACCTTCCTGGATTTCAATCAGGTCAAAACGTTCATTCCGCACTTTCTCCATATGCCGTGACAATTTACGGATACGGTAATGGTAAGAACGCAGAATAAAGTAAATGAGTACCGAAGGTACAATGACGCTGATAACCGCCAGCCACAAAATGGAATTACGCGCTTCATCCAATAATTGATCCACATGCCTCGTATCGGCAACTCCGATCAGCTTCCAGCCATCCAGATAAGCCAGATTGCCAAGTGACTTCTCCATGATATATTCGGAATTCACATCTGAAGACCATTGTTCATCTGCCGGGAAGCGTGCACTGGAAACGACCGGACGACTATTGCCATCCACAAGCCGGAGCTGTAGACTGTTCGTCTCACGATTGAGGATGCTATAAATGCGATTTACTTCCAGATCAATTTTGGAATATTTCGCATAGTTAGCGTATGAAGTAAAGGTCTTCATTTTCCCAATGACACTAATTCGTTTCCCCCGGCTGAAGCCGGTCTGTTCCTCATAATCGATGACTAAAATATCCCCGCTTGCTTGATTTAACTGTTCCATGCCCGGCAATGATGTTTCCTTGTCCTTCATGACGATGTAGTGACTACCGGTCTGAATCGTATCATTATCCGTATAAATTCGAACTTCCAGAATGTTGGCTGACATATACCGTGTCAATTTATCACGCAGGAAAAGGTGATACTCGTTGTAATACTCCACAGGTGACTCGTAGGTACGGTCCAGAGCTTCATACAAGGAATCGTCAGCCGCAATCATGCGGCTTAGTGCCACACTCTCATCAATCATACCGACAAGTTCACCTGCAGCCCTGTCAATGGATTTACGTAGATTTTCCTGTTCCCGCACCTCGATATCTGCCGACGTTCGTTGATAAAAAAATAGATTAATCGCAATAATCGGGAGAAGGATGCTCACCACATAGATCAGCAGAAATTTATATCGAAGGGGAATATCGTTTACCGTATGAAACATCCTTTTTTTCTTATGCACATAATCACCCTTGATTGTTTTTATATAGAGATGGAAGCTCACCTGTAAGCGCTTTAAACTTTTCGGTGAAATACTCCGCATCATGATAACCCAGTTCAAATGCAATATCTGAGATTTTCATATTAGTTCGGCGAAGCATTCTGCGTGCCTCTTCGATCCGAAGACGATGAACGTATTCACTGAAGCTGACTCCCATCTCCCGCTTGAACTGCTGACCTAGATAAGCCGCGTTAACATGAATGTGATTCGCCAGCTGCTGCAATTTGATTTTGGTGCGATAATGTTCCTTCAGATACTGGACAGCCTCAGCCACCAGTCCACCAGAACCCGGATCAGCCTGAGCCGTTGCAGCAAATGTTTCCGTAATTCGGATAAACAATTTCTTCAAATCTCCCATGAACCAACTCTCTGTATGATGCCATGTCCGGCCCTGAAGGAGGGTCTGATCCGCTCCGATCATGCCATATCTGCGCAACAGTTCTCCATGGATATACCTGACTGCACTTTGAGTCCAGCCCATCGCAGCCCTAGATTCCCCCATCTCTTGCAGCATATCATCCACAGCACCATCAATGCCTGTTACATCTCCCGCTTCAATTAAAGCCAGGATCTGTTTTGCGCGATACGCCATCTTCTCGAGATCCGCTTCTTCAATCATGACACCCTCATCCGTATGTGAATCTAATAGCCCCATTGCATCATATCGCTCTTCTGCTTGCCTATTCTCAATTTCCTGTCTCTGTGTATCCAGCGGAATAATCAGGTTCCGTAATAACTCATGAATCTCTTCGGGTACCAAAGGTTTAAGCACATATTCATTCACCCGATATCGTATCGCCTGTTGTGCGTAACCAAACTCGGAATACCCTGTCACGATAACGATCTGGGAATCATATCTCAGCTCTTCACGCATGGTTCGAATCAGGCCAAGTCCATCAAGCACCGGCATCTGAATATCGGTTACCACCAGATCCGGATTTACATGATGAATCAGTTCAAGTGCTTCTTCTCCATCCGTTGCAGTTCCACACAACTCATATCCGCAGCCTTGCCAATCGATCATCGTTCTCCAGCCTTCCAGCATAAACGGCTCATCATCTGCTACTATGACCTTGTACATGGATTCACCTGCCATTTCCCCTTTTTTTCTCCAGTATGGCATCGTACAGTCGATGTGACAATGCTAAGATTAGAATAAATCTGCTCTATTCATAAGATACTTCAAAAAAGCCTTACAAGCTCGCCTCTTTTTATGAGGTGTGCATGTAAGGCTATTATTCCGAAACACTCAGCGGATCGCTGGATGTTAGCTTGAACTTATATCTAAACTGAACTTGAGCTTCTGCCTAGACTTGATCCTTACTTTTGCCCAAGAATACGCCAAAATGAATCCTTTGGCTGCAGCTGTGTATCAAACAAAAATGGCCAATTTTTGCGGCCTCGTACCGGAAAATGATCCAACCAAGTATAGTTATCAGCAACACCCCAGAATGTCACGGAAGTGATATTGGATTTATACTCCTGGAACAGTTGAAAAACGTCCTCATACCGCTTCTCTTGAAGCTCCAACATCTCGGACGTTGGCTCTGTCAGATCGGTGCGCTGATCATCATGTTGAAACACGGATAGATCCAATTCGGTTAGATGAAGCTCTACATCCAGTGAAGCATAACGTTCAATGGCTTGACGGATCTCCTCAATGGAAGGGCCATGGATATTCCAGTGCCCCTGCATACCAATGCCGTGTACAGGTACTCCCTGCTCCAGCAGAGACCGTACCAAATTGTATATTTTCTCCCGTTTGACCGGGTTTGTCTCGTTGTAATCATTATAGAATAGCAATGCATCAGGATCAGCTTCATGAGCCATATGGAATGCTCGAGCCAGGTAATCTTCTCCCAGCAATCGTAACCATTTGGTATCTCGCATAATTATGTCGGTCTTATCCTCAATGGCCTCGTTCACAACATCCCATGCGTAAATCTGTCCTTTGTAACGGCCAACAACTGTATCGATATGCTGTTTCAACCGGGACAACATCAACTCTCTCGAAGCCGGGCCTCCGGAAGCATCCTCAAATACCCATGCCGGCGTCTGATTATGCCATACCAAAGTATGACCACGTACACCTATCGCATGACCCACTGCAAAATCAACGATCTCATCTGCTGCCTCAAACGTATATTCATGCTCTCGCGGATGAACCTCTTCAAACTTCATCTGATTCTCCGCGGTAACACTGTTGTAATGCTTCGCAATAAATTGCCCTTCGGATTGTAGCATTCTCGTATGTACTGCTGCACCTATTTTGAATGAATCGGCATAAGCAGTATGTAGGGACGGAATTTCGGTAGACATCCTGGTTCCTCCTCGCAGATTTGTTTCTTTGATCATAACGAAAAATGAATGCGCTTTCCCTGAACAAAATAAACGTTTTGCCCCCTGAAATTCTACCAATTTCAGAACATAAGGATAGAAAGCAGTAATATACGTTATAACTTGTCTACCTGCAACAACGTAACCTGCTTCACGGTACATGCCGGGCTAACCTGTTCCTCGGAGAGAACATTCAGCTTAATCAGGCTCTTCAATTTATGGCTGTCCACCTTGGACATGAGCCTCCAGATCTCCGGGTCGGGCAGGGAAGCGTATAGCTTCTGATCGTCATATTCCTTCCGGTGCTGGAGCACCGTTTTCACCTTATAACTGCCTACTTCTGTCTCGTACACCCCTTGCTGCGCGCAGTATGCCACGATCTCATCTCTCAATACCGATAACGTTTGTTCAATCTCTTTCTGCTGCTGTTTCAGTTCGAAATACGTCTGTACCTTCTGTTCCATTACTCATCACGCTCCTCTACTACCATAGGTATGCAGAAAACGTGAATTTAGGACAGGCTTGATAGCTACCTTGAAAAAGATATTGCGAATACCGAAAGCATATTTTGCGGATTTAAGGAAATGCTCTAGCTCTATTAAGGTGATATTTTAGCTACAACAAGTTTGCGTGCAGGTAGGGGTTTTGAGCAGCTATATTCAACACACGTCGCATCACTTCCGAATCTCCCGGAACATCACCACCGCGCGAAAGCAGTACCCAGCGTAACCAAGCCAACGCTTCAAAGGCTGGTTCTTCATCCGGCATGCTGCTATTAACAGCACGTAATTCGGCCTGATAAAACTCGCCGTACTTTTCTCCGTTATAGATGGTAATTAGGAAAAATGACCATGCCATATCGTATCTGGGGTCTCCGTATTGTCCGTTGGTCCAGTCAATAATAGTATATTTTCCATTCATCTCAACGATGTTCCCCAGGTTATAGTCTCCATGAATCAAATGCTTCTGTCTGATCTGTACACGCTGTATCAAGTCATGAACGATGGGATAGATATCTTCGTGTTTGCCAGCCTGAGGAAAAAAATAGTCAACAAAGTTGTAGCGAGGGATGTAATCTTGTTCTAATTGTTCCGTCTGCGATTCACCAACATGGACTGGATACTGGTGGATATCCCATCCGTCTTAGTATAGATTGATCTAACTGTACAACCGGTACGCCGTCGTAGCTGGTCAGCAACACTTGATTTTGATGCTGATCGATCCCCCAACCATACGGCTTGGATACCTGAATCCCGTTTTGCATCAACTTCTGCAATAATTGATATTGTTTTTGAATGTCCGGCCGAGATTCCTTGTTCCATATTTTCAACACGCAGTCCTGATTATGCAACTCAACGTGCAACACTTCCGCTTCTAATCCAGGCTTAAGCCGGATGAGTCGATGCATCTGCATCATTTTCTGCCGAACCGTTTCATCCAGTTGAACCCAGTTGATGTCATCAAGCCGCATCCCTTGTACTCACGCCCCTTCGTCATGGTTAGGTTGAATCAGCCCTTTGCCTATAAGATTAGCAGATACAGGCTCTTTGCCAAGCTCTCTCGCCCATACGGATAACTGTCCCATATGATGAATTTCATGTGCAATCACATGACGCATAATTTCGCCCCAAGCATCCATATCCACGTGCCCGTCGCGTCGGCGGTCGATGTAAGCTCTCTGTTCCATGCTCGGCTCCCAAGCTAAAACAAAGGCTTCCACGTCCTGATGCAGCTTATAATCCAGTTCCCGAACGGATTCGAGCGTCTGATATTGTGCAAAATCCTCCGCACCATCCGGTTTTCCTTGCATCAGCTGAAGCCAGCTCCACTCGACATCAATGACATGAAAAAAAGTCTTCAAAATGCTTCCTACGCCACCTGTGCGTGGTCGAAGTAATTCTTCTGATGGCAGGTCTGTACACCAAGCATACCACTGTTCACGCACCATCCAGTTGTATCGAAAAAAGGTCTCCATATCTTGCCTCCTATTTAGTGTGGCATTATTCAATCCGATGATTTCCGGGTTAATCTCTTTTTGATATAAACCAGCACATGTATTCCAGCATAAATAAATAGAACATTCACGAAATATACCAGTAAATTAATATGCATATCCGATATGAACCAGATCGACCCTTCCGAGTTTGAGATATGGTAGTCCGTTAAAAAACGAAGTGGAAATCCATACTCTGTTCGAAGTGGAACATTTTCCGTATGCAAAGTACCGGGAATAAAAAGCACAGCCAGTGCAGCAAGCCAGAACGACAGATTTAATATTTTTTTATGTATCTTCATTACGTCCCCTTTTGTTCCTCCTCAAACAGATTGTTCATGCCTCATCACCTCGTAACATGTTTCGAATCCACAACACGGGCAAACATACTTAACGCGGAATTATGATGTTCAATAATCTGGTCTGCCCGAAGTACACTGGAGTTCCATGTGCTATGTGCATCTCGAACGAGCTGTATTTTATAGCCCAAACTAAAGGCTCTGCGACAAGTTGTATCCACACATATCTCCGTCTGCATACCTGCGAGAATCAGCTCGGTTATGCCGAGTTCCTGCAATTTCAAATGAAGCTCTGTTCCGTGAAATGAATCCGGGGTTTCTTTTTCAAAAATCAGATCACCCTCATTCGGTGCAATGGACGGATGGATCTCCCATCCCGCTGTTCCTCGTTCCAACGGACTCCCTGCGCCTTCACTATGCTGTATATAAATCACACGATGTCCAGCATCACGGGCTGAGGTGATCAGCACTTGAATTTTTCTCAGCAGCTGCTCACCCTGATATACAGGATCAGACTCATCAAACATCGCGCTCTGCACATCAATAATAATCAATGCCTTATGATCAACCATTATGCATTCCTCCTGTCTTACTGTATTAAACAAACGGAATTGAACTTTCGTTACAGCCTATTTTACCATTTATCTAAAAGCAGACCTGCCCTTCATTCATTAAAGGTATGCGTGTGGAACCATTTCCGCATCTGATTTATATGTGGCTGATGATAACGATTGTGGTCAGTCATGTGCCAAAGTCTCCAGCGAACAGAAGCTTACTTCTACTGCTTGGCTCTCAATAAAGCCTTAATTTCCTTTAACTCTTCCAAAACCTCTTTCGTATGCTGAGTATTTTTTGAAGTATCAATGGCCGTCTTGATGACATATTGACCTAAGATCAAAAGTATAAGTAAACAAATAATTATGGCGAATATCATGAACTCCTCCTCCTTTTTCTGAATAGGACAACCTTATTCCGCTTGCTCCTCAGGAATATACATTGTCTGAATCTCCTGTACACCTTGAACAAAACCGAGATTCAGATATACCGACTCGGCATCATTACCTTCCATCACATACAGTCGCAAAAATGGATAGTGTCCCTTGAGCATCGTTAATGCTCTTTGCAACATTTGGGTAGCAAGTCCTCTGCCTCTATACGCAGGAATGACACCAATACTGTATACCGCAGCCTGATTGTCCTGTAGACATAGACGGCAGTTGGCGATCAACTCCCCCGTCTCCTGATCGTATACCAATGTAGATGCCTGAGTCAGAATTTCGTTCGTATAATTAGGATCTTCGTCAGGTGTAAAATCTTCTAGTGAGCTCTTTTTTCTTCGCGTTGCTTCCAGACTTCCACCGAAACTTTCCAGATCGCACTGGGCAATCTCCCCTTCGTTCACATATTTGAAGCCACCTGATTCTTTTTCGATAATCTCTGGACTTTTCACGGTCACCCTGCTATCCCAATCCACATCAAAATGATCCGTAGGCCGCTGCATCCATCGGCATCTGAACTCGGCCGGCCAGAATCCGGCTCTTGCAAACCAGTCGACCTGACCCGGAAGAATCTCGAATGACAGAATACGTTTGCTGCAATCCGACCACTGCATTAATTTACGTTTCAGCAGCTTAACGATCTCAAAGCCTTGCTGGAATGGCGGGATGATAAACAAATGATACATCTTGTTAGGCTCCATTCGTACACCGCCTATTTTACTTTCCCCCTGATAAATCCAGTACGCACTGCACCTTGAGGAACTGAATTCTTCTTCCCTGAAAAATCCGACGTATCCCATATCATAATAAATGGTGCAAAATAACCCCCACTCCGTAACATCCGCAAGCCGAATTGAGTATTCCTCCGACAGATCATATTGAAGTGTATCTGCAGTCCATTCTGTTAAATTCATATGTCATTCCTCCTGTACCGGGTATCCGATTTCTGTAACATCCTCTTCCAACTCGTCTAGCTCAATCTCCGGATTTAATGCTTGCAGCAGCTGTTCATTCAATGGTTTCATGGAAAAAATATGCTGGATCGGCTGTAGATCCAATTCAATCTCATAGTACTCCTGAGCCCAGGCATGATAGTACTCTGCACCGCCCACAAAAACTTGTAGCAGAGCATACGCTTCATCCGGAAGCTGTTGAGTTGAGGTCCACTTGTTCTGTTCCTCTTCGTTCCAGATGCAGAAGGTGGTCTGATCCATCATAAAAGCAGGTTCTTCCAGAAACGTTTCGAACACCGACGGCACGCCCTGCAACACATCACTATATTGATGCTTATGAAGAGACGCATAGGCTTTGTCGTAACCTTTGATGATCACACCGCTGGAATCAAACAAAGCAAAATAGTGATCCCCCTCCCCATCTCTCATGGAGGCCATCTGTTCATTTGAATCCCACTGTGCATTGTACGAATAGTACCTGTACTCCCATTCCGGCATCAAAATCGCATCCAGCATCGCTACTGCCTTGAAAATTCGCTGACACTCATGAATACCAGGCAGTTGATAGATAAAATCAGAAGCATTCCTCATGTCTTTCCCTCCTGATTGATCGAATTACTTATTAATGGAATAATTACATATGCAAACCCTTGAATTACAAACAGCAGGGTTACAAACGCTAACATAATGCCATTGCCTTCGCTAAAATCATTCCATAAATCGGTCATAATCTGACCCGGCCGGGATACGATATCCCATGAATTCCAGCGATTAAATCTGCCGATATACACGCCTAAACTGCTCAGAAGCAAGATAACTCCCACGACCATCCAGCAAACGAACCTGTGTACAAACCGATGAAGCACCTGTTGTATTTGCATCACAGAGCGTGTCGAGAGTAGCAAACCCACGACGGCAACGGCAAACGTAAGCGTCAGACTATACCAAAAATCCATGTTAAACCAAAAAGGACTCCCGGGCTGAACCGAAAAATATCGGAATGCGTGAAGCATCTCTGTAAACAGATAGGCCGCATTAGGCAAAAAGAAAAGCCAGATTAGACCGAGCAAAACTGTCAAAGTCTTGCCCAGCCATCCAAGTCTCATAGCCTTACCTTGAAAAACAAGAGCAATTATCGTTGAAATGACAAAGGGAACCCATGCCAGAAACATGTCCCAACCCAAAAAGGCATACATGTTTGAACCGAGCTTTGCTCGCAGATATGCAGCAACTCCTAGACAACATAACGTCATAATCAGCAGTGTAAACGTCATTACCATAAATCTTTTATTCAAAAACTTGTATTGGTGTTGGTTATTTCCCATTTTGTTGGATTGATCCTTTTCCTAAATAATTTATAGATATATTTTAAATATTTTGCTGGACTAGCCATCATAACCAAGCTTCTTATAAAATTGATGGGCCGCATACCTGGTAGCCCCGCTAGCAAGCAGCATCTTCAATGCATTCATCTGCACACATACGTGTTCCAGATGTTCCATTAACTCTGTGCCATATCCCTTGCCTTGCATCATCTCCTCAATTCGTTCAGCCAGCACCACAGTATCCGTGCGATTAGGCAATAGTTCCCTGTACAATCCCTCAATAGCTGCTGCATCGCTCACTTCGGCTTCTCTGATCATTTTTTCCGCCCCTATTCTCTGACCTGATAACTTAAAATAATGTCACCATTATCCTCAAATTCACCCGTTTCCTGAAAGCCACAACGTTTGTACATTGCATTAGCCGCTACATTATGAGGTACATGAGATACCCGGATTTGCCTACAGTCACTACGTTGTTGCAACATGTGAATCATTTCCTGAATGGCACGTTTGCCGAAACCTTGGCCCTGATGTTTGCCATCAATCATAAAACGAAGAATCCAATAATACCCATCGGTATACATTTCATTATCAAACAAAATAAACCCGACCATATCGTTTCCCGCATAGATCCCGTAAGGTCTCGAAGTCACTTCCTTGGTCGCATGAATCAAAGAATCGGCATTGCTGGCTACCAGTGAGAGTTGATCCTCCCGTGGCCGAAGATGAATGCACTCCTGTTCATTTTCCTGTGTGATCTGTTGTAAAGTCACTCTGTTCTCCATGTGATGATTCATATTCATGTCTCCTTCAGCGTTTTCAGACACACCCTAAATTTTCTTCATCAATATAATTTCCAACGGTTGTGTATCCAGCAGCAATGCTCCGGCATCCACATAGCCCATTTTCCGATAGAAATGCTGCGCATGCTCATCCGACTGTGTGGAGGTCATAACCATCTCAAAACCCTTCTGTTTCATTTCATTCTCCCAATACTGCACAACATGTTGCCCTGATCCACGACTACGAAACGGCTCGTCAATCCAGATCATGTTCATGAAAGGGATGTTGTCCCAAAAGTATGCATATCTCATCCAGCCAATCCTTACCCCGTCTTCCCAGAGGATATATATTTCCTTCTCTTTCATTTTGGATTCAATAAGTGTGGGATGGATATGCCGATCTTTTTCAACAACGTATGTATAGTCTGCTTGTGATGCGTATTTAATGTTCATGTGACAACTCCTTCTATCTTAAAATCATAATCTATCATAACCCAAAATGTGGTACTAGCGTATAGTTTCTTCCTCTTTATGAGCTAACCTTCCTTCTACACTTTCCTACGAAAAAAAGCCACGGTATCCGTGGCTTAATCCTCATGCTTTATTTTGTTTACTCTAAGTTAACGTTCCGCTCACCACTTGACCTTGATACCACACCGCTTTCCGGTCGGCTCTGCGAGCAACCGCTTCAGCTGCACAACTCGCCTGTACCAGTACAAAGCTCGCTTCATCCCCAGCCTTCGGCCATACCTTCTTCCCTGCTGCATTCAACGGTGTCACTCCGCCCGTTACATAGGCCAGCGATTGAGACAACGATAATTCATCGCTATATCCATATAGTTCGGCGAAACGGCCTGCCTTTTCCAGCATATCCCCGCTGCCAAATGGAGACCAGTGATCCGTCAGACTGTCCGTGGCCAGTTTCACGTTTACACCCACTCGTTGCAGCATCGGAAGTGGCATCATCGTTCTGCCGATCGGCACCGTTGAAGCAATACTCATTCCCAGCGTTGCCATACGGCTCGCTATCTCTTCGGCTTCCTGCCGCTCCGCTCCGGCAAACCAGAACGCATGACTCACCGTAACTTGACCTTGAAGCCCAGCTTCTTCAGTCAGTCTGACAAGTTCAAGCAGTGTTTGCTTGCCAGCTTCACCACCATCATGCAAATGCATATCGATCCCGGCCTGATGTTTGACTGCCAGTTCCATCATGGTATGCAGCGATTTCTCCACATTCTCATCTACAGTATAGGGATCAAGTCCGCCCACATGTGTTGCCCCCTCGGCCATGGCTTGTCCCATCAGTTCGACTGAGTTTGAGCGTAACAGTCCATGTTGCGGGAAAGCAACAATCTCTGAAGAGATTTTACCTGTATAACTTTCCAGAGCCTGCTTGGTTGCTTCCAATCGTTTCAGCCCGCTAACAGGTTCAATATTGCAATGTGCACGAACATGTGTGGAGCCATAGGTCTGTATTAATGCGAGAATACTCTCCGCCTGACGTTTCGCATCGGGTAGCAACTTCGGCAGCAGCACCTTTTCCTCCTCAATGCGATCAAAGATGCTGGAGCTACGTCGAACAGCTTTCCACGGCCCGTCATAATAGGTTTTATCCAGATGAATATGCGCTTCCTGGAATGAAGGCAGTAGAAGCATCCCTCTCCCATCCACCTGTGGCAGCTTGTCCGTCAGAGGATCATTACCGCCCACAATGGCAGCAATGACTCCGTCCTCAATCCGCAAATGAGCAAGGTCTGTTTGTGTGCCAATTACCTCTGCTCCTTCGTGAATATATCCTTGTTCCAATCTTACATTGGTCAGCCAGTATGCGTGTTGCTGTTGCATTTTCTATCCCTCAATTCTCTTTAACCTGCTATATGATATAGATATCAAACGATACATTAAAAATCAAACCGTGCATGTCCACCATCCGTCACGCCTTCAATCCGTTCAATATCCAATAGTCTGCGTTTCATCTCCAGACCTCCACGAAAACCCGTCAGTTTGCGATTGGCACCAATAATCCGGTGGCATGGCAGCAATACTGGAATGGGATTCGCCCCGTTCGCTGCACCTACAGCTCGTACAGCAGCAGGTCTGCCGATGGCACTAGCAATGTCTCCATACGTGCGAGTCTCGCCATACGGCACGCGCCCGAGTGCTTTCCATACATTCTGTTGAAATTCGGTACCAATCAGGTCAAGTGGGATTTCAGCTGTAAAAGCGATCTTTTCTCCTGCAAAATAAGTCTTCAGCCAATCCATCATGCCTGTCTGCCTTAATACCTGCTCATTCTCTTCGAGTTCAACGCCCGGCGCAATTTTGCCGATCCAGCCATGCCAGTCCTCCAACGTTTCATTGGGCATCACCACGCGGCACAGTCCCTTTTCGGTTGCTAGCAGGCTCCACGGACGACCGTCCAGCTGCATGGTGGTGTACATCATCTTTTGCCTCATCACATACTCACCTTCTCTACTCCATAGTTTATATCAGGAGGTTGTCTGTGTCTGTGTCTGCTTTTTCACCTTACGTTTCATGCTTCGTATCATTTGCTTGTCCTCGGGTGTCGTACGGTACGATTCCGTAATCTTCTGGAGTGCCTTGTTGTACGTAAAATCATCAAGCGTATTGTACTTCAAATAAGGCATAGTCACTTCAGGCTGTTTCACATAAGCAATCGAGATTGCCCAAGCCACCGCCATTTTCACATAATAGGCCTCATGTTTAATCTGATCAAGTAAGGGTAACACCTGATGAATATAGGGCTCCTCCAAGTAAAAGTTCAGCAGCATCACGACACCAAACCGGATCTCATATTCCTGATTAGACTTCAAATAAGGTTGAATGAAGTTCCACATCGCTTCGGCATGCACTTTCGTATATTTCAGTCCGGCACAGAAGCTGTCACACACCGACCAGTTATCGATTTTGGGTACAAAAGCCGCAATGCGTGTCAGCAGCTCGTCCAGATCTGCTTGCACATGACCAATCACCATTGCTTGCAGCATCACTTCTTCAAAATATTCATCCTGCGCCGTATCCAGATACGTTCGCCAGTCTGCTGCAGCAATCTGTTTGGCTATTTTGCGAATTGTGGGTAAGCGCACACCCAGCACATTTGAAATGTTCGGAATAAGGGACGCTGCGAATTTCTGGTATTCCGGCTCAGCCAGGCTGAGCAGTTGCGTTCGAATCTCGGTTTCCAAGGGCAAACGACCTCCTCATTTGTTGCTGTAGAACAAGTATATCCTGAGTGTTTTCATTTGTAAGCCCTTCTCGAATGTTTGAGCAAGATTTCAATATGTCTTATACTTCACTGCATGTACCATTGTTTAAGAACAGAGCGTTTCCGTTTAAAAATATGAAGCTGACCATTCAGGAAAGGAGTGTCAATATGAACGGTTCTCAAGCCAATAAAGATTTTTCCGTTGAAGAGATCACCCAGCAACTGACACAGCATGTACATTCCCAGAATCTACCGGAATTCTATAAACTGGTGAAGGAACTGCGCCCCTATGATCTTTCACTTATCTATAAAAAATTCCCTGAAGACGAAAAGAATCGTTTTCTTCTTCTATTTAAACCGGATACCCTTGCCGATCTGGCCGAGAACCTGAAGCTGCACGAGCAGGCTGAATTGTTCGAACGACTCGGGCCAGAACGTACACTGGAAGTCATGCAGCAGATGGACAAAAGTGACCTCATCCGCTTCATGCACGATCTGCCCGCAAAACGCAGGGAAGAGCTGTTATCCAGCATGAATCTGGACCACTCCGCCATTATCCGGTCTGTACTTAGCTATCCACCAGAGACAGCCGGACGGATCATGACTGACCGCTATCGTACCTTGTTCACCCACGATACAGCCAAGGAAGCACTGAGACAATCGCAAGGCACGTTACACCTCTCCGCCTCCAGTTATCTCTATGTTGTCGACGATCAGGGCAAGCTGGCTGGTGTGGTCAGTTATCGTTCTCTCGCCCTGGCTGACGACAAAACCAAGGTTGAAGAATTGATGACCAGACGGGTCATCCACGCCACCGTAGATATGGATCAGGAAGAAGCTGCCCAGTTGCTCCAGCGTTACGAGTTCATTGCCCTTCCGGTTGTGGATGAGAACAACCGGCTGTGCGGGATTATCCAGATGGACGACGTCATTGACATCATTATGGATGAGGCCAGTGAAGACCTCGCCAAAATGGGCGGCGGCGGTAAAGATATTGACTTTGATACGAAACCGCTCGTTGCGGTCAGACGCAGGTTACCCTGGCTTATTTTGCTGTTATTGATTGGATTGATATCAGGAAGCATTGTGGATTTCTTTGAAGATACGCTGAATCAGGTTGTCGCTCTTGCGTTCTTCATGCCCATGATAGCCGGAATGACGGGAAATACAGGCACGCAGTCCCTTGCTGTTGTCGTACGCGGACTTATTGGACGCAAGCTGGACAGGTCAACTGTACTCGCTCTGATTGGACGAGAGATTAAAGTCGGTACGATGATCGGTCTTGTCTGCGGTCTGCTGATCACGGTCATTGCGTATATCTGGCAAGGGGACTGGCTACTCGGTATGATTATCGGGGTATCCCTGTTCTTAACGCTGATTATCGGCACACTGACAGGCACATGTATCCCGCTCCTGCTCAGTCGTTTCAAGGTTGATCCCGCTGTGGCATCGGGCCCGTTAATTACGACGTTAAATGATATTTTGTCCCTGTTTATCTACTTTGGTATTGCTACACGTTTCATAGGCGCACTGATGTAAATCATACTGTGTAGGGATCGGTTTAAACTAAGCCGTCTCTAATTCAAAAATGTATATTTAAGCCAGCGCCTCTTGACGATGAAGATAATTATGGTATTGTAAAGGCATATCACTTATTGAAACTACGTTTCACACAACGGAACAAGAGGTGATTTGAATGCCAATTAATTTTCACGATAAACGAAACCGAATGACGTACACAACCAGAACTGCCGATGTATCTTGGTTATCTTTGATTAAGGAGCATGCAGGCATAGTTGGTAAAGAAATTGTTGACATCGGCTGCGGCGGAGGGATTTATACTAGAGCTTTAGCAAGCTCAGGGGCAGCACATGTTACTGGAGTAGACTTTTCACATGAGATGTTACAAGGGGCGGCTCGACATTGTGAGAATCTGAGCAATGTCACATTGCAACAAGGGAATGCCTACAACTCAGGGCTTCCAGACCATACCTTTGATATCGTCTTAGAAAGAGCGCTCATACATCATTTGCATGATTTGCACAGCTGTTTTCAAGAAGCTAAGCGTATCCTGAAACCTGGCGGTGTATTCATCATTCAAGACAGAACACCGGAAGATTGTTTAATGCCAGGGGATGAAAATCATATTAGGGGTTACTTCTTCGAAAAGTATCCTAAATTGATTGACATGGAACGCTCCCGTCGGCACGAAGCCGCTGAAGTCCAAAAATTGCTTGATTCTAATGGATTCGTGATCCTTAAAACAGTGCAGCTTTGGGAGACTAGATGTGTTCACCAGGACATGGCTGCATTGAATAGCGATCTGGCGCAGCGAACTGGACGCTCTATTCTTCATGAATTAACAGACCATGAGCTTGGAGAGCTGATTGTGTTTATTAACAGCAAACTTAGAAACCGTGCTGATGCAATTATCGAGAAGGACTCATGGACGTTGTGGATTGCGGTTCCAAAATAAAAACAAAAAGGCTTGGCACATGCCAAGCCTTTTCACTAACTCCATATTTCAAATTTACGGCATCTCATAAGACCTGTCGGAGCGAGCTACGAACCAACTGTTATGATTTAAGCAGCTCTTTTGTTTTTGTTATAGATATCAAATGCCACTGCCAGCAACAGCACCAATCCTTTGATTCCCTGTTGCCAGTCAATCCCTAGACCAATCAGGGACATCCCGTTGTTCAGCACACCCATGACCAGACCACCGATGATTGCACCAAAAACGGTTCCAATCCCGCCCGATGCCGATGCTCCACCGATGAAGCAGGCCGCAATGGCATCCAGCTCAAAGTTGGTACCCGCTCTTGGCGTAGCCGCATTCAGACGCGCAGCGAAGATCAAGCCCGATACAGCTGCAAGTGTACCCATATTTACGAACACCCAGAAGGTCACTTTTTTCGTTTTAACACCAGACAGTCCGGCTGCCTTCTCATTGCCGCCGAGTGCATACACATGACGTCCCATAACCGTACGATTCATGACAAAGGAATACACCACGATCAGCACAAACAGGAGCACCAGAATGTTCGGAATACCCGCATAACTTGCCAGTACAAAGGTGAACAGGTTGGTAACTGCTGCTACCACAATCAGCTTGAGCAGGAACAGGCCTTGCGACACCACTTCAAAGCCATACTTACGCTGGGAAGCACGTTCCCGAAGTTCATTCACAATGTACCAGATCGTAAGTGCAATCCCCACAATGATAGATACCAGACCCAGGCCAGAGAATTGAACATCCGGCAAGAAACCGGAGCTAATTTTCTGGAACCCGGCAGGGAAAGGAGAAATAGACTGCCCTTCCAGTACGATCATGGTCAGACCGCGGAACAGCAGCATGCCCGCCAGCGTAACAATGAAGGCCGGAATCCGCACATACGCGATCCAGAAGCCTTGCCATGCACCTATTAGTGCACCCACCAGCAAGGAAGCAATAACTGCAAGCCAGGCTGGAAGCTGCCAATCGACCATCATAATGGCGGCTACAGCGCCGACAAAGGCCGCAATGGAACCAACGGACAAGTCGATATGTCCTGTGATAATGACCAGCACCATACCAATGGCGAGGACTAAAATGTAACTGTTTTGCAAAATCAGGTTCGTGATATTAATTGGCTTGAGCAGCAGCCCGCTCGTCAGTACCTCAAAGAGAATCATAATGACAACGAGGGCAATGATCATGCCATATTGACGTATATTATTTTTGAACAGTTTAGTTACCGTTTCCATGCTTACCGCCTCCAGACTTGGTCATATATCTCATCAGTGTTTCTTGCGATGCCTGCTCCCGGTTAACTTCACCCGTGATTCGTCCGGCATTCATCACATAAATCCGGTCACACAGGCCGAGAACCTCTGGCAACTCTGATGAAATCACCAGCACACCCTTGCCTTCGGCAGCAAGCCGGTGGATAATCGTATAAATTTCGAACTTGGCACCCACGTCGATCCCGCGTGTCGGCTCATCCAGAATGAGAATATCCGGCCCGGCAAAAATCCATTTGCTCAGCACCACCTTCTGCTGGTTACCTCCGCTCAGATTGCCTGTTTTCTGCAGGATATTAGGAGCTTTAATGTTCATGCTTTTTTTCATCTCTTCCGCAACCAGTACTTCCTCCTGCTCGTTCACAACGGCATTACGAGTCAGTTTGCCAAGTCCGGTGAGTGAAATGTTGCGTTTGATATCATCCATCAAAATAAGGCCATATTCCTTGCGATCCTCCGTCACATAAGCAAAACCATTCTGAATCGCCTCAGTCACACTGTTGTTCTGAATCGGCTTGCCATCCTTGACCAACTGTCCAGAAATGTTGCGCCCATACGATTTGCCGAAAATACTCATCGCAAGCTCTGTCCGTCCTGCCCCCATCAATCCCGCGATGCCTACAATCTCACCGCGTCTGATGTTCATGTTGATCTGATCCAGCACCTTGCGCTCCGCCTGATGCTCGTGATACACCGTCCAGTCTTTCACTTCCAGCACCACGTCACCAATGGTGGCATGACGTTCAGGGTAGCGGCTCGTCAGATCCCGTCCAACCATGCCGCTGATAATGCGATCCTCGCTAACGTTATCCTTTTTCATATCGAGCGTTTCAATCGTTTTGCCGTCCCGCAGAATGGTTACCGCATCTGAAACCTTCGTGACCTCGTTCAGCTTGTGGGAGATCAGGATACAGGCGATGCCTTGCTTTTTGAATTCCAGCATCAGTTGCAGCAGATTTTCACTGTCGTCCTCATTCAATGCTGCCGTAGGCTCATCCAGGATGAGCAAACGTACTTTTTTGGAGAGCGCTTTCGCAATTTCAACAAGTTGCTGCTTACCTACGCCGATGCTGGATACCAGCGTGTTCGGATTTTCGTTCAGACCAACTTTGCCAAGAAGTTCACGTGTTCCGACAAAGGTTTCCTTCCAATTCACGATGCCCTTACTGGCACGTTCATTGCCAAGATATATATTTTCCGCAATGGAGAGATACGGGATCAGCGCCAGCTCCTGATGAATAATGACAATGCCCAGATCCTCGCTCTGCTTAATATCTTTGAATTCACATGTTTTACCACGGAACAAAATGTCCCCTTCATAGCTTCCATGCGGGTATACTCCGCTTAGCACCTTCATCAATGTAGACTTGCCGGCTCCATTCTCTCCGCATATGGAATGAATTTCGCCTTCCCGGATTTTCAGGTTAACGTTCTCCAGCGCTTTAACTCCCGGGAACGTTTTGGTTATGTTCTTCATCTCAAGAATGATGTCCGTCATGGCATGTGCTCCTTTCCTGGATGTACCTTTAAGGCAATCCTATTTCTTCTTTCGTGTAATACTTGCTGCCTACAATATCTTTTTCCACGTTGGTCCGATCCACAGAGATCGGGTCAAGCAGATATGCCGGAACAACCATTAACCCGTTGTTATATGATTCCGTATCATTAACCTCTGCTTGTTTTCCTTGCAAAATGCTATTAGCCATCTCCACCGTTTTCTCAGCGAGCTTACGTGTGTCCTTGAAGACCGTCTGTGTCTGTTCCCCAGCCACAATGGACTTGATGGATGCCAGTTCCGCATCCTGCCCCGTAATAACGGGAAGTGGTTTGTTCGGCTTGCCGTAGCCAATCCCTTTCAGAGATGAGATGATCCCGATACTGATTCCGTCATAGGGAGATAACACGGCATCGAGATTATCGCCTGAATAGTAAGCACTCAGCAGGTTATCCATCCGTGATTGGGCCAAGGCCCCGTCCCAGCGCAGTGTGGCAATTTGAGCCATCGTCATCTGTTTACTGCGGACGACTAGCTTGCCAGAATCGATATATGGCTTCAGTACAGACATTGCACCGTCGAAGAAAAAGTATGCATTGTTGTCATCCGGTGATCCGCCAAACAGCTCAATGTTAAACGGCCCCTTGCCATCTTTAAGCCCCAGCTTCTGCTCAATGTAGGAGGCTTGCAGCACCCCGACTTTAAAGTTGTCAAACGTAGCGTAATACGTCAGATATGGCGTATTACGAATAAGTCGGTCATACGAGATGACCTGAATGCCTTCGTCATGTGCCTTCTTGATGACATCGGTTAGCGTGTTACCATCAACAGATGCGATAACCATCACATCGACACCTTTGGTAATCATGTTTTCAATCTGGGAGATTTGATTCTCAACCACGTCTTCAGCGTACTGAAGATCTGTTTTGTAACCTTGCTCCTGAAACAGACGAACCATATTCTCTCCGTCGCCCACCCAGCGTTCCGATGATTTGGTAGGCATGGATATGCCGACATATCCTTTTTCTTTGCTACCCACATCACTTTCAGCCAGATTACAGGCCGAGAGCATCAAGGCCATGATTAGCAGCCAGATGAGTATTGCTCCTTTTTTCATATGAAGTTCCCCTTTCCTCACGTCATCGCATTCGGTTTGATTCGTAAGATAACGCTTACAACACATGGAGTATCGTGCAGCTTATTGTTCCTCTCTGCATCCCATGGTAGCATTTCACAGCCAGTGGGGTCTTTGCAGGTTTTGAACCTTTTTTATAAAAATTTAACTTTTGATGGAAATGAACAATAAAAACCCACCGCAGGTGGTTAACCTTAGCGGTGGGTTTTTTGTTAGTTTTGAAAATGTCATAATAATCGTTCAATCCGATGGGATTCATTTAGAAGTCTACATCGGACCTGCGGAGGAACTATCCGTTCCGCCATTTTTGCGATACTGAACAGGCGAGATGCCCATCGTTTTTTTAAATGCTGTGCTGAAATAATGCTGTGTATCATATCCTACTCGTTCAGCAATCGAATGAATCGGGAGTGATGTGGAGTCCAGCAACTGTGCTGCCTTACGAATGCGGGCACGGGTAACCAGTGTAACGAAGGAATCGTTCAGCTCCTTTTTTAACACACGGCTGAGGTACACCGCCGATACCTGCAAACGGGATGCCAGTGATTCGAGCGTCAGCTCGCGTTCTGCGTACTCTTCCTGAATCAACTGCCGTGCCCTGCGAACGAGCGGAGAGAGTTTCACTTCTTCATACACCTGTTCACGGCAATGCCGGTATGTATCCGGCACCTCTTCCAGCAAACCGATGTGAGGTTCTACATGGGCATGTACCGAAATATTCAAGCAAGCACTAATCTGCTGCTCCAGCAGAGATGCGATCTCCTCTGGAGCCTCCTGCCACAGACAGATCCCGATGACACTGCTGGCATCGCGGAAGAGTACATGCGGACGATCTTCGAGCAGTTCTGTAATGATATTTTCTACAGCAAACAGAAACAGCTGACGATCCGTCTCTCTCAGTATCGTCTGACGCGCTTCGGCAGCAGGCCAGCGCACAACCCCCACTTGTACAGGCGATACCGACGGCAAATGTAGGAATGCAAGCTGCTCCGTCAGGTTTTTCCCACCTGCCTGTCCCTCCATCCACTCCTGACAAAATCGCTGTCTTAACAGCGGAATGTTCCGTTCAATCTGCTGCGCCGCCTGTCTGACATATGCTGTCCGCTGATGTTCCTCATCCAGCCGCTGACGTAATCGCTCAAGTGCAGCTCTCAACTGGTCTGCTTGTACAGGCTTCAGAATATAATCCTCCACCCCAAGACGAACCGCTTCCTGAGCATAAGCGAATTCATCATGTCCTGATATGATCAGATAACGGACTCCAGGGCACTGCTCCTGTAAAGCACGAATCAGTCCAATGCCATTCAGAAACGGCATATTCATATCAACCAGCACCACATGTACATTCAGCTCGACCGCCTGTTCGAGTGCTTCTTCACCGTCCTCGGCTTCGCCGACAACTTCCATGCCAAGCGCGGCCCAATCCATAGCTTCCCGAATACCTTCTCGAATAATGGGTTCATCGTCAGCAATCAGCACACGGTACAGGGTATCCGTTGCATTTACGGGTGTCATTGTATAATCCACGGCCTTCTTCACTCCTTCTCCTGTCGATCTTGGTTATCCGGCGGCTCAATCCGGGGAATTCCGGTTGCAGGCATTTCACGCATTAACGGATGCACAATTGTAACACAGGTTCCTTCATTCGGCTTGCTGTGCAGCAAAATCCCATAATCGCTGCCGAATGATAAACGTAAGCGTGCCTGTACATTCAGCATCCCATAACTTTTGCCTGTCCACTCCGGTGAAGTCGATTCCAGACTCTCCATGGGCATATCGAGCAGCTGAAGCATCTCTGCGAGCCTTTCCCTGGTCATTCCGGCTCCATCGTCCTGAATCGTCAGATGAAGCCGCCCCTGCTGCACATGCCCTCTAATGACAATGTGGCCTGGGCCACGTCTGCCCTTAATACCATGGTAAATTGCATTTTCCACCAAGGGCTGGAGCAACAGTTTGAGCACGTACAAGTTCTGCAATTCTTCCGGGACATCTACGGTACAATGAAGACGATCACGGTACCTTGTCTGCTGAATCTGCAAATAACTGTTGATATGCTCCAGCTCCGAGTGTAGCGGAATATAATCCTGACCCTTGCTCAGCCCGATTCGGAACAAACGAGACAAGGCGGAGACCATATCGGACACACCGTCAGTCCCTTCTTTTCGAGCCATCCAGTGAATCGTATCCAGCGTATTATATAAAAAATGAGGTTTGATATGCTCCTGTAAGCTACGCATCTCCGCATCCCGTTTCTGCCGCTCCCGCAGCTCATTTAGCGAGATTAACTGACGAATCTGACTGAGCATTCGGTTAAAACTGTTGCCCAGCATACCGATCTCATCAGCCCGATCGCTCCAGCGTCCTGCACTGAGATTGCCTGTCTCTGCCCTTCGCATATATGACATCAACCGGAAAATCGGCTGGGCAATCGAACGCGAGAACCACAAGGATGCACTCAGGCCAAACAAACACACCACGAAGACAAAGCTCACCACGTAAAACTGAATCTGCCGCACCTCGGATATGGACTCTTTGGTCGGGAATACCCCTACCGTTCTCCAACCTGTAAAGGTAGAGGATTGATACATGAATAATAATGTCTCGCTATCCACCTCTTTCGTAAACGTTCCACTCTCCCCGGAAACAAACCAGTTCGTCGGGATCTGTTCAATCAACGGATGCTCCGGTTTGTATACACTTTGTCCTTCCGCATCCGTAACCATGACATACCCCGATTTCCCAAGCTTCACATTGCGTGCTGCCTGTGAAACAGACCTCAGCTTGAGGTCAATCAGCACGGCACCCTTCACCAGGCCGGTTGTCTCATCCGTCACAGAACGGGCGACCGATACGATCTCATCGTTTTTATACCGCACATGGGTTGTCATGTTGCGCTCCTGCGGCTGACCCAGCACCGTGAAAATACCTGGTTGCGCTGCAGCCTTTTGATACCAATCTTCCCGGGTCAAACGCTGCTCCGTTCGAGGGTACATCTCGTTGCTGATATAGTCACCGCTACCGTTCACAAGCACGATGCCGGCTATCTCCGGATATAACGTAGTGAATCCTTGCAAGGTCTGCTTGATGCCATACAACCGATTCTGCTCGGATTCCGTGTAAACTTGATTGGCCGGAGGTTTAATTCGTTCGGGTTCGGGTTCGGGTTCGGGTTCACGTTTGCCTCCGTCCCCATCTCCGCTGATCTTATGATCCATGAATGCATTGACATCTGGTTCAAACGCAATCAGGTACGTCATATTTTGCAAGTTCTCCATCTTGGTATTCAGCGCTTCATTGACCTTGCCAATCAGTTGCATCGTATGACCTTCAACCTGCCGCTCCACCACCCGTTCTACCGTCCAATTCACGAGCAGACCCAAGCCTACAGACGGCACAATCGCAAAAAGTAAAAACAGCAGCATCAGCTGATACCGTAACGGCATGTTGCGCAGACGCAAGCGACGGACACCATTTCCGATTACAGAGCGCCAGGTTTTCTGATTATTTTGCATAATAATCATCCACATTCGAACGTGTCACGACCGAGATCCCCGTATCTACCGTTACAGGCAACGGTGCGTTTTCTCCAGAAGGCGAAGGCGCGGGAACGGTCAAGTGGTGGTGCAGATGGAATAAATATTGAAGTGACCAATATCCCATGTTCCATGTTCCTTGTGCAATCGTGGCCGATATCGTGCCATTTTGGATCAGATCCAGTGTCGCTTTATTCGTGTCAAAAGAAATAATGTGTACCTTCTGACCATGGTTTGAGCCTGCATTTTGCACCGCTTCCCCAGCCCCGGCTCCTCCCGTTGCCTCGGTGACAAATATACCTGCCAGCTTCGGATGTGCCTTCATCATCCGGATCGTTTCGTCACGGGATTTCAGCGTATCCCCATGTCCGTCTGCCACTTCAACCACTTGCATGGAAGGATATCGCTGTTCAATCGTTTCACGGAATCCTTTGGTTCGTTCTTCATGATTCTGCTGTCCCGGCAACGTTAATACCGCTACTTCTCCCTCACGACCGAGCAGTTCGGCCATTTTATCCGCTGCCGTTACGCCTGCTTTGTAATTATCTGTTCCCAAAAATGAATATGCCTTACTCCCTGGTGCATCTGCATCGAACAGGATCACAGGAATATCTGCTTCCACAGCTTTATTAATGGCAGGAATCAATGATTTCGGGTCGATCGCTGATATGGCGATGCCTGCAGGTTTGCGTGCAATGGCCTGCTCAATCACCGTGGTCTGCTCTTTGGCGTCATACCGTGTAGCCCCGCGATATTCGACGGTCACGCCAAGCGCATCCGCAGCATCTTCAAAACCTTTTAGCGGACTCTTCCAATATTCCAGCCCGGACTGAAACGTAATCATCATGTACGTCTCACCCAGATCACCGCGCAGTCCGCGGTTTTCCCACGAGCTATTCACCTGACTGGTATATTCAAACCTCAATACATACAACGCAAACGCCGCAATCAACACAATATAGATCAGCAGCATTTTTTTCATCTCGTTCACTTCCTCAAGTGGTCTATGTCTATTTGTACATCCTCACTCCGTTATAGATTGTAAACGCAATCATTCAAAAAGGAAACCTCTCCGTTAAAGTGTAAAAGAGAAATCAAACTTATATAAATGGTAGCTGATCAGGAAACATAACCATAACCCAAAGCTCAGCTGCAATAATGTACTATAGCTAAGGTCTGCATTGTCTTATGATTACGACAATGATCGTTCAATTTAAACCTAGCATCGAAGAAGGAGCTCCAGATGAATATACTATCTTTTTTAATCTACTGTATTGTTGTCACATTTACACCCGGCCCCAGCAATATTGTCATTCTCTCCTCCACACAAAAAGTAGGCGCACGCCGCACCATGCCTTATGTCTGGGGAGCAACTCTGGCTTTTGGATTACTACTTACCGCTTCTGCTTTTCTGAATCAGCTTCTTGCTGACATCTTGCCGAGCATACTACAAGTCATGCAGATCATCGGCAGCATCTACATGCTGTACCTCGCGTATCAGGTCTATCGAATGGGCTCTACTGAAGCCGCTCCCCAGGCCATATTAGGCTTTTGGAACGGTGTGATGATGCAATTTGTCAATCCCAAGGTGGTGCTATTTACCTTTACCGTCATTCCAGCCTATGTACTTCCTTACGTCGCTGCAGAATCCTGGTCTGCGTTCTTCTATGTGATGCTGATTACGTGTATTGGTTTTCTGGCATACTCCAGCTGGGTGGTGTTCGGAACTGTCTTTCGATCGTTACTGAATCGATATCAGCGAACATGCAGTATGCTAATGGCTCTCTTTTTGATATACTCAGCTATTATTGTGTCAGGTCTTATCTAACAACTTACTCAATCTGCGGAGGTGTGCGGTATGGAACAGTTTAGCTACAGAAGATCAGATGACGTGCTGGCTCTATCCGCCAGCTTCACCGATTTTACTTATAAAAAGCATTGCCACGAGGAATATGCCGTAGGTGTAACGTTGCGCGGTATCCAGCAATATCATCTGGACGGTCATTATCAAGCCTCCCATCCGAATGGTGTCATGCTGTTTAACCGGGAACAGTTCCATGATGGAAGTTCCTATGATCGAGAGGGCATCGACTATGTGATGCTTTATTTGAAACCCGAATTAATCGAGCAGATTATGGGTAAAAAAGAACTGCGCTTCACCAGCCCTATCGTCTATGATCCGAAGCTTGCCCGAAGCATTCTGATGCTGAACGATGCCGTGCAGCACAGACAAGATGAAGCCGAGTGTAGCACGCGGCTATATGATCTGGTGCAAATGCTCGCCCAGGAAGAACAGCCGGCAACGCTCTGGAAACCTCAGGACAGTCTCGTTCGCAAAGCAAAAGAGATTATGTTTTGCAGCACCGCAGACGTGTTGAAACTGGATGATCTCTCAGCTGAATTCGGCCTGTCCAAGTTTCAGTTTATCCGTGAATTCAAAGCTCATGCCGGAATATCCCCCTATCAATTTTTCCTGAACTGCAAGGTGGAGCACGCACGTCAATCTCTGGAAAAACACAAAGACATCTACGCCGCTGTCGCCGAATGTGGCTTCGTGGATCTGACACATCTGAACAGACATTTCAAGCGAGTATTCGGTGTTACCGCGTATGAGTATATGTTACAGCTCCAGCGTTGACACGAAGGTCAAATATCATGATTAAATGCTCAACATAACCAAAACAGAGACACAGTTAAACATGCAGTCACAAAATACAAATCCTCTTACAGAACGTGCTCACGTCCATAAGGGGATTTTTTCTGTCAAATACGTTAAACCTTGCTCATTTTCGCTTCTGTTCCTTCGTTTGGCTGCTCTCAAACCTGCTAACTATGATGGGCATAGTGATACCATAGACAATGCTACCCCATTAGATTCTCAGCCGCTTCCTTCTCCGCAGCCAGCCACCTAAAAGTACAAGTAATCCAACCGTCCCTCCGCCATAAAGCACGATCATCCACGGATTGCGATATCCACCGCTATTCCTGAAGTCATCCGGGCTTACAGGAGTACCCTTACCCAGCATATTTATCGCCTCTCCCGCCTGTTCCAGTTGTAGATTACCGCTGCATAGACTGCTGTGCAGCTTACCATCCTTATCATTCTGATTAGCAAAGATTAGATAGGATAGATCTTTGGTCAACGTTGTTCCACAAGCGCCCTCTCCCAGATTACTGATCAGGACGGTCATTTGTTTGGCGTCTACACCTTTCCATGCCGTGTCCACATCCAGCGTGTACTTCTTGTTCTTCTCGTTGCTGAATATAGAAGGCCCACTGATCTCAACCACTTTTCCCGTAAATACCGCGGTATACGTTTCAAGCTTTTCCTGGACACTGGATTCCACACAACTGCACGCGTATGCCCGCTCCCCCGGCCAAACGATCACACTTGTTGCACACAATATCAGAACCAATACGGCTGTGATGATTATTCTCATCCTTTCGCCTCCCCTTTGAGTTCCCCGTTAAACTTCCTTTATCTGAATTAACACTCCATTTTCGTTTTTGTTTGTTTTATTGTAGAATGTTAACACTATGTTAAAGACATCATACATCACGGAGGAACTCAACATTTGAAACACAATTACATGAAAAAAATCTCGATTCCGCTGCTGGTTGCAGCGTTATGCTTGCTCGCTTTTATCACGATTGCACTCTCCATCAGCGATAATCAGATTCACCGCTTTGATGCAGTGCTAATCAATTGGATTCAAGGCATGGAATCGCCTGGCATGACTCGATTCATGCAATTTTTCACCTGGATTGGCAGCGAACTTCAGGTGGTTGTTATTACGGTCGTTGTCATGCTGATCCTCTATGTTTTCCTGCGGCACAAACGCGAACTGCTCTTTCTTGCCAGCGTGCTGATCGGCTCAACCGTGTTAAATGCTTTACTCAAGCTTGTATTTCAGCGGGCACGTCCGACTATCAATCGCATTATCGAAGTGAGTGGATACAGCTTCCCGAGCGGGCACTCCATGGCTGCATTCAGCTTATATGGCGGACTTGCTTTTCTCATCTGGAAGCATATCCCGAGTTTTACGGGGCGTGTATGTATGATTGTAGCGAGTGCAGGCTTTATTCTGATGATCGGTATTAGCCGGATCTATCTGGGTGTACATTATCCTAGTGACATCGTTGGCGGTTACTTTCTGAGTGGGTGCTGGTTATCTACCTGCATCTGGTTCTACAGACGATATCTGCAGCGGCTGTCTCAGTTACAAGCCAAAAGTTTCGCTTAATCTACAGCGATGCTCGCCTGATATGCCTTTTGAAGATAAAGAGACTGTTGTTTCACTCTTTTTCTGCCCATTCAGTCTAACACAAGGCCAAAAAACGCTCATTCCTGAACACAGGAATGAGCGTTTTTTACATTTATGATGGGACACAATCCTATGGAACATGCTTCGTTCAAATTACAACTTCTCTCCATTGGAAGCAATGACGTCTTTGTACCAGTAGAAGCTTTTCTTCGGTGTGCGGCTCAAATCGCCATTGCCATCATTATCTTTGTTGACATGAATGAAACCATAACGTTTCTTCATCTCACCAGTCGATGCACTTACCAGGTCAATGCAGCCCCACATGGTATAGGCAATCAGGTCTACGCCGTCCGCAACTGCTTCTTGCATCTGCTCGATATGACCTTTCAGATAGTCAATCCGGTAGTCATCCTGAATAGAGCCATCTTCTTGCACGACATCGACAGCACCGAGACCATTTTCTACGACCATCAATGGCACCTGATAACGGTCATACAGATGATTCAGCGTGTAACGCAGTCCTTTTGGATCGATCTGCCAGCCCCAGTCGGAAGCTTCAAGATACGGATTTTTGATACCGCCCAGCAAGTTTCCTTCTGCTCTATCCAGCGATGCATCTGCACTTTCCACAAGAGACATATAATAACTGAAGGAGTAGAAGTCTACACAGCCTTCACGCAACGTCTGCTCATCTTCCGGTTGCATTTGAATTTCGATGCCTTCTTCTGCGAAGAAACGTTTTGCAAATCCCGGGTATGCTCCCCGAACCTGTACGTCACCACAGATCATGTTGGACAGTTGATCTTTCTTCTGCGCAAGCAAAATATCATCCGGATTGCACGTATTCGGATACGTCGTCATGAAGGCAACCATACAGCCGATTTTGAAATCCGGGTTGATCTCATGTCCCAGTTTTACCGCTTTGGCACTCGCTACGAATTGATGGTGCAGCGCCTGGAAACGGGTCTGCGGCTGATCGACTCCGTCCGTCAATGTTTCTTTACCCTCAAACAACAATCCACCTGCCATATAAGCACCGAGTGGCATCGTCAGACAGTTGATTTCATTAAAGGTCAGCCAGTATTTCACCTGATCCTTATAACGGTTGAACAGGGTTGTACAATAACGGATGTAAAACTCGATCACTTCACGGGAAGCCCAGCCGTTATATTTTTGTGTCAGGCCGAAGGGGGTCTCGTAGTGGGAGATCGTCACCAGAGGCTCAATGTTGTATTTTTTCAACTCGGCAAAGACGTTATCATAGAACTTCAAACCCTCTTCGTTTGGCTCCAGATCGTCACCATTCGGGTAGATGCGGGACCAGTTGATCGACATGCGGAACATTTTGAAACCCATCTCGGCCATCATGGCAATGTCCTCTTTATAATGTCCATAAAAATCAACCGCTTCATGGCTCGGATAATAAGTGCCCTCTTCCAGTACAGGTGTAATTCGACGCGGCGTGGTATGTGTTCCGCCTGTCATCATATCCGATGTGCTCGGCCCTTTGCCGTCCCGATTCCATCCGCCTTCAAACTGATTGGCAGCCGTTGCGCCGCCCCAAAAGAATCCGTCTTTCATTTTCATGATGTGTTCCTCCTCTGATGTTGACCGCTACTAGAGCAAGTCTCTGATCTTCAATCCACTGAAATACGTTGAGAACTATAACGTTATAGTCCAAGTGTAACACCCATACCCTGACAAGGGTTGTCATGATATAATTTGGTCATGGAACATAACCGATTATTCCGAATGTTGTTGCTGTTGCTGGAAAAAAAGAAAACAACCGCTCCCGAACTTGCGCGCCTGTTCGAAATTTCGGTTCGCACGGTATACCGGGACATTGACCGCCTGAGTGCGGCAGGTATCCCCGTCTATACCACAACGGGCAAACACGGCGGCATCCATCTAATGGATCACTATGTGATGGACAAGTCTCTGCTGAGCGAAGATGAACAGAATGAAATTTTGCTGGGCTTGTACAGCGTCAGTGCCATTCCTCATCTGAACAGTGCCCGTATGCTGGGCAGGTTAACGACCCTTTTTGATCACAAACTGGACTGGATTGAATTTGAGTATTCTTCATGGAGCAGTATTCCCGAGCAAGAAATGCAGCTGTTTAATCAAGTAAAGCAGGCGATATTCGCCAGCCAGCTTCTCTCGTTTCACTATATCGATTCCAACGGAAAAGCGAGTGAGGAAACAGCGCTGCCCGTGAAGTTGATTTTTAAGAACAACACATGGTACTTCAAGGGTCTGAAACAATCCCAGCCTGTGACATCCAATTCATCCGATTCGCTTAATACCTTTGTCACATACAAAATTAAACGGATTACGAAACTTCGCTTTGTTCCCGGCCCATATGAGCGCACGGTGACATCCATAGCGGAGGATGCCGGGGAAGAGATCATCAAGGAAGATCTACATCATGCTAAAAACAAAGATGCTGATACACATTCTAATCAACCGCCTGAGAAAGAGCTTCCGATCGAACTTCTGTTTGAACAAACGACTGCCTATCGTGTTTACGACCTGCTTGATCCCGCTATGATTCAGCAAGAGCCGGACGGGAAGCTTAGGGTTTCTATTCCAATTGATGAGGGTGAACAACTGTATTCCTTTCTAATGTCTTTTGGCTCAAAAGTAACCGTAGTCACACCTAAGACGGTACGCAGGGAACTGCTTCGCAGACATCAGGATGCCCTCGCACATCTACTGGAAGATGATGGGCAGATCACAGAGGATGATGTTACAATATAGCATGCATCTATATCATTTAACCTAAAATTAGAATCGACAGGAATTCAACGATGTTGGGAGGCACACACATGAATCAACAGCTCAGACATAATAACGTGGAACGCTTTAAAGGATTTGGCACACTGTATGATCAAAATAGACCTTCTGCTCCCCGTGAAGTCGTTGATATTCTAACTCATTATCTGGGCAAGAAACCACGATTCGTGGCTGATGTTGGCTGCGGTAGCGGTTTGTCCACCTGGATCTGGCTGGATCATGCCGAGCGAGTGATTGGCGTGGAACCGAGTGAGGATATGCGTTCTGTGGGTATTGCGAAATGGGAAGCCGCAGGCAAACCGGATCAGCTTCGCTTCGCGCCAGGCATGTCCCATGACCTCGGCTTGCCGGATGACAGCGTAGATATTTTGACGTGCTCCCAGTCGTTTCACTGGATGGAGCCGGAATCCACTTTACGTGAATTCGCACGGGTGCTGCGTCCAGGTGGCATTTTCGCCGCCTACGACTGTGACTGGCCGCCTGTATTGGACTGGCAGCTTGAAGCAGCATACCAGCAACTCGTGAGCACAGCGGATGAACTTGCTTCACGTCTATCGAGTCCGGAGCAACAAGCACATAAATGGAGCAAAGAAGGCCATTTACAGCAGATCCAGCAATCCGGACTGTTCCGTTACAACCGGGAAATCGTGTTCCATCATCGCGAACTGTTCACAGCCGAGCGTTATGCCAATCTGGCTCTGAGCCAAGGCGGGCTTCAGACAGCTCTGAAGCTGGGCGCCATGGAATTGAAGGATATGGCGGATGATTTCAGGCGTCAGGCGGAGCTTGTTTTTGCAGGGAGTTCAAAAGAAGTGCTGTTCTCTTATCGCATGCGCATCGGCATTGTTTAAATATGAACCTTGAAGGGTTGTGACTACTTTGATTGACAACGAGGTGCTGGAACGAGATCGACTTTTCATCAAAAGCTGGCTTGACACATATTTCGACTCCCCTTATCGGGATATTCTAATGTCGCATCCCGCCAAAATGGAAGAAGAGGACTATGGCGTGCCTGCGGATATGCAGGATGGCGAGGTGGAAGAAGAAGGATGGGTTCGCTGGATAATGCTGGACTCTGAGGTTACGGTAGAACAGATTAACGAATTAGCTGCTAGTTATATTAAACCTGGCTCGGATACGTATAGCTCATCTTTTTCTCTGCCTCCGCTCTATATGGCCTATCTGAGCAGCCGATACGTTCTAAATGTCTATCTTCGTTATGAGGGATTTATAATCGAATTGCCGAATCTACCCTCTGATTACCCTCTGCGGGAATTACGTAACCTTTGGTCATCATCGGAATCACTGATTAAGGCGGGATATATTCCATTTGCCTCCTATGAAGATCATGCGGGGCCTGTCTGCTGGGATACGAGTAAACCAAATGATGATAAGGATTATGCTGTCGTATGGTTCGATCATGATATATTAACCGAAGAGGGACAAACTAGCCGGAATCAGCTTGAAGCCTACGCCCAGCCTCTTTTTCACTCTTTCCGGGAAATGCTGATGCGCTCTCCTTCAAGCACCCGTTCTTAACTTGCTTATAGAGGCATAAAGAAAGAGCGCTCTCCCGTTCATCGTCGCTTTGACTTAGGGGAGGGCACTCTAGTATGCATACTTGAACGAAATATTCTGCTATAATTTCTTGAAATGAATCGGGAGAACGCTACAGTTCCATTTTGTACAGCTTTTTTTTAAAGTGATGCTAAAGTTAAGAAGTTCAAAATGAGCAGATCAGGACGAGAAGAGTTGATTCAGCTGCTGCTCCTGCACTTGAAGGGCAAGAGCCACTTTGGAAGGATCCTGCGGTGAATAAAATACGTTAATGATGTGTCCCTGCTGAACCTGCGACATCGCGGAGGGCAGGATTTCTTTTTGCGTAATCGTCTCAAAGGTTTCACCATTGGGCTTCGTAATACTCAGTTTAAGCTGAAGCTTGATATTACCATTCTGTGCACTTCCCATAGGGGTAACGTCCAGAATTTTAGCGAGCCCCTTTTCTCCTGTACGCGCAATATCCGCCATTTCCGGTGCTATACCTTGCTGCATCATCTTTTCATTCAACAGTTGCTGCATATGCTCTTGCGACACCGTTCCTTGCTGATCCAGTCCGACTTTGCGCTCATCCTTCTCGGAAACGACCAGCGGAATGATTGCTCCCGGCTGAAACTGGGATAATGAGGTCAAAGGAACAATCGTTCTTAGTTCGGTATCATACGTTTCCCGGCCTTGGCGAGACACCTTGAGCATCATTTTCACTTCCGGCTGTTCATTAATATAGGTGCCCGTCTGTTGAATACTTTGGATCACACCAACGGCTGGCAATCCCGATTTGATCTTGCGCTGACCCAAACTCGTACCGAATATAGACGAAATGACCAGTAAACCAATTCCTCCAAAAAGCATCGGTTTAAACCACCACGCCTGCATGACCATAAACGGATCATCCCACAGCCACTGAGCTATGAACGGGGAAAATCCTGTCCCAAATACCATAAGTAAACCGATTACTCTAAAAAAACGACTCATCTCTATCACCCTATCTAATTTTATTCTAATCTATCTTCACTTCTCGTTGTTATCTGTAATTTAAGTACTAATAATTCCAAATAAACCCTATTTATTTGCTAGTAAAACGTCCGCTTACCACCCTCTTCGTCCTACCGCGCCACCTAAACGGACAGAAGTCCCATATAGATCAGTTCAGAAGGATTGGCCGGATTCTGCCCCAAACCAACGCGATCACCAGCACGCGGAATCTGCAGCTTGGACACCAGTGTTTCCATCGTGCGCTGATAGGTACGGCCGCTCGTTTCAGTCACCTCAAGCACAAGCACCACAATCGGATCAAAATTAATCAATTTCCCTGTATCCGTTACACTGAGCACTGTTCCAGTCGCCGTCAGAGGCAACGAACCGCTGGCAGCCAGCTGCGCCTGTTTAGCAGAGTCCAAACTTTGATTAATCGCATCCCGATGCTCTTTCGGCACAAAACCTTTCATCATCATGCCTGTGAGCCCTTTGTTCATCACACGATCCGCTTTGGCAACAGCATCTTCCGGTTTGTTTTTACGTTTAAACCATCCCATCATATCAAACACCTCGTTTGTTTTTTTATTGGCTATGATTAATTATAAACACAACATGAATGTATTGAATACACATCTGGACACATACAAAAAAACCAGCAAAAAGCGTCTGTTACAGACACAACACGATCGGTTTATTTGTCCTCATGCCTGGTTTTCACAATAAAAAAGAACGTTCTCCCTGCCTCAATGAGCACTGAGCCTTTTATTTTTGTAACATTGCCCTCTTGAATGCATAAAATACCGTTACCAAGAGCGGTCAAATATCCATTTTTAGATGGATACGCAAATATGTACAAGAGCATACTAGCATTATATATGAGAATAAATACATATAGATAAATACATATATAAAACCAAACATATACATATACAGTACACACATATACTCACATACATACACACATAAAGCATACATACATTTTTCAAACATATATCGAGCCTGCCCCGCACCTTTCCAGGCACATGTCCCTTGTGTGTACCTTACTGAACAAAGCGTAAGCATAAGTATATGAAGAATTCACTGTTTGTCAAAATGCATATAAACTATTTATGCTTTTCCAGGAGTAAGCCGCCGCCACACAACCTATTTCTTTCTAACGATCACAGATGAGCTTATTTGAGAGATATAAGGCTATCTGGAATTGTAACGATCACCAGAAAGCTTATTTTGCTGCCCCCCCCAGATAAACGTCCATTTTTGCATCAATTCTCCGAAATAGCTCTCCTGAGATCGTTAGAAAATAAAAACATGAAAAATCGCCTAAATAACGTCTCTGGAGATCGTTAGAAAAAAAGACTCGCCGAGAGACTAACTTCCCATTGCACGGGCTAAAAATACTTACTTACTTACTCCTTTACTCTCTTACTCCCTTACTCTCTTACTCTCTTACTCCTTTACTCTCCTACTCCCTTACTCTCTTACTCCCTTACTCTCCTACTCCCTTACTCTCCTACTCCCTTACTCCCTTACTCTCTTACTCCTTTACTCTCTTACTCCTTTACTCTCCTACTCCCTTACTCCCTTACTCTCTTACTCCCTTACTCTCCTACTCCCTTACTCCCTTACTCCCTTACTCCCTTACTCTCTTACTCTCTTACTCCCTTACTCTCTTACTCCCTTACTCTCTTACTCCCTTACTCTCCTACTCCCTTACTCCCTTACTCCTTTACTCTCCTACTCACTTACTCCCTTATTTGCTCCCCTGCTTCCTACTCTGCATCTCCCTACCTTCATTGTGACTTCCGCAGCAAATACACCAGCTTGCGATAATATGCTGCCGCTTCCTTGTACCGACGCTGATCCTCACTCACCACAGCCAACCCTTCGTATAAGGACTCCAAACGCATCGACTGCTGGACTGATTCAAAGTAAGACAGGCAAGCTTGAGCATGGTTCAAAAATGTATCCTGTTCCCCATGCGCGAGAGCCAGCTGACTTTGGTAAAAGACAGCGTTCATCCGCTGATCCTCCGTTACAGCACAACCGAGCAACTGATCGACACTTTGCGCCAGCATGCCCCAGTTTTTTCGGGCCGATGCAACCTCGCAGCGGTACACCCAGAGCAGCGGCTTCATTGCCTGCTGGGTCTCCTCCGGTTCAGCACCAAGCCGAGCCGCGAAACGTTCAATCTCAGTCTGAGCCTGATCCAGTTCACCTGACATCGTTAACATGACAATTCGATTGTTCGCAATCGCGGTCACCAGATCTCCCTGATTCCCCGCATATACGAGATTTGCTTCTGCCATCGACAATGCAGATAAAGCTTCCTGCACCAGTCCCATCGTAAAACAATAACCGCTGTATGCCACATATAGTCCGGACAAACGATGGAACAACCGTTGATCGTACACATGTTTCATCGTCTGCTCAAATGTGCGCTTCGCTTCCTCATACTGCCGGGTCTGGATATACGCCTCCAGCTGGATATTTTGTATAGACAGCCACAGTTCACTTCCCGGCTCTGTCAGGCTGCTCAGTCTTGTCACATGAGTTAGCACATCCACAAATGCCAGCTTGGATCGGTAATATTGGATTTTATAAAAAAGTAAAGCCTTCGTGAGCGGCCGCGGTAGCTGTACATCATCCGGGCGGCCGTACTTCTCCAAATAAAAATTCAGATACGAAGTATGAATATATTCATGCGCATCGGCATCATTTAACTGTTGATAGTACACTGCCTTCATTAGAGCTGTCGTCAGCTCCACAGTAAGCGAATCATCCCGATCCTCCAGTGCATGTACCGTTTCCTCCGGAATCGAAGAGGCCGGCACCGACATCTGAGCAAAAATCGCTTCTGCTCGTGCCAATGTCTGCTCATCTTGCACTGCCGTTTGCAACAGATAGGCGGAACTTACGCCCAACCTTTTGGCAATACCCTCGGCCAAATCTTCTGGGAGTGGATAACGCTCCGCCAGAATGTTTGCAAAATGCGCCTGCGTAACCAGACCTTCCACAAGGTCTTTACGTGAGATTTCTTTGCGTTTGCTCAAAAACTCGATTCGTTCTTTCAACATTAAAGGTCTATCCTTTCATGATCACGAGTCATTCTATCATTATCTTCCCAAAATGAAAGCAAAATTGCCACCCTAATCCCACACTTCCTGCAAAAATGACCGAAACGGTTTCCGTTTCGAACGTAATTGTTTTACAATAGGGGAGATGTATACGTACAATATACGAAAGCCGTATGATGAATCAACTGAATTTCAACATGAATTGAACACGAAAGGGTGCCACTATAATGATTATTAAACCAAGAACACGTGGTTTTATCTGTACAACTTCCCATCCTGTCGGCTGTGCGGCACAAGTCCAAGAGCAGATTGATTATGTAAAATCTCAACCCGCAATTCAAGGGCCTCGCAACGTGCTCGTCATTGGCGCATCTACAGGTTATGGACTGGCTTCGCGAGTTGTCTCTGCTTTTGGAGCTGGAGCGAACACTATCGGCATTTACCGTCCGTCCAGCTCAACCGAGAAACGGACAGCTTCCGCTGGATGGTACAATTCGGCTGCATTCGAGAAGGCTGCGGATGAAGCAGGCCTGAAATCCTACAGCATTACCGGTGATGCTTTTGCCAATGAAACTCGTGAGAAGGCCGTTGAGCTGATTCGCAGCGAATTCGGTCAGGTGGATCTGGTCGTTTACAGCGTCGCTTCGGCACGCCGTACTGATCCCAATACAGGTGAGGTGTTCAATTCGGTGCTGAAGCCGATTGCACAGCCGTATACGAACAAAACGGTCAATTTCCATACGGGCGAAATCACTTCAGTTACTCTCGAAACAGCTACAGAAGAAGAGATTCGTCAGACCGTCAACGTGATGGGCGGCGAAGACTGGGAACTGTGGATGGATGCCTTGCAACAAGGCGGCGTACTCGCAGACCATGCAACAACGATTGCCTTCTCTTACATCGGCCCTGAGCTGACACACGCAATTTATCGTGAAGGCTCCATTGGTCAAGCGAAGGATCATCTGGAAGCAACGGCGCGCAAAATGCATGAACAACTGAGCGCCAAAGGTGGACGTGCTTACGTTACCGTAGCCAAAGCACTCGTGACCCAATCCAGCTCTGCCATTCCAGTTGTGCCACTGTATATTTCTGCGTTGTACAAAGTAATGAAAGAAAAAGGATTGCATGAAGGATGCATCGAACAGCTGCAACGGCTGTTTGCGGATCGCCTGTACGCTGGAGGTGAAGTGCCAACAGACGAGCAAGGTCGCATTCGGATCGATGATTGGGAGATGAGAGCAGACGTGCAGGAGGAAGTAGCGAAGATCTGGAACGAGCTGACCACCGAGAATATCTATGACCTGTCCGATCTTGAAGGTTACCGCCGCGAGTTCTTCCAACTGTTCGGTTTTGAAACGGATGGCGTTGATTATGAGGCCGATGTGGATCCCAACGTGGAAGTACCCCATCTCGTTCAGTCATAGAATTTGATCTGGTTTGGCTTTTAGGGAGGAGCTGCAGCGCTTCTCCTTTTTTTATTTTTCACGCGTCTTCCACTCAATCCTCATCTTCTATCATCCATTCGTATCTTTTATCATCCATTCGTTTTCTTTATTCATTCACCCAGCCTCTTTTCCTGACATACTCCGCTCGAAGACAAAATAAAAAGAAGCACCACCATCCTGGATGATCTGCTTCTTGTGTTTGACTTTTTGCAATTTTTCCTGCTTGGTTGGTGTCAGGCGAACATGCTGCGATAATGCCCCATAATTTCCATTCACTCTTCGGCTTTGCTCGGGAGTCCATTGTCCTGATCGTGTTGCTTTACGTAATGCTTTTTGTGTCTGTGTACGTGCCATAATGATGAACACACTCCTTCATTTGATATACGTTCAATATATCATGTGTAACGATACATGTGAAGGTGCAGCCAGCCCGAACTCATTTATACATCCGTATTTTTGAAAAGCAACCCTCCAGCTCCGTGCTCCAAGCCCCGCCCGTCCGACATCAAGTACGCTTGCGCCGAGACTGCCACGTCTCTATCGGTTCGTGGTCATGCTCTTCGATCAATTCCATTGCTTTGTCCAGTCTTCGCGACTTATACAGCGCGATCAGATCGATCAAGTCTTCTCGGTCCAGCAGCTTCACCTCATTCACCGCAGCCAGCGTGCGGCATGCATCCGTGTATCGGGCAGATGTCAGCACAATGGATCGATCCGCCTCATAATAACGCATTGATGTATAGATCTCCTGTACCGCGCTAAGACCAACAGGATGATTCGCACCGTATCGTTTGGCCTGTACCACACTGCGTCTTCCCAGTCTGTCTACAAAAATGAGGTCTGCTCCGAAATCCCTGCTACTGGTCGTTTTATGAACCTCGTCATAACCGAGCTGCTCGAACAGATTATAGAGATATAATTCAAACTCCGATCCGTCCTCCATTTTATCGATATCCTTAATCGTAATTTTCTGAGGGTTCGCCTCGCTTCGTATCCGCTGCCCGCGATAAATGATCCGGCGAATAACCCAGGTTAGCAGCAATAACAGAACGATGCCTACGATAACCCATAAGGTAATATGTTCACTCCACATCATGTCTGCTCTCCTTGTCCTCATTGCTTCGTATATCTCGTGTCACAGCACTAAATATATCAAACTTCACTGCACATCTAAAGAAGATGAATTCCCTGTAACTGTTACATCTCTTTTAACATCGGATTATCACATTTGATGTACAAAAAGGTTACAGCATGTTCGGTTGAATTTCACTAGAAATCAATGGTAGAATTCTACAATCGGTGTTATTTTGACCGAAGACGAAAGGTGGTTTATCACTTGCATACCTATACCAACCCAAAACGCAAGTCTACTACATGGGCCGTTCTTCTGCTTAGCGGCATGCTATTCTTAAACATGAATACAACAACAGGATACGCGGCGGCAGCCACAGAATCCTTGCCTAAACCGGCATGGACTTCTTCTTCACTCATGTTAAATGAGGCCAATACGGAGAAAGATGTCATGATTAAGGATATTTACGCTGTACCTTCCAAAAATCTGGTGTATGTGCACTCTTCCCAACCCGTAACGAAAACGAGCAGTAAAACAACGCTGGACTGGCAGCTTGATTCGTTACAAGCGCTGGATGCCAAGACAGGCCAGCTCAAGTGGAGCACGATTTTCCATGAGAAAAGTGGCCCTTACACGACCTATTCTAATTCCTTATTTACAAACACTGGTACGGCTTACGTGTACATGGAATACTCGGATAAAAGCAAAAAATTATATTCTTTTAACACTTCCGGCAAGACCAACTGGGTGAAAACCGTGAATGCATCTGCAACCGTCTCGCTTATGGATAATGAAAATGTGCTAGTTGCTACAAGTCAGGGTGTACAAGCGAATGGCTCCGTGCGCTCAAACCTCTCGATCTATGACAAAAAAGGCAAGTTGCTGACCGAGAAAACAATCAACGGCTCTGTGCTTCAGGCAGGACATGGACGGATTGTTGTGGATGCGAGTAAACAGGTGAAGTCAGGAAACTTCTGGCAGCCAGCAGCGAATCCCAAGATCGAAATCTACGATTCTACGTTAACCCGCCTGTCCTTCTATCAATTCCCGGCAGATGCCAATACTCAAGGGGATGGCGGCGGAGAAGCTCTGGCAATTCTGGACGATGGTTCCATTCTGATGCGCGCTAACCTTGAATCCACAGGCAATCGTCTGATGGGATTTGGTTCGGATGGCAAACTCGCATGGGGGCGTGCAATCGCGGGTGATGCTTACATTCAGACGGCAGGCAGCGGATATACCGTTCTAACTGGGCCGAAGCTGGAGCTATACACGATGAAAGGCAAAGTAACGGAGCGTTTGTTCCAGGATACGCAGCCTGTGCTCATGCATGTTGATCGGACCCAGGATGGGCAATATCAGCTTGATTTTACCAAAACGGGTTATATCCTTGATCCGCAGACATTGGAAGACGTACATGTGTATACGGTTAGCGCTGCCGTTCCTTCATTAGATCGTATCTCGACCTATATGAACGATGTCATCTATTCCATGAAGGGTGAAGCCCTTTCGAAGTATGTTCTCAAGTCGTCGTTGGCTAAATAATCGGTGTCACTAATACCTGTCATAGCTTTCATATTTAAGAAATAAGACAAGCCGGAAAAGCTCCTCGCGGGGCTCTTCCGGCTTGTCTTATTTCCAATTCACATGAATAAACTCGTCTCTTCCGGACATCGCCCGGTCTTCCTTATAATGCTTCTCGTTTTTCTTGTGGTAATCCTGGTGATAGTCCTCTGCAGGGTAAAAGGTTACCGCTTCCCGTATTTCGGTCACGATCGGTTGACTGAAACGGCCACTGGCCGCCAACTCCTGCTTGGATTGCTCGGCAAGCTGTCGCTGGCGTTCATTATGAACAAAGATCGCAGTGCGATACTGTGATCCCCGATCCTGAAACTGTCCACCGTCATCTGTCGGATCGATCTGAGGCCAGTACAGTTCTAATAAGCGCTCATAAGGAAATACATCCGGTTCAAATGTAATCTCCACCACTTCCACATGCCCCGTTTCCCCTGTCTTGACCTGTTCGTATGTTGGATTCTCGACATGACCGCCTGTATACCCTGATATGATACCATGGATGCCTGGTTGTTCCTCAAACGGGGTAACCATACACCAGAAACATCCGCCGGCAAACGTTGCTTTTTCCATTCCCTTCAGCTCCTCTGGTTTAAAACAATATCATGAAAGCAATTAGCTCAGACACGCATTCATTCCTTTATTGTAAAACAACAAGAGGTTGATGGAAAGCCACCGCAATGGCTCTTCATCAACCTCTTCATTTAGCTTCACTTGGAAGCACTCATTTTAGATATTTCGAATAGTTAACCTAACCAACCGTTGTTCGTAATGGAAAACTTCGCTCGGCTTATGTTACCCGCGGCTTCGTCCCATCGAACGGAAGATCAAGCTGACAATCGCTACAAGCACAATCGCACCAATCAATGCCGGTACAATGTGGAATCCGCCCATTTCAGGACCCATGTCTCCAAGAATGACTCCGCCTAACCATCCACCGATAAAACCAGCAACGATATTACCAATAATACCGCCCGGGATGTCACGACCAACAATCAGACCTGCGAGCCAACCAATGATACCACCGATAATTAATGACCATAACCAACCCATATCATTCACCTCTAATTTAAAGTTTTTGTTGCGTCTGACTACTATTAACCGCTCCGAAGACATTTAAACAATTGGCATAAAAATTGTTGCATATTACCTTTTGTCCAGAATGCTTTCTTCTCTGCTGCACAGGCGTTTCGTGAGGTCATGACAACAGGCCGCGTCAGTTTCCGGCATCTCATCAGCACATGGCTGCGATATGTACCTCCCGAAAATCATTGTATGTTACCAGAGACAAGGTTAGTATACCCAGTGAAGGTGAATTTATATTTATGGCAGATGCATCAATACTGCAAACTCAGCATTTATATCAGAGTGACATCAGTGTATTAGATCAATAAAATCCGGCTCTTCCCTTGCCCGGCTGTGCAAGCCAATTATGTTTCTGGCTTTTGTCCAGCTCGCCTCGCATAGACTGAATGACTTGAACAATATCCGTCCGACCATTTTGATGCCACTCCAGCGCAGCACTGACATACAGTTCACCGAGTTGTGCAAGCGAGAATGTATCCGTCAGACGAGCAGCCTCTATCGTTCCTTCTTCACCTGCAAACACACCGAATCCACGCTGACGCAAATATTGCAGGCGCAACTCTTCATCGGGCAGTGGAATCTCATATGCCCGGTCGAATCGTCCGGCACGGTTCATCAGACCCGGATCGATTTTCTCGGGATAGTTCGTGGTTCCGATCAAGAAAATACCTTCTTTGGACGTTGCACCATCGAGCGTGTTCAGGAAAAAGGAGCGAACTTCATCTGGCATCGAGTCGATATCTTCGATAATCAGCACCATCGGTGCCAGCCGTTTGGCTGCATCAAACACTTCACGCACCGACTCACTGTTGGTGTATTCGGTAATTTGCCAGTACGCAGCTGGGCCAGGAATACTGCCTGCTATCGATTTCACCAGTGTTGTTTTTCCGTTTCCTGGATGTCCGTAGAGCAGAATTCCACGTTTGTAAGGGATATCGTAATCCCGGTAAAAGGAACGATCCGCTTCAAAGAACTGGTCCAGCGAACGGAAAATATCCTGCTTAATTTGTGCAGAGAGAACCACATCTTCTCTGCTCACCGAACGGGTTATCGACTCCACATGACGATCACTGCCGTTACGGGCATCCGTGTAAACTGTTACTTTTTTCATATTTTGCTGACGCTCGCGTTCCCGGACACTTCCCAGAAACTGCTTCATCTCTTCATCCCCTACCGCAAACACAAAGTCCTCACTGTAGATGCCGTTCTCCCGAAAAAAAGGTACCCGCACCAGTGCTACGCCCCATTTCGGATAAGCAAATACGTTGTTACGGATGGAATAGTGCACACCATATGTAGGCACATCTCCATCATCATCATAATGCAGAGTCTGCAGTTCAAGATCCTCAAATATACGGGCTACCAGCTCAACTTCGTTACTGCCATTTTGCAAGTCTTCCCGCAGCAGTTCCCAATATTCGTTGTTGGGGTCAGAGCTTGAATACAACTTATATTGCACGCCATACCGTTGCAGGAGTGCCTCCCCAATCCCGCGAATCAGTCTGGAATAGACCGCATACCCTTCTACCCGGATTCGCGTGTCATGTTGTTCATCATAGGCATAGACTGCCCGCATTGGACTTATCTGTTTTTCGTTATCGTTCATCATTTCGCTCCCTTTACCGCAGCAAGCGGTTTACATTTGGCTACCACTCGGGCCAGTCCGGCACCGGTAACACTATCTATAATTTCATCGACGTTTTTGTACGCCTGAGGTGATTCATCAATAATGGATTCGAGGGATCGCTGGTTCACGACAATCTCGTCCGCCGTCCCCACACCCAGTGCGGCAGCAAAATCTTCAACGGTCACCAAACGTTTCGTTGCTGTACGTGATCGTACCCGACCTGCACCATGACAAATGGAATAATAGTTGTCTGCTCCTTCAGGTTGACCGACCATGATATACGAAGCCGTACCCATCGAACCGGGAATCAGTGCAGGATGGCCCGTAGCCATGTAAGGCTTGGGATTATCCTGGTGACCCGCAGGCAATGCCCGGGTTGCTCCTTTCCGGTGTACAAACACGGAACCTCGCTCTGCATGAGATTCTTCCCAAGCGTAATTGTGCATCAGGTCGTACAGTGTGCGGAATTCACATTTTGGCCCAAATATGTCCTGGAATGCCTCCCGAATCGCATAGGCGATGAGATGGCGATTCACTACAGCATAATTCAAAGCAGAGTACATCATGTTAACGTAATGACGACCTTCCGCATGCTCCAGCGGGGCAAATACCAATCGGGGATCAGAAGTGCCTAGCCCAAGCCGCTGCATGACTTTGGCGATCGCAGCCGAACTTGTCTGGCTCACTTGCCCGCCCCATGCCCTTGAACCGGAATGGATCATCACGGCAATCTGTCCATCGTAAAGCCCCCAAGCCTCGGCCACTTCACGATTCTCCTCTGCAATCTCAATGGACTGGATCTCGGCAAAGTGATTCCCGCCACCCAGTGTGCCAAGCTGACGATGCGAACGATGCCAGGTCATATCCGGGACAAGGTTTAAGACATTCTCGTCATACGTAAACTTACTGCTCTCCACATGAGTCAGTGAAGTGGATTTCTTCGGTGTGTAGCTGTCGGGAATATATTTCTTCGGCAATCCATGCAGCCCTTTGCGTACAATGTGCTCTAATCTTATATCAGAGAAATGCCCCCGCTGGCTGGCCTCCATTGGAAGCACCTTTTCAATCGCTTTAACCAATTTACGACGCAGCTTTACTTCCTTCAGATCATCCTTATGCAGATTGGTCAGATGTACCCGCATACCACAGCCGATATCACTGCCCACGATGGAAGGAGATACATATCCGCCCTGTGCCTCCCATACCGCCGTTGTTCCGATACAAGTTCCCACACCCACATGTACGTCCGGGGTATACCCCATATAAGAAATGCCCGGGATTTGCAAATTGTTGTTAGCCATCTCAAATACTTTGTAGTCCAGAGAAGAAAATAGTTGCTGTGCTGCATACACGGTAAGTTCTCCCGCTGGTAATTTAACTTGATGGCGATAACCCCCGGTCATTTCGTTCAAGCTTTCAAAACCATTCCTTTTGTTATTCATATATAAGTGTAATTCCTTCCTAGTCGTTCAGCAAATTCGGTTTGCTGCTGTTTTATAAAAATATAGAAAAAGCCATGGACTCATCGCCCATGGCTTCTACTACATGACAATAAAGGATAACAACACAAAACGGAATTTGTGTATGTCATCCATCGCTTGATATCGCGAAGAACGCATATTACTTATAGACATCACATGTTACGCTCAGTTGTGATCTACAAACAATATGCCCGTTCTCTTATGTCGACCGTATGAGGCCAAAAAGACGATGAGCCGGATATACAATTGTGTCAATGCTTCTGTGTCCTGGATTCAATTCATAACCTAACGTCATGTCTCTCGGCCTCCCTTCTTAATTGATATGTATATATTAAGGGTACATCTTTTATAATGTCAACCCTTTTCTTGGAAATTAAAGCAGGCAAACGTTATAACGATTTAGACAAAACAGGAGGTTGTCCGGGGACAACCTCCTGTTTTTTTACTTTTTAACGGTTATTCACTGCTGTATCCTGTCATATTGCCGGATAGCATTCTAATCTTGAATCCTTAGAGCTTAGCCTGCTCCTGCAGTTCTTCCACAGGATTCTCATCTTCCTTTTCTGGCACTTTGGATGAAAGGAACCAACCACACAGAGCAATCGTGATTAATACAATATAGAAACCAAACTTCCATATTTTATTTTCCGGGAAATGCTCATCCAGAACAGCCAATGAAGGATGCGCAAGCGTGATTACGGACAATTTGACCCCTACCCAACCTACAATCACAAAAGCAGCAACTTCAAGACCCGGACGGGAATGCAGTAATTTCACGAAGAATGATGCTGCGAAACGCATGATGACAAGCCCGATAAAACCGCCGAGGAAGATGACAATGAACTGTCCGCCATCCAGACCGCCAATTGGCGGCAAGCCGCTTGGAGGCAAAGCGACCGCCAGAGCAACCGCTGCTAATATCGAGTCTACTGCAAAAGCAATGTCCGCGACTTCAACCTTAAATACGGTCATCCAGAAACCGGATTGTTTCTTCGGTTTTTTGGGGGCATCGTCAGCTGCTTCATCTGTTTTATTTCGGCCACTCAACACCTTCTTGACGATATGGTTTATCGAGATGTACAGAAGGTACAGTGCCCCGATCGCTTGGACCTGCCACACATCCACGAGGAATGAGATCAGGAACAACGACCCGAGACGGAAAATAAATGCACCCATCAGACCATAAAATAAAGCTTTTTTACGCTTTTCCTCAGGCAAATGTTTAACCATAATTGCGAGTACCAGGGCATTATCTGCTGCCAGCAGTCCTTCAAGAACAACCAAGACTAAAAGTACCCACCCATATTCTAATAATAGTGCTGGTTCCAACATTAACTCCTCCTTAATATGCTTATGATGTACAAAAAAAAGGATCTTTACCATTACTGGTAAAGATCCTTTTTTAACCACAAAAAGAGACCTTTACCGAGCATGAATACTTGGTAAAGGTCTCGCTAACAACAAATTGCTGCCAATAAAGCCGGGGATGAAATCCCGAATTGACGACTTTACTGTAAAAGCTACTCCCCTTTAACAGGAATATGTAGTTTTAGTTGATACCGATGAATAACCTGTAACCATCATATTTCATACCATAAAATAAAGTCAAGCTTTATTTACGGATTCACGGGCTATTTTTCGAAATACAAAAAAATCGTAAATCATATTGCCCAGCGGTATAAAAGAAATGAAGAACAGCGCAATGGGACGGCGCAGACGCCACTTCTGAACCGTATATAAAGACACCATAAACAAAAGGTACATCAGGAATAGAAAACCATACAGGTTGCCAAACCAAGTAACCGCCTGAGGCATAATCCCCGCATCGCGAAGGGGAAAGGCAACAAATAACAACAATACATATGAAATCCCTTGTAACCATAACATTAGCCGGAAACGACCCAGCATTGAACGTAACATCATCTTCCTCCTGATTCTATGCAATTGTATCCTGTACAGTATATCACAAAAGCAGTCTCGATCCTCATCTAGCCTGGCAGTAGAATATTCCATGAACTATCTGATGAACCAATATATATACGTCACACAGGAGCCAAAACTCCTTCTCTAACATACAATGCTTGAAATGGGGCATTACTGATGTCGGACAAGGAGGAGCGGTTTCATGAAAATAGTCCTGATTGCACCGGAAAAATTGCCTCTGCCCGGCAATGGTTCCGTGGAAATCTGTATACTAGGTATTGCACACGAACTTGCCCGCCGTCATCAGGTAACCGTTATAAGTCGTGCAATACATGGTTTACCAGCGCTTGAACAGATTGAACATATTACAATTCATCGAATCCCCGTATCAAGTGTTGCAGGCTACACAGGCGCTGCCATTCGTTTGCTACGGACAATCGATGTTGATGTCATTCAAGTGGATAACAGACCTTACAGCATGGCGGTTATTAAACAGGCTTTTCCTCAAACACCTGTTGTCCTTTACCTCCACTCACTTACTTTCGCTCAGCCCGGCCCCCGGAAGCTGGCTATGCTAAAAAAGGCCGATTGTATTGCTGTGAACAGCCAATCGTTAAAACACAGACTCAGCCGCCGTTTTCCTGCCGTAAAGAAACGGTTGAACGTTGTACCACTAGGTACTGATCTTGAACGATTCCGGCCGCTCTCCAGCAGTGAGGAGCGGCTTCGCTTGCGTGAAAGATTTGGAATCACTGAAGGTTTCACTGTCCTGTACGCAGGAAGAGTCATTCCTGGCAAAGGAGTCGATGTTCTCATTCGCGCGGTTGCTTTCGTACAGAAGCAGGTACCTGTTCAGCTGGTCATTGCAGGCAAGGGCCCTCCAGGATATGTGCGTTCACTACGTAAACTGACACAGAAACATAACGTATATGCAGCCTTTCTGGGGCAGATGAATCATGAGCAGATCGATCAGCTCTATCGAAGTGTCGACTGCCTGGTCTGCCCTTCACAGAACCATGAGGCGTTTGGCCTGGTGAATGTAGAGGCTTTGGCTTCCGGTATTCCTGTAATCGCTTCGGATAATGGTGGTATCCGCGAGATTATCCACTCGGGAATAAACGGATACTTGATATCCGAATACAAGCAACCTCAGCAGTTCGCTTCTTCCTTGTACCGGCTGGCTACCTGCCCAGATCTTGTGCAATCCATGGGAAAAAGCGGCCGTGAAACTGCGAGTGCACAATTCAGCTGGGCAAGAACCTCCTTGTATTTAGAGGCTGCGTACACAAGGCTCATCCGTCCATGAGCCTTTTTTTCCTGATCAGGCTTTCTCACGGAACTGCCATTCCGCAATAATAGAGTCTATCTGTGATACAGGAACATGCGTTATTTCAATCAGTTCAATAATAACCATATCCTTCATCATAAATCTCACTTTGGCACAGGTTTGTTGATAGAAAGCATCATAGAACCCTGCTCCGGTCCAACAGCCATGGGGAACCTTCCCAGTCTGGTTAACGATATAGCCCACCTCACCTATTGGGGGGATAACCACTTTGATGGCTTGATGATCCAAGCGATTATCCGGGTCTTTTACAAGATACAGTGTGTCCCCCACATGTAGAGCCTGTGCTCCGTGATCGTTTTCCAAGCCCATCATTGCAGCAAAAATTTTGATACTCATACCCATGCTCCTCTTCCAAACTATATTTCTTGGTGTATGACTATAAAGCCTTCTCATCTTCATAGTGCTCCAGCCATGTTAAAAGTTGTTTACGTATCTCTCTCCGGTACTCCCGAGGCTCAAGCACCTCAGCTTCAGGACCGAACTGATATAACCATTGTAAGAATTCACGGCTGCTATTCAGGGTTACTTCAAATAACAATCCACCATCCGCAAGATCTGTCATGCGCGGACGAACAAACATCTCTTCTTCCTTTATGTAGGGGGCAACTTTTTCAGAAAATCTCACCTTAAAATGAATATGTTCGTCCCCTCGGACAACAGACCATGTATTTTTCATATATTGGGTTATATTGAAGTCACCCATATCAAATACAGTATTAGTACGTATAACATCCAAAAAACGGCTGATGCGAAACAAGCGAACTCTCTGCTGTAGATGACAGTATCCTATCAGATAAAAACGTTGGTCACGCGGTACGAGATAATAAGGGTCTATATGCCGAACCGTAATTTCGTTATCAGTGAGCGTATGATAATGAGCCTGGATCGTCTGTCCATCTAAAATCGCTTCGATAATGGGAATTAACAAGTTGGGATCTTTTCCCTCTTCACGGTAAGCAGGTATCCCCATCCGAATAATGCCTGCAATATTTTCCACAATTTCACTGTTCCTTGTTTTTAATTTGGTATGTGCCGATATGACCTTATCAAAAGCTGAATCGAATTCAACAGGTAATTTCGATGTATCAACTAAGGCCGGAAGCATACAGAAGAGCATGGCCTCCTGTTCGGTAAAATCTAAAGGATACATGGCAAACTCACCAATAAACCGATAACCTTTTCCATATCCTTCATTCATAATGGGAGCAACCCTGTCCAAAATCCGGAGATCGCGATAAATGGTGCGCACCGTTGTACCACATTTCAGCGCCAATTCTTTCGCAGAGATTCCGGGATTAGCTTGTATAGCCTGAAGTATACGCAGCAGACGAATTAATTTCTCTGTCATGTAGTTTCTCCCCTTCGATATTTTATCGGCAAGGAAAACTAGTTCCTTTAGTTCATATATAAATCTTTAGTCCCAAATGACATTTCGCAATTTCACCTTTTATTTATAGTCCAATTGAACTTTTCCCCTCTCTAAATATACCTTTTCTTACTTGCTTGCGTAAATTAATAACCCAATTTTTGATTTTCCTAAGCCTGAAAGCCTATACAAATACCTAAAAAAAATACAAAAAAGCCCTGCTCTTCAAAAGACACAAGGCTCACAACGTCTATTCAACTTATTAAACTCTTATATGTTTATTCGTGCATCGTTACTAATTTATTCAGCACATGAACGATATGATCACATAATGCCGGAATATCGTGCATCTGCTCCTCATTCACGTGCCGCTCAAAATAAACGCTGGCGGAAACGTTGAATGATATCGGATTTTCTCCAAAAATATAGTGGATATGCTGCACTACCCGCTGATCAGGCCAATTCTCTTGCATCATCTGCTGGATGTCGAGACAACGTGAGTCCGGTTCCTTCGTCACCAATCCAAAACGAAGTTCCAATGCGCAGCCTGGATGGCTGTCTGGCGTCTCCAGAATCTCTGCGGCAATTGCTTCCAGCGAGCTTTTCAGTACCACTTCAGCAGTTATGACAGCATGATCTCTCAGGCAGAACTGTAAGGTGAATTCACGGGACATGCTTGCCATTTCTAATTGATCCCGGCGATGGGTAATGTGAATACTCTCATCTAGATTATCCAGGTCATAGAGGTAATTCTCAAAGGCTACTTTTAAATTATCGTACACAGTGGGGTCAAACATATGGGGAACCTGCTTTCTTTTCTTTTTTCTTTTTCATCTATCTCCACGTTGTACCACAAATGCGACCTTGAATCCAATGAGCCATGTTTTTTCGAATATTCCTATGTAACAATGAGCTACTCAGGACGTTTTCTATCTAACTTCATCTTCATCATCGAAAAAAAGCTCAGTCCACAAGGAGTGGACTGAGCTTGGACATGCTTTACGCGGAATCTTCCGGATTCCAACGTTCGCCTATTCTTCTGCGGATTGCTCTTCTGATGATTCCGGTGCTGCTTCCTCAGCAGAAGCAGTTGGTTCCTCTTCAACAGCCTGCGGTGGCATTACCGAAGCAACGATGGAGTCTGGTGACGTAACAAGTGTCAAACCTTTATCCAGTTTAATGTCGCCTGCCGTCAAGCGATCGCCGATTTCCAGAGCACTGACGTCAACTGCAATGGATGTTGGCAGATCTGCCGGCAAACCTTCAACTTCCAGTTGCGTTTCCTGTGTCTGGAATACACCGCCGGCTTTGGAACCCGCAGCAGTACCTTGGAAATCAATCGATACGCTAACACTGATAGGTTTATTTTTTGAAATCTGCAAAAAGTCTACGTGTAACAAACGGCCGTTACGCTCCTGCTGATCCTTGATCAGGACGGGCACGGTTTTGCCGCCCTCCACATTAAGATTAAACATCTCGGAGCGGCCTGTACGAGCCACTTTCAGCATTTCTTTTTCATCCACATGTATGGCGGCACCTTCTTGTCCCGGTCCGTATACTACGGCAGGAACTCGTCCACCTTGTCTTAACAGGCGCAGTGCTGCACCTTTCTTTTCCGTTCTTGGCGTTGCTGTAAGTTGAGCCATTTTTCCGTTGGATTTCATGATTGAACATCCTCCTTCAAGGGATCCCTACTTTGAATTTGTTGGCAAGCTCTGCGGCTTCTCTCGTAGACCGAAACGGTCTTTTTTCTGAGACCATATGTTGGGCCATATCTATATTTACCCCAATGATCCAGTTTCTAAAACATAAACCTGGATATTTATAACCTTTTTTTGTCATTCCATCTGATTTGGGGTACACCAAAACAGCCGGAGTTCCTTCCGGCTGCAAGAGTGGTGATGCTATCAAATGTTAAGCTTAACTCCCTGTCATAAGCGTACGGAACAGCACGTTCTAAGCACTGTTCAGATCATTCGTTTCACGATTTTCCCGTACTATCTGCATCGTATCTGACCCGCTTTGCACGATAATCTGTACGTCACTATCCTCAGGTACGATATCCACATAGCGATCTCCGCAAGTGTCCTTGGCTTCCCACTCGTGCAACCTGATGATAAAACCGAGATGATGCAAACCTGGGGCTACACGGAACCGAGCTTCTGCAATATTGCCTACCCGCTCCAACCGAACGGCTCCGTCCTCCATACCCGTTCCCCACACCCATACATCCCAGCCATCGTAGCAGTGATCCGCTCGCTCGTAACGGATCGTCACGGTTCGTGACATATGTCTATGAACCGTGACTGCATAAGTTGCCCGAATGTTACCCACTTCAGCGCTAATCACCGATTTTCCCGTTGTTAATGCCCTTACAATACCAGCGTGACTTACGACCGCTATATCTGAATGAGAAGAATTCCAGCGGATATGGGCATCTGTGAGTGGCTGCCCGTATTGATCCAGCACGAGCGCACGAAATCGACTAATTCGAGTGGTATACAGCACAGGCTCCCCTACGATTTCGATTCGCTCAGCATACCGGACGTCTACCTGAACGTGACACGACGTTGTAAGTGAACCCACGCTTGCCGTAATCGTAACTTCCCCTCGGTTCAACGTGTGGATGATACCATCTTTTTCTATAGCAACCATACCTGGATCGGATGATCTCCACAATATTGGTACATTTTCCAGAACATTGCCGATATGATCCCTCACCGTAACTCGCAGCAGAGAAGTCTCCTGCGGAGCGAATACCCGGCGCGGAAGAGCGATCTCCAGCGAAGCAGGATCGGTCTCAACAGCACGCTCCACATCATATAAAACCATGAGCGACCACCGTTCCACCTGAACTTCTCCGGTTACGGTCTCAATCACGTCTGTTCCGGCCGAATGATGATTCACGACAACCTTCCATTCACCCTCATCCAAGTGTATGGACCGGGATTCATCCGAGCCATTATAAATAACGATAATTCGATTCCAAGAATCCTCATTGGCCCCATGCTCCAGCATATAAGCGACGACATTTCCGTCCATCCGAATGAAGCGAAGATGTCTACGAACCTGTTCCGCCTCCGTCATGCGAAACGCTGGATGGGTACGCCGCAAGTGGATCAACCCGCGATAATAATCGAATACAGGTCTGAAGCGGGCTTTATTTGCCCAAGTAATCGTATTTACCGCATCACCGCTTCGATAACTGTTATGATCCCCGATCTTGGATCTTAACATCTCATCCCCGGCATGCAGAAATGGTATTCCCTGTGAAGTGAGTAGTATGCCCGATGACAGCAGCGAGCGGCGAACCAATTCATTATGCATCACATGCGTTTCATCTACATATCGATATGGATTGGCGGCTTTAACCGCAGATTCGGCACTCCCCCCCTCCACGGGCTGTCCGTCTTTCCATACGGGAAAGCCCAAATCATGGCGAAGATGGAGGGATGTTGCGATTTTGTCCCACAGATTAAGATTATCATGAGCTGTTACATAATTAACGGTTTCTGCCGGGGAAGAGGCGAAGTCATCCAGTGCTCCCGCAACCCCTTTGCCAATCTCATACTCCTGACCTCCGGCTCCCGTGATGAATCCTCTGCTGCTGCCGTCACTGTCCCCTTTAATGGCACTGCGAAAATGGTCATTGAATACCGCAAATCCCTTGTCCCTCTGCGTTCCTTTGAGTGTTTGACGATCCAGCGGCGAGTCGCCTCCCATCCACGGCTCTCCATAGATCAGAAAGGCAGGATCAATCTGCTCTCTTAACTCACGAGTGAGTTCACTCATGGTGTCCTGATCGATCAAGGCCATCAGATCAAACCGGAATCCATCGATATGATATTCCTCAGCCCAAAAGCGCAAGGAATCCAGAATATATTTTCGTACCATGGGGCGCTCTGTCGCCAATTCATTGCCTACACCCGAACCATTGCTGAGGGTACCATCCTCATAATAACGGTAAAAATAACCTGGAACGATCCGTTCAAAAGGGCCTTTCTCCACGCTGTAGGTATGGTTGTAGACGACATCAAGGACAACACGGATGCCTTGTCTGTGCAGCGACTGGATCATCGATTTGAATTCCCGGATGCGAACAGCAGGGTCCCGCGGATTCGTCGCATATGAACCTTCAGGAACATTGTAATGCTGCGGATCATAGCCCCAGTTATATGGAGTTTTGACCGTTGTGTCGGCGTTCGCTGCTGCAAGCTCATTTACCGTTTGGTAATCGGCTACAGGTAGGAGATGTACATGGGTAATCCCGAGTTCAGCCAGATGATCGATGCCGATTCGGTTGCCCGCCCCATCCGTAAGTCCAGTAGCTGTAAAAGCCAGATATTTGCCTTTGTACGGCAGTTCGGCCTGCGGATCAGAAGAAAAATCTCGTACATGAAGTTCGTAGATGATTGCATCAACCGGATGTACAAAAGAGGGCTTCACATCCTGATCCCAACCCTCAGGATCGGTTGTCTCCAGGTCAATGATCGCCGTCCGCTGTCCATTGGCTGTAACCGCTTTGGCATAAGGGTCTGGTGCGACTTCTACCCGCTGATCCTCATGAACGATGTGATACATATAAAAGTGTCCTGCCCAGTCACCCGAAAGCGTAAGTTGCCAGATACCTTCTGTATCTCGTGTCATCGCATACGCCTGACCATCCTCATGATTGGTTACATTGCCGAGAGCATTATATTCTCCCTCATTTTCAAAAATGAGTATATTTACCAACTGTGCTGTAGGTGCCCATACTTTGAACGTACTTACAGCACAGGTATAAGTTAAGCCAAGATCGTTGCCTTCATAACAAAAAGAAGTCCATTCGGGCATCGTCCCACCGCCTTTATATCCTTTAAATTCGTATTGTCCCGATGTTACGAAGCGGGACGCTATTTGTCAACCCGGGGTTGTCTGTACTTAAAAATATCGGTTAGAGCGACACATTCGATGAGCAATCGCTTTCATCTATCATATGTAAACAAGCGCGGTGGTTGACAGCGTATGTACCTGTGAAATCAAAAAAACACTCCCTTTTAATATCAAAGGGAATGTTATGCTGTATGATTTTTGACCTGGTAACATCACCACTGGCTATCTCTTCAGGATCGTGAATACAACACGGTCATAGATAACATCTTGACCTCTACCTGGGTTTTATTGCTGTCACGATTGTTCTTGCTGTTCTGAGTGTTCTCTATGCCCTCGATCGTGCGGAGCGAATTCACACCAGCCCTTCCATCTTCAACAACAACTTCCCATGTGCCTGAGGGGATAGATACCACATGAGATTCTCTGCTAGCGTTATAGATCACCATAATCCGTTGCCATGCATCATCAACATCAGCAGTCGCACCCTGTAGCTCATATGCGAGCAATCCTTTTTCTTTTTGCAAAAGACGAACATGCTGCTCTATCGCTTCGCCTGTACGCATACGAAAGGCCGGATGCTCCCGCCGCATGCGAATCAAACCACGATAATAGTCAAACACCGGCTGGAAACGCTGTTTGTGATCCCAATGAATCGCATTAACTACATCTCCACTCTCATGGCTATTGACATCCCCGTATTTGCTGCGCAGTAACTCATCTCCGGCCGCAATTAGCGGAATGCCTTGCGAAGTCAGCACAATACCATTGGCAAGCAGGCAGCGTTTGACCGTCTCGTTCTCAAGTACATGATCTGGATCTATCTGAAGATAAGGATCGGCCTCTCGAACAGCCTCATTCACATGATCGAACCCACGGATACTTCCATCCTCGTTATAGTCAAAAAAGCCCAGCATATCTTGCAACCCTTGCGTCCGTGCCACCTTATCCCACAGATTGAGATTGTCATGTACAGTTACATAGTTAATCGTCTCAGCAGGCCCTTCCGTAAAATCATGAATAGACCCTTGCACGCCTGTCCACAACTCATCTTCCTTCCCATCTTCGCCAGTTGCAAACCCCTTGCCATCTCCATCACTATCTCCTTTAATTACGCCGCGGAAATTATCGTTGAATACTGCAAATCCTGCTCCACGCTGCGTTCCCTTCAGAGTCATTTCCTCTCCCAGAGGAGATTCCATCGCAGCCCAAGGTTCGCCGTATAACAGGATGGAAGGGGACACCTGAGAATGAAGCTCCGATGCAAGCTGTTTCATGGTGGTAACATCGATCAGCCCCATCAGATCAAAACGGAAACCGTCCACATGATATTCCTCTGCCCAGAAGCGCACCGAATCGATAATAAATTTACGAACCATGCTTCGTTCTGTTGCCACTTCATTGCCTGTTCCTGAACCATTACTATACGTTCCGTCTGCGTTTTGACGATAATAGTACCCCGGAACCAGTTTTTCAAACGAGCTGTTCTCCGTATCAAACGTATGGTTATAAACTACGTCCATAATGACACCTATACCTTTACGATGAAGTGCCAGGATCATAGACTTGAATTCACGGATTCGTGTTTCAGGATCATCGGCGCGTGTTGCATAAGAGCCTTCTGGTACATTGTAATGCAGCGGATCGTAACCCCAGTTATAGTTGGAGACATCCTTCGGATCCTGATCCACAGTGGACTCATCTACCGTAGCAAAATCAAATACAGGCAACAGATGCACATGGGTGATGCCCAGTTCAGCCAAATGATCGATTCCCAGCGTATTACCTGCAGCGTCACGCAGTCCCGTTTCCGTGAACGCCAGGTACTTTCCTTTATTGGTAATTCCAGAAGAAGGATGAATGGAGAAATCCCGGACATGCAGTTCATACAGGACGGCATCCGTAGGATGCTCTAATTTCGGTCGCACATCCTGCTGCCATCCCTCAGGGTGAGTCTCCTCCATATTCACGATGACACCCATTTCTCCGTTCATGGTTACGGCCCGGGCGTAAGGATCAACTGCAATCGTTGAAGTTCCATCGGCAAAGGTTGGCTTGAACATGTAACGATAACCTCGTAAATTCCTCTGCACGTTTAGAACCCACACATCCTGTTCACCACACTGCATGGGCAGGGCCTCCCACTCCACTTCATTCGATGTGTGGTCGGGATCTCCACCTGTGTGAGGCGGATACAGAAGAAGTTCCATCTGAATAGCAGTTGGAGACCAAACCTTGAAATAACTGAAATTCGATTCTGTGGTAACACCCAGATCTCTTCCTTCATAAGCGCTTTTAATTAAGGATGTGTCCGTTTTCCTGGCTATTTGTTGTTTCTGAACATCGTCGATCATAGTGTTTCCCCTCTCGATGAGCGTAGTGTAGTTGTAGCGTGATCATGAATGGAAGGTGTAGTGGGTCTGTAATGTGTATAAAAAAACAAATGCTCCTTACCTTTATACCCGTTCCTCGGGTCAAGCATAATTTACTCACGCAAAAAAGAAGCAACCCTGATGCGGAATCACATCACAGCTGCTTCATACTTGAGGATGAACCTTCTATGTTTGTCTCGTATTTTGGTATCATTTTCATATCTCCCCATGATCCTAAGGTAACCCCCCTTCCAAAGACCTACTTTTCATCCTAAAAACATAAAAAAGGCCATGAATCCGCAGATTCATAGCCTTATGCTTTAAGGTGTGGTCTCACTTATTAAATTTTGGAATTTTTACTCTTTTATAGAATAATCTCATCCTTTTCATGAAATCAACCTTTTTTTTAAAAAATTGCACTCTCATTTATTTCCCGTTCAATTCTTTATACGAAGCTTCCAGTTCAGTGATCAGCTGGTCACCGCCTGCTTTTCTCCAGTTAGCAATTTCTTGTTCCCAGCCAGCATCGTCAATCTTACCCATAATGTACTTGGTCTGAGCATCCCAGATCATCTGATCCAGTTCTTGGCCACGCTCCGTGTAGATTACCGAAGAGAGAGTAAGAGCAGGATTAGCAATTGCATACTGTTCATTTTCACGAGCCATCTTCGTACCTTTCATACCAATAGGAACATCGACAAGTTCAGGTACGTTGTACCCTTCAACACTCAGCAGATTATCACGATATGGTTTGACCTCACGCTGATAAGCATCGAAGTCCTTCAGTTCCGTTTTACCGTCTGAAGTCTTGGCATAATGCACATCGAGCAATCCACGCAGTTGCAGCGTGCTGAGTTCCTCGTCCATCAGTTTATCCAGGAATGTCAGTACCTTTTTGAGCTGCTCTTCATCCGTAACCGATGCTTTTGGAATAACCAACATACCGTAGTTTCCCGGCTCGCCGGCAATGCGGATACCGTCTGGTCCCTGGAATGGGGCCACATCAATGACGCCATCGGGAGCGTTAGGTGTAAGTCGTTGCTGTGCCGATTTTCCGTTCTGGGCGACACCGTTCAGTTTCATCGCAACGAGACCTGAATCCATTTTTTTGTCCGCATCCGAAGGATCCAGTGCAGGGAAGTCACTATTAATCAACCCTTCATTGAACAGCCGCTTGAACAGCTTCATTGTATCCACATATTCAGTAGTCAGGAACTCCGGTGTTAATTTACCAGCGTCATCTACGCCCCATTTGTTAACCCCGCCAATACTTACCGCAATCCGAGTCAACGGTGAGGATACACCCTCATTATACTTTTTGAATAACAGCGCACCATACGTATCTTCCTTGCCATTACCGTCCGGGTCATCCTTACGGATGGAACGCATGACCTCATACCAGCCATCCAGGTTTTTCGGGATATCCAGTTTTAGCTTGTCAAACCAGTCTTTCCGATAAACGATAGCCGTCCGGCCAATATCCCGGAAATTAGGAATACCGTAGATTTTGCCCTCGATCTTGATATTATTAAAATGTGCCTCTGACTGGGCGGACAAGTTTTTATAATCCTTCAGATAAGGCCCGAGTTCCCAGAACAGCCCCGTCTTAGCCGCGTTAAATGTGGTAGGTACGTAATTGACACGCATAATCGTTGGCATCTCCCCGGATGCCACCATGACATTCACCTTGTCGTCGAACGCCGACTGTGGAATCCACTGCACGTTTACATCCGTATTCGTGTATTCCTCGATCTTCTTCTCAATTGCATTTTCCTTGGCGGGTACATCACCCACCTGCATCAATGAAATGGAAATGGGCATTTTGCCTTCCCCGGCAGCTGGAGCTTTTTCTCCCCCGCACCCTGCCAGCAGGCCAGCAGACAACGCACCAACGATGACGAAGCTGCCTACGCGAAACATAGGACTCTTTAAACTTTTTGGACTTTTTGGACTCATGAACCATCTCTCCTTTTGGATAAACCTAATGTTCAGCGAACTTGCCCTCATTCCTCAATCATAGCTGCCTTTAACCTCGTAATGTATGCGCTATCATAACGCTTTGGAGAAAAGAACCGGCGTTATGCCAGTTCCATCTCTACCCCTGCCAAAATAAACGGAGCAACCGATTTTGGATCATTGATTCGAATAGATTCGGTTACATAATACTCATAGGATCCATCACGATACGGGGTTCCCCCAAGACCTGCTCCCCCGTTGCACTGTGTCAGGGAAAGCGTACCTTCCTGATCTGTCTGCAGCAGATGTTGCAACAGACCTTGATATCCTTTTTCTGCAATAGCTTTGAACTTTCCGCTCAAGTATCCTTTACGCACGCCCTTAGCCAGTGCATACACAAACATCGAGGTACCCGAAGCCTCCAGGTAATTCCGCTCACGCCCTGGCTGATCCAGCAGATGCGGCCACAAACCGGTCTGCTGATCCTGTACATGGATTAGTTCATTCGCGAGCCGTTCGAAAATACCGATAATCTGTCCACGCTGCTCATGATCGACCGGCAGATAATCCAGCGTATCTACAACCGCCATCACGTACCAGCCCACAGCCCGGCTCCAGACATGCGGTGAACATCCTGTCTCTCCGGAGCTCCAGCGCTGCTCTTTGCTCTCGTCCCATGCGTGGTAGAGCAAGCCGCTGCGTGGATCACGCGTTCGCGCTTCCACCAACAACAATTGCAGAGCAGCCTTGTCGAACCACTTCTCTTCACCAGTCACGGCTCCATATTGGGTCAGGTAAGGTGTTGCCATGTACAATCCATCCAGCCACATTTGGAATGGGTAGATCTTCTTGTGCCAAAACCCACCTTCACTTGTGCGCGGCTGCCCTTTCAGCTGCTTCATCAGCAGCTCAGAAGCTTTGCGATACTTTTCCTGACCCGTTTTCTCCAGCAAGAAAAATAGCGATTTTCCCTGGTTGATCTGATCCAGATTGTATTCCTCAATTGTATAAGAGCGAATCGATCCGTCTTCCTGAATAAAATGATCCATGAGCTCCTGAATATAATCGAAATATTTCTGTTCGCCTGTACGAGCATACAGCTCCTCCAGTGCTTTTAACAGACAGCCGTTCTCATAATGCCAGGTAGCGTACAGCTCGTGGTTGAGATAACTCTCCATAAACTGGTCGGCCATGCGCATAGGTGTATGTTGTAACGTTTCCTTCATGATCAAACCTCCGGTTTCGCTCCTTATTGAGCCTGTTTTTTGTAATCCTCAGCATATTCTTCACGGATTTTGGTTCCGCCTGCTTTAGCCCAATTCTCAATTTCTTTTTCCCAGCCGCTTTGATCAATCTTGCCCATAATATACTTGGTTTGCGCATCGGCAATCACCTGATCCAGATCTGCTCCGCGGTCACCATAGGTTGGCGAATACAACGTCAAAGCAGGGTTTGGCACAGCATGTTCTGCCAGTTCCTTCACCAATGCTGTTCCTTTTTCGCCAAGCTCGGTGTCCTTCAGTTTAGGTACATTGTAACCATCAACATAAGGGAAATTATCCCGATATGGCTTCACTTCACGCTGGAAAGCATCGAAATCACTCATTTCCACTTCGTTGTCTCCGACTTTGGTGTAATGTTTGCCTTCCATACCACGCATTAGCAGTGTTGCCATCTCCGGATCCATCAGTTTATCCAGGAACGAGAGCAGGCTTTTCAGCTCTTCCTCCGATTTTACGGTTGCTTTCGGGAAAGCCAGAATGCCTGAGTTTCCTGTCTGTCCAGCTACACGGTCACCATTCGGCCCGAGCAGACCTGCAATATCCACAACGCCGTCCGGGTTATTCTTCGACAGACGTTCCTGCTGGCTTTTACCGTTCTGTGCCACACCAACACGCATGCCAACAACGCCAGAATCATACTTTTTCTCCGCTTCTGTTGAATCAAATACAGCGAAGTCTTGGTTCAACAATTTCTCATCGTACAAACGTTTCAGCAGATCCAGCACCTGCATATATTCCGGTGTCATGAATTCTGGTGTAAAACTGCCATCCTTCTCAACTTTCCATTTGTTCGGTGCACCAAAACTTACACCAAGACGAGTCGTAAAGGAATACTGATCCTCGTTATACTTTTTAAATAACATCAATCCAAACGTATTGGCCTGGCCGTCGCCATCCGGATCAGAAGTGGACAGTGCCTTGATCGTTTCGTACCACTCATCCGGTGTTGTTGGTACTTTCAGATTCAACTTGTCAAACCAATCCTTGCGGTAAATAACGGTTGCCCGAGCAATATCCGAGAATACCGGTACGCCGTAAATTTTCCCTTCAACCTTGATGTTGTCGAAGAAACGACCATTTTGGGCAGAAAGGTTTTTGTAATCGTTCAGCAATGGCCCGACTTCCCAGAATACGTCATTCCGCATCGCATTGGTCACCGTCGGGTTATACTGCACCTTCACGATTTTTGGCATGTCGCTGGAGGCGATCATAACATTAATTTTGTCATTGTACGCAGATGCCGGAATCCACTGGATGTCCAGTTTGGTGTTCGTATACTCTTCGATTTTTTTCTGTACATCATTGCCCTTGCTTGGTACATCACCCACCTGCGCAATAGCGATGGATACATTCTGTACGCCGCCTTCGGCAGCCTGACCCTCATCTGATCCGCATCCTGCCAGCAAACCGGTCACCAGAGCCATTGTACTCAGTACAGCTACGGCTTTCTTTTTTGTTGCCTTCATACATGAAAACCTCCCTTTTTGATATACAGTCACAAACTGGTATTCACAATTCAGTAATACGCTTCACACCATACGCTGCACCAATCACCCTTTTACCGAACCGAGCATCACTCCCTTGGCAAAATGCTTTTGCAGGAATGGGTAGACCAGCATAATCGGAATCGTAGAGAATACGATAACAGCCATGCGGATCGTAAGCGGCTGGATTTCCGTTTCTTCAATGCTCGTATCTCCGATTCGGCTTTGTGCCAAAATGACAATTTCACGTAGCCATACTTGCACCGGCCACTTTTCGCTGTCGTTGATGTAAATGACGGCACTGAAGAAACTGTTCCAGTGTGCTACGGCATAGAAGAGTGAAAAAGTAGCCATCGCTGGCATCGACAGTGGCAACACAATGCGGAACAAAACACTGACGTCGTTACAGCCATCGATTTTGGCCGCATCTTCCAACTCATCCGGAATCGCTTGGAAGAAGTTTTTGAGTACGATCAGGTTAAATGCACTGATTGCCGTTGGCAGCATCAAAGACCAGAGTGTATCGGTGAGATGCAGGGACTTCACGACAAAGTACGTGGGAATCATCCCGCCGCTGAACAACATCGTGAACAACACACCCAGCAAGATCGGCTGGCGTCCACGCAAGTACTTTCTCGATAACGGATAAGCCATAAGCGATGTAAATAGCAAGTTAAGCAGTGTGCCGACAACGGTAATATAGATCGACACGCCGAGACTTCGAATTAATGTATCTGTGGAAAAAATGTAACGATAAGCTGCCAAGGAGAATTCTTTTGGAAAAAGGATAAATCCGCCTTTAGCCACTTCATGCGGGCTGGTAAATGAAACAGCCAAAATATAAATGAACGGGATTACGGTCACAATACCAATCAAGAACAGCAAACCATGATTCACAAAATCAAAGATTCGGTTGCCCCATGTTTTATCCTGTTGCATCTGAATGTTCACTCCTGTCTGATGAAGAGCGTCTGCCTGCGTGCATTAATAGACGCCTTCCTCCCCGAATTTTTTGGCTAACGTGTTGGCACCCAGCACCAGCGCCAGTCCGACAACCGACTTGAACAATCCGACAGCAGCACTATAGCTGTACTGTGCCTGGGTAAGTCCCTTCGTGTATACGTAGGTGTCAAATACCTCACCCACATCACGATTGGTAGGTGTCAACATCAGGAAGATTTGTTCAAAGCCTGTATCCAGGAAGTTCCCCAGACGCAAAATGAGCAAAATGATAATGGTACTGCGAATCGCTGGCAATGTAATATGCCACGTTTGACGCCAGCGGTTGGCCCCGTCAATACGGGCAGCTTCGTAGAGCTGTGTATCTACACCGGAGAGTGCAGCGAGGAAAATGATTGTGCCCCATCCTACCTCTTTCCAAATGGATTGGCCCACAATCATTGTACGGAACCATCCCGGTTCAAGCAGGAACGCAATTTTTTGCCCCGTCAGATTATAAAGCAGTTCGTTAATCGCACCGCCTTCTGTCGTGAACAGCATGTAGAACACACCAACCACAACAACCCAGGAAACAAAGTGTGGAACGTAAACCAATGTCTGTACGAAACGTTTGAATCGCTCCCGCCGAACCTCATTCATCATCAAGGCAAGTACGATCGGCAGTGGAAAAAAGAAAACCATATTGTAAATCGCAAGCAAAAATGTATTTCTAAATAATGTCCAGAACTGCGGTTCACCAAAGAAACGCTGGAAGTGCTTGAATCCTACCCAATCGCTTCCCAGGATGCCTTTGTACGGGGTGTAATCCTGAAAAGCCATCGTAATGCCGTACATCGGTATGTATTTGAAGATAACAAAGTAAAGCACTCCCGGAATCAGCATAATGTACAGCCACCGGTTTTTGATGATGTCCCTCCACAGCAGGTTTTTGTCACTGCGGTTAGCGGGCCGTGTCCGAGCCGCCGTTTCGGCTTTCATAGTGTCTTCCTCCCCACGTTGGAAACGATTACAAAAGATCACTTCCTGAATTCATGTCTCCATTGTGGCGGATATGGCTATCACTGGCTATCGTCTCGTTTTATCCTCTTGTTTTCCCTTGTGCATCAAGGGTTTCAACGTTTTGAGAATGGGTACTCAAACACAAAATAAACTGTTTTCAACCTGAATGTTCCTGGTTTAACTCTGGCTTACAAGCTGCTACTGCGCCTTGAACAACCGTAAATTGAATGTGAAAAGCCTGCCTGCCATGGCGGGCAGAGCAGGCCTTGCTTTTTCTATCGCTGTTGCTCCCGATACTTGCCGGGAGTTGTTCCTGTGATTTTGCGAAATGTACGGATAAATGCTGTCGGGTTGGTATAATTTAATTTTTCGGCGATTTCTGATATTTTCAGATCTGTTGTCTGCAGCCACGTTTTGGCTTTTTCCATCCGGTACTCCGCAAGGTATTCGGTAAAATTCACGCCCGCTTCTTTCTTGAAGACCCGGCTTAGATAGACAGGATGAAAATTCAACTCTTCGGCACAAGCTTCCAGTGACAAATCCCGATCATACCGCTCCTCAATCAGTCGAATCATCCGGCGAGCGATATTCATATATTGGGACTCCTCCTGTTCCTTCCAGAATCGGATCACAGGCTGAAATAATCGCTTGCGAAACCAACTCGTCATCTCGTCCAGTGTAGACAGCTTAAGCAAGGATGCCATGGAGGCCTTCTCCCCCAGCACTTCCGCCACATCTCCGCCCTGCTCCTGCACAAGTTGATACCCCCGTGACAAGAGCTGCACCATAATGACAGGATACTCACTGAAATGAAGCTTTTTGTCCGCCAGTAATCCTAAATATTGCGTGAAATAGATATCTGTTTTCTCTTCGTCTCCCTGCTTGAGCGCTGAGGCTAATTGATCCTCAATCATTCGCAACTGTGTATAAAGCGCAGCTTCCATCTGACCTCTTGGTTGAATATCCTCATAGTGTAAAATAATACGGCTGCCCAAGCTGACTCTGCCCTGCAAAGCCTCCCTGCTCTCCTGGTACGCTCTGGGCGTGGCTCCAATGCTTGAATAAGCTCGACTAATGCCTATGCTTACCGGCAGATTGAGATAGGTTACCACCCGTTCACGAATCCAATCGGCCTGAGTATGCATCCATTCCTTCAGCTGTACTTCATCGTTCAGTTCAGAAGCAAGTACAGTCACCTGGGCATCATCCAGCATGACAGGTGTGAATCGGATCTCGGAAGGCAACAGTTCACCCACCATATTGTTGACGGCAAACAACAGCAAATCCCGATCCTGTTCTTCATACCTCGTGCCTTCGAGCGTATCAATCTGAAGCATAAGCACACCCAGATGTGACCATCCGGTCGGGAAATCATATAATTCTCCCTGATATCTAAAATCTTCTTCCGATATTTTGCCTGTCAGCAGCTTGGTCATAAAAAACTCCTGTAGGTGCACATGCTGCCCTTTCATCTGCTCACGCATCGTTTTTTCCGAACTGAACAGTGTTGACAATCGTTCTTCAATATAGATAAATTCATCCTGACGTCGTCCTGCTGGAGGAAGCGGCGAATCCAGACCTTTCGTAAATTGCAGTAGCCTTGAGATTGGTGAATACATACGCCGGCTGCCGTATATCGCCACAAGCCCTGTCACCAATAACATCATTAACGTTGCCACACCGGTTACCACCGCAATTTTCTGCGACTGGGCCGTAATCTGTCCGAGCGACACGACCGATACATACAACCAACCATTTAGAGGAGACTGTCTGTAGCTGACCGCTACGGACTTATCCTCCACTTCTGCACTAAAAAAACCTTGTGCTTCCCCCGTCGTCCGAACTTTCTCCTGAATCTCTTTGTTCAGCAGATCGTATTTATTTCCATAATTCGTGTCATTCAAAAAATATCTCTGATCCTTGTCCAGAACATACAGATCACCTGAATTCGGGTTCCGGCTCAAAAAGCTGCTAAGCTCTGCATCCGCAATATCAATGACAAGAAATCCTTTTGGTTTCACGTTAGTTGGAACCATCGGAATTTTAAAAACCATACTAACTACGTTATCAGAAGAGATCAAGGTGGGGGCTTGTTCCGTTAAAGCCTCTCCCATGCCTGCGGACACGGGTACACTCTCTTTGGATGAACGTTTATTCTGAGTCACCCAGAACAAACTGTTGGTGTATGTAAGATAAGTCCCAATTCGGTCTCGAATGCTGAAATCACCCAGTTTACCGAATGAACGCATCGATACCACCCAGTCCTGCTCCAGATTTACGAGATAAGCCTGATCAATACTTGTGACTGCCTGCAGATTGTTGAAACCTGATGTCAAATCACGAATTTCTTGAAATTCGCTGCTATCCAGCGGTTGCTTCATTGCCCGCAGAACCAGAGGCGAATTGACGTACTGGATCGAGGACAATTGTAAACTTCGCAATACTTGTTCCACTCGCATCTGAGTCTGATGTAGTATCTGAAGATTACTCTCACGCACTTTCTGTTCAATATCACGCGAAGCAATCGTGTACGAGACGGAACCAATCACAATGACTGGCAAGGCCCCAAGAATCATCGTAAAGCAGAGCAGACGCAATAGATATTTAGGCAAGAGGAGCATCTCCCTTTTATAAAATCGCTTACATTGGATTAAATTACTATTGTTATTTTAAAACCCATTCATAATCAAGTCCACACCTTTATTCTTTAAGTCGTTGACTTGAAGTGATTTCCAGTTTATATTACTTGTATATTCCTCAGGTCGAAGGAGAGATTTTGATGTCGGTGAGCGTTCTTAACTAATCAAGTTTCATATTCAGGAGTTTGGCCTCTTATGACACTTTTGCCGTTATGGCATACGTGTGCTTCATGATGCGCCAGATCCCTGTACTTAGTTAAGAACAGCGGAATCAAACATCGCCTCCGGGATTGCCTATGTCCGGGTCTATTTCCGCGCTGTGTTCAGCGCGGATTTTTTTGTACAGACCCTTATTGGACTTTGCTTTCCCATACGTTCAGGGCGGAGAATGACGTTTGTTCATTCCCCGCCCTTTTTGTGTTTTCCATGAGGAATATTTTTCACTGTAGCACACAAAAACATTTTACATGAAGGAGAGATTTAGACGTGAACATTAATATCAACAATAATGACGCTAGCACGATAGCAAATATCAAAAGCTCGAACGAACAAACGCTTACCAGTCTTGGCTTCCACCATATTCAGAAAAACATTGCAGACTGTGCCCTTTCCTATCTGGGCAAACGATACGCCAGGGAACTTAAACCAATGACCGATGCACATCTGATTCAGATGCGTTTGAACGAAACCGCAGAAGCGACAGCTCTTGTCCGTTTCGGAGCGAGTGTGCCTATTCCTTCGCTAGAAGGAATGGAGACCATCATCGACCTGCTCGGTACCGGGTATCTGTTCAGTGAACGTGACTTCAGCCATCTTGCCCAGTTTCTCCGCAGCTGCGCACAACTAATGAAGTATATGGATAGCAAATCTGGCGTTGCTCCGATCGTTAGTCGTTATGCATCCTCCATGATCCTGATGGAATCCTTGCGAAGCGAGATCGAACGCTGTATCCACAGTGGTCGCATTCAGGATCAGGCCAGTAAGGAACTCGTCCGCATCCGAAAAAAAATGAGCGTGAACGAGGAACGAATGAAACGCAAGCTGGATTCTCTGATTAGCAAACACCGTTCGATCATGCAGGAGCAAGTCGTGAGTCAGCGAAATGGAAGAACCGTACTGCCCATCAAAAAAGAATTCCGCAAACACGTCAAAGGCAGCGTACTCGACGAATCCGGGAGCGGCCAAACCGTCTATATCGAACCTGCCGAGCTGACAGGTCTGCAGATGGAACTCACTTCATTGCAGGCAGAGGAATCCAGGGAAGAGATGAAAATTCTCGGCGACCTGACTGATCTGGCCGAATCTTACAGCCGAGAGATTGCCTTAAATACGGAAACCGTTGGTGTCTTGGACTTTCTATTTGCCAAAGCGAAATATGCAGCAGCTATTGACGGACAATCCGTACACGTTAATAGCAAGGGTAAAGTTAACCTGCAACGAGCGAGACACCCGCTGATGGGGCCGTCAATGATCCCGCTTGATTTTTCCATCGGATACACTTACTCGTCCCTCATCATTACAGGTCCGAACACAGGCGGCAAAACCGTCGCACTCAAGACACTGGGGCTATTAACGCTGATGATGCAATCCGGACTGCTTGTTCCTGTGCATGAGGGAGGAGAGATGGCTGTGTATGAACAGATCGCAGTGGATATCGGCGATGGTCAGAGTCTAGAACAGGCACTCAGCACATTCTCGGCACATATTCGCAATATGATTACCATTCTGGAGGAGGCAAATCCTTCCACGCTTGTGCTTATTGACGAAATGGCATCCGGCACAGATCCTGGAGAAGGTGTCGGACTCTCCATAGCTATGCTGGAGGAATTGCATCGCTGCGGAGCAACCGTTGTGGCTACAACACATTTTGGGGAAATTAAACATTTCGCTTCAGCCGCACCTGGGTTTGAAAATGCACGTATGGAGTTCGATACGGTATCTCTCCAACCTCTGTATCGACTTCGGATCGGAGAAGCCGGTGAAAGTTATGCATATTCCATTGCGCTGAAGCTGGGCATGCCCAAGCATATTATCGATCGTTCCAAATCTGTTGTGGACGAGGCGGCTTTGGCAAAGAACACTGTTCAAGTTGTTTTGAAAGAGCTACTGCCTCAAACAGATGGCGAAAATCACACTTCCGTACCTGTTTCTATGGAACGCACTGATTCTAAAGAGCATCATGCACATACGACCGTTCCAAATGAGACTATTTCTCCAAACGATGCGCCTCTCGTCTCTGATTCAGCACCAATTCGTGATTTTCGTAAAGGAGACCGCGTCTATGTGGCCTATCTGGATCAGGCAGGTATCGTAAGTATAGAAGAGGACAATCGCGGACAGATCGAAGTGATGATCCGGGGACGCAAACTAAAAATTCATAAGAAACGTCTGCGTCTGCATATCTCTGCCGATGAGTTGTATCCAGGCAATTACGATTTAGACATTGTGCTGGAGAGCAAAGAAAACCGCAAAAAACGCAAATTGATGGGACGTAAACATGTGGAAGGGTTACAAATTGAGCTTCCACCAGAAGAATGAAAGGTGCGGTGTATAACGGCTTGATTTGTTATACTGATATCAATAGATAGCCATGCCCAGCTTAAAAACATTGAAAAGGAGGTCTAGCCGATGTCTGATCAGCAGAATAGCACTCCCAGCGAAACGGTCGATGTGTTCATGTGTGCTCTCTGCGGTGAAAGCAATGCTTGTGCCTACGCTGCGGGTAAACCACATTCGGAATGCTGGTGCGGCCACGCTTCTTTTCCCGAAGGTGTATTTGAGCGTGTTCCGGCCGAGCAGCGCGGCAAGTCATGCATTTGTCAGCAATGTTTGGAGAACTATGTACAGAAGTATGAATAGCTGGTGTAAAAGCCAAGCCAGTTCTTATTTGCTAAAAAAGATATGAAGAGCCGATTGTTAACTAGGATCGAAAAATAAAAGAAACCATTCCTTCTCAAATGGAACTGCATCATTCATTTGAAGGGATGGTTTCTTTATATTTGATACTTAGGTTCGTTAATATACTTGGCCAGACTTCGATTACTGTTATACTAACCGATTACATGTGACGGTGCTGCTTCACCGCTTCCACCAGGACCGGATGCTCCTCATCCATGGTGGTATAGTGTGACAGCGCAGCTGCGACGCCTTTCTCACGAATCATACTTTGCAGTTCGGCTGCTTCGGGATCATCTGCTACATCAAACTTGCAGGCCGCCGCCATGCCCATAGCCAGATAGGTCACCGTCATATCGTCCGCATGCGCCAGAAGTGCCGGGCGAACGAGACGATCATTCGGGGAGAGCTTGCGTAGTGGCGAGCGCCCCACACGGGTTACTTCATCGGTCAGATAAGGATTAACAAACCGCCCCAAAATTTTCAAAATATACTGTTCATGCTCTTCCGGGTTAAAGCCAAAACGGTTCACCAACACCCGACCCGTTTCCTGCAATGCACCGTAAACCACAGATTTCACTTTTTCATCTGCAATCGCCTGCTGGATCGTATCATACCCGTGCACGTAACCGATATATGCCGCAACGCAGTGTCCTGTATTGACGGTAAACAATTTGCGCTCAATGTAAGGTTCCAGATCATCTACATAAACGACACCATCCATCGGTTTAAACGCTGGCGCCATCTGGGAGCGATCCACAACCCATTCATAAAAAGGTTCCACCTGAACATGCAGCGGGTCTTCATGATTCTGAATCGGGACAATTCGGTCTACGGCCGAATTCGGGAAGTAAACATATTGATCGGCAAACGAGCGCCCCTGCTCATCCAGCAAAGCATACACATGCTCCTTCAATTGTGTGCTTCCACCGATGGCGTTCTCACAAGCAATAATATGCAGGGGTTTTTGCACAGAACTTGCACGTCTTCTTAACCCCAGACCTTCTGCGATTCCTTGCGCAATATGCTTCAGCACACCTACTCCCACCGCAGTAGTAACCATATCTGCTTCAGCCACCGCTTCAGCAACTTGCTGCAACTCTCGCCCATCAATGGCCGTTACTCCGGTTACCGTCTCCTGATCTTTACTCTCATTGGCAAGCTCCACGGTATACTCACCGCGCTCCCGAAGAGCATTCACCAGTTCCTGATTCACATCCGAGAATGTCACTTCATATCCGGCACGGGACAGAATCAAGCCGATAAATCCACGTCCAATGTTACCTGCGCCAAAGTGAAGGGCCTTCATAGCTCCATTTCACTTTCCAGAATCGCGATGACTTCCTCTGCTGTTTTTGCATGACGCAGCGCTTCCATATTTTCTTCCTCGGCACAGATTACCGCAATGCTTGTTAGAATCTCCATATGTTCGCCGCCCTGAGCCGCGATGCCAATGACCATGTACGCTTTTTCCTCTCCAAAATCAACCCCCTGCGGGAACTGAATCACCGAGATTCCAGTGGAGAGAATAAATGCTTTGGATTCTTTCGTGCCATGCGGAATAGCCAGTCCATTGCCCACATAGGTGGATACGATCTCTTCACGCTCAATCATTTTGTCAATATAATCCTCACTGATATGGCCTGCATCCTTCAAAATCTGTCCTGCCATACGAATAGCTTCGTATTTATCTTGAGCCGTCGCGTTCATGATGACTTTATCTGTTGTTAACATACTCATGTTATTGACCTCCAATTTCATTTTTACTGCGATAAAATCCAACCAGTTCCCGGGACAGGTAATGAATAATCTCATCCCTGTTCCCTTGCCCCAGCAACGTAATCATCTCTTCTTGCAGCAGCAGCGCACTAATCTCACTGAGAACCTCCAAGCTTTCCTTGGATAGCTCCTTTGGCCCAAGCATCAGCAGCACATGGCTTACTCCCTCCTTGTCCTCTGCTGTCCGAAGCAAAGGTTCATCAAGTTGAAAAAGCCTAATGGATGGCTTATAGATACTTTCGCTCCGTGTATGGAAAAGAGCCAGCTGAGTTCCGGGAATCTTCTGACTGCCCATTGACTCACGAACTTCAAGCAGTTTGGCAACCTCTTCCGGGTCTTTCAATACACCTGCTCGATGTGCAACTTTACACATCTCACGCACACTTTGGGCAAAATCAAGCTGAGTGTTATCCATGGCATGTACCTGAAACTTACCGATAATGCGCACAATTTCAAGTAAGGTTGCTTCCATCCCATCCGGGTCGGAGTTATTATGATTCGTTGTCTCATTCCCCTTTTCAAGGGGTTTGCGATGTTGCCGCTGTAACGTTGTTGTTTTGATAAAATGTCGCAGGCTCTCACTCTCCTCTGCTGTAAGCAGCGGACTGACCTTGTAATACTGATCTTCCTCCATTGGCAAATCGACGGTGGATAACACCAGATCATATTCTTCGGCTGGCATTCGGGCCGCTTCGTACCAGGAGACACTGTCTATAATCTGTATTTCCGGAAACTCCTTGGACAACCTGCTGGACAGCATACGCGAGGAACCAATGCCACTGTTACATACCACGATCGCCCGGATTTCCTGCTTTAACGCTCGAAGCCGTTCAATAGAAGCACCAAAATGCATCACGAGAAAACCGATCTCTTCATCTGGAACTGCTGCTCCCGGCCATGCCTGTAACACGGACTTTTTAACTTGTTCAAAAAGGATGTCATAATCCTTGCGAATCTGCTGTAATAACGGATTACGGATCACCTGATGTCCTTCAAGCCGCTCCATAACAGGCACCATATGTGTAATTAGCCCTTCGCGAAGCAAACGATCTTCATGAAAGGCATAACCTGTTCTTTCCTGCATCTGATCCGTTAGTGAATGCACTCTGTCCATGAGAATCAGATCATCAATCGGAAGTAGACGAGAAGAATGAATCTGCTGCTCTGTTTCTGTAAGCAATTGATGAAAATACGTCCACTCTTCTTCCGAGAAGGTGACTCCAAGCTGTGAGTATAGAACGCTGCACAGACGCGAAGCCATGAATACAGGGACTCGCTGTTCATGCTGCTCCGCCGATATGCCTTCGGTTGCGGTCGTGATCATTCCTGAGGAGGAACGTCCTATATTAAAACCTTTGCGTATGCGAACAACCGCTACCGATAACTGAATAAGCAGTTTCATGTACTGTCGTTCTGGAATTTTTTCGAGCCATTCGATATCCGGCTGCCATAATGCATTCTCAATGGTAAGCACATCACTATGACCGATCATGCTGAGCAACTTTTGATTAACGATGGAGCCTCCTTGTTCGGGTTGCCTACCAAAAAGGTCTGACTCATCCAGTACTTCCAAAGCGAGCGCCGCAATGGCTCTGCGATGGATCGCCTCACTTCCGGTAATTTTGACGCCATATCCTCGCCTTCGAACAAGCTTTAACCCCGCCTGCCGGATACGTGACTCCAGATCATCCAGATCCGTGGTAACCGTCGAGACCGTCACTTTCAGATCGGAAGCGAGCGCAAGCAGTTTGACCGGTTCGGCTTCATCCAGCAAGATGCAAAGCATGAAGAGCTTACGCTCTTCCGGCGTAAACTCTACATATTCATTACCTTCCAACTTCTGGCGTAATGCGCTGAGGTCATCTGAACCGGAATCAATACGTATTCCGGTTCCCGACTTTTTTTCCAATCGCATACCGAACGGTTCAAGCCACTGTTCAATCATCAGCAGCTCACGATGCACGGTACGGGTACTCACTTTTACTTCAACGGCGATTTCGCCGGCCGTGACTTCATGGGGATGCTCCAGCAGGAATTCCACAATTTCACGTTGTCTTTTGGTAATACTCATATCTAAGCCTCCGGCTCTGGGAAAACGGCTGCCCTCGTTAGAAGCTGGTTCGCAGTCTGCTCTCCGCTTATTTCAAACGTTCAACAAGCGCTTCGTATTCCGGGCTTTTTAGGAAATTGTCAATGGATATATGCTCTGCGTTCGGTGCCACTGTACGTGCACGATCCGTTAGTGTTTTTTGCGTAATGACAACGTCTGCATCTTGCGGAATTTCACTGATCGCCGTGTTGGTTATAGTAATGTCGATCCCTTCGGCTTTCATTTTTTTGCGCAGAATTGAAGCACCCATGGCACTGGAACCCATACCCGCATCACAGGAGAAAACAATCTTTTTCACATCTGTTTTTGCCTTGGAAGCTGCAGAAGTTGCGATATCTGCTGCTCTGTCTGCTTCACGGTTATCCGCTGTGATGGCTGCATTTGCTGTATTGCCTTGGCTTTTCATATCTTTCATTCGGCTAGAGGCCTCTTCCAGATCCTCTTCCTTCTGTTTACCTGTTTTGAGTAGCAGAGAGGCGATCAGGAAAGAAACAACTGCGGCAACGATAACCCCTGCGAGCATTGGAATGTATCCACCTTTTGGTGTCAACAGGAAGTATGCGATGATACTGCCCGGTGACGGCGCCGACACCAGTCCTGCTCCAGTCAGCATGAACGTTAACGTACCGGCGACACCGCCAGCAATAGCTGCCAGAATCAGAATCGGTCTCATTAAAATGTACGGGAAGTAAATTTCGTGAATTCCGCCGAAGAAATGAATGACCACTGCACCAGGTGCAGAAGATTTCGCCATTCCACGACCGAAGAAACAGTAAGCAAGCAAAATACCTAGTCCCGGTCCCGGGTTAGACTCAAGCATGTAAAGAACGGATTGGCCCAGTTCTCTTGCCTGATCTGTTGCAATCGGTGTCAAAATACCATGATTAATCGCGTTATTTAGGAACAATACTTTACCCGGTTCAATAATCAGGTTCACCAGTGGCAGCAAGCCGAGGTTCATTAGACCCTGTACACCCGCAGATAATACCTTGCTGATCGCCTCTACTGCCGGCCCGATCCCGAGTAATGCGATAATGCCCAAAATTCCACCGATGATTCCTGCCGAGAAGTTGTTGACCAGCATCTCAAATCCGGCTCTGATCTTACCCTCAATGGACTTGTCGAACTTCTTGATGACCCATGCTCCGAGCGGTCCCGCAATCATTGCACCAAGGAACATTGGAATGTCACTACCTACAATCACACCGATGGTCATAATCGCACCAACGACACCACCACGCTGACCATGGACCATCGTACCTCCGGTATAACCGATCAAGAGTGGCAGCAAATAATTAATCATTGGACCTACGAGTTGTTCTAACGTTGCATTTGGGAACCACCCTGTTTTAATAAACATCGCGGTAATCAGTCCCCAAGCAATAAATGCACCCATATTCGGCATAACCATACCGCTCAAGAACCGTCCGAATCGTTGCACACCTACACGTATTCCACCCTTAGAATTGGACATTTGGTCCAAATTACTCATTGGTTTATCCTCCTTGGATCAAGTCATTATCAATATGAAAGGGGTATCATGCTTCCCCTGCTGTTATCCTAAGCGAGAAACCTCTCCTGTTCAATCAAATGAAAGCGTACTTTCGTCATGAATAATGATGACAACATTAGATTATGTAATCGTTTTTTAGTAGGAATATATGATCAAATCCTTGATATACAAGGATTACTCTGCCTATGACTTTGTTCATATACAACATGCAAAGCAATAAAATAGCTTGGTCGATTTGAACTCTTTTTATTCATGAAATCTACGTCACTTCTACTTGAACACTCACCCATACGCACGAAAAACACATCAAAAAACCTGCATAAGCTATACAGCTCACACAGGTTTGAAGATAAAATGATCTATTCATATGTGATTATATATATGTCCATAAGTACAAATAGACTCGGTGTTTCAGCCTTATTTACTCCTCCGTATGTTTACGGTATGCGTCCGCATTCAGCAATGTAGCTAAAGCAGCTGTTACATCTCCATCCACACGGATTTCAATCATCCAGCCATCTTCATAAGGAGAGCTATTCACCAGTTCTGGCGAGTCCTGTAAAGCTTCATTGACTGCAATAATCGTACCGCTGACGGGTGAGAACAGATCCGACACCGTTTTGACCGATTCAATCGTGCCGATGCTGTCTTCTGCTTTTACACTGGCTTCAAGATCAGGCAACTCTACAAACACAATGTCACCCAGCTGATGCTGTGCGAACTCGGTAATGCCAATACGTACGGTATCCTCCCCTACGGTTTGCACCCATTCGTGCTCTTCACTGTACAGGAAATCATTTCTCAATTCGCTCATCGATATCCGCCTCGCTTTCATTAATGAGTGCATGCGTTCTTTGACCTTCACCTTTTTCCCAAACAACAGCGTATGATATTTCGGATTCAAATGTCAATATAGCTCACAATTAATTTGAAATTCATATCTTACCTTGTGTAACCTCACACCACTCTTTCTGCATATACTGGTGAATATTAACATAGTAAGCGCACTCTTTTCAAATATACGAACATTGACGTTTTCAAATTAAAAAATATTCGTATTTTATATAAGTTTAATGATATCGTTCTTGACATCAACAGTCGATTCACGTTTTAATGATAAGAGCAACTGAAGTTATTGGACTACGTATGAACCGCGGATGAATGTAAAGGGAGAGATTGCCCGTACACCCGGTTTGGGGATGTGCATGAGGCGGCGCCGAAGGAGTAAACCACCGACAAGCGGGGGCGAATCTCTCAGGCAAAAGGACTTTTACAGGACGCAACTCTGGAGAGCATCTAATCGTCCGGTCTGGACGTTATGATCACCCAAGGGGAAACCTGTCTGAACATACGGCGGGGTAACTCTCAGGTACAAGGGACAGAGCCTAAGAATACAGCGTGCTACTTGGCATGCCGGTTCTTTGGCCTGTCCTTTTCCTTTTTCCCAAAAAATGAAATGCAGGATTTAGAATCGTCTACCCGGCAGCGTGCCTTTATAAACGACTAATCAAATACTTATGACTTTACTTATGACTGTACTTGTTACATGACGGAATTGAATCGAATTAAATTGAAACCCGGTTAACAGATTCACTTTTCTATATTCGGCCCGCTTGAGGCCCATGACGAGGTGATTGGATGTCCGATTTGTTAAGAACACCACTCTTCCCCCTATATGCGCAATATGAAGGTGTACGTTGTATTGATTTTGGTGGCTGGGAGCTTCCGGTGCAATTTAGCGGTATTCAAAAGGAACATGAAGCTGTGCGAGAGCGCGCCGGGCTGTTCGATGTATCCCATATGGGCGAATTCACCGTAACGGGTGAACAGGCGGAAGCCTTTTTGCAGCGCATGATGACTAATGATGTGACCGCAATAGGATCAGGTCAGGCCCAATACACGCTGATGTGTTATCCCGATGGCGGTGTAGTGGATGACTTGCTCATCTATAAACTCGCAGAACAACACTACATGCTGGTCGTCAATGCCTCCAATATCGACAAAGATTGGGCATGGTTTCAGGAGCACATTATACCGGGCGTGAACATGACTAACGATTCCGAGCAAACGGCATTACTGGCGTTACAAGGTCCTTTAGCGGTCGATATTCTGGCTAAAGTTACAGGTTCAGAGGTGGATGCCGCCTCCATCGAACCGTTCCGCTTCGTACAGAATGCCGAGGTATGCGGAGTACGACTGTTGCTGTCACGAACCGGTTACACCGGCGAAGATGGCTTTGAGCTGTATGTTGCAGCGGAACAGGCTGCACTTGTATGGAACGGGCTAATGAAAGCAGGTGCTGATGTGGGCCTCGTTCCAGCAGGACTTGGTGCACGCGATACACTGCGATTCGAAGCGAAGTTGCCTTTATACGGTCAGGAATTATCACCAACCGTCTCTCCACTGGAGGCAGGGCTGGGCATGTTTGTGAAACTGAACGCCGGGCCTTTTATCGGACACGAAGCTTTGTTTCAGCAAAAAAATGACGGCCCTGCCCGCAAGCTAATTGGAATCGAAGTGCTGGAGCGCGGCATTCCGCGTCCACATTACCCCATCTATGCGGATGGCGTTCAGATTGGTGAAGTGACAACCGGTACACAGTCGCCGACCTTGAAACGTAATCTGGGCCTCGCTCTGATTGACAGCAACTATACTGCACTCGGTACAGCGCTGGAGATTGAGATTCGTGGCAAAAAGCTGAAAGCCGAGGTCATCAAGACCCCTTTTCATAAACGGACACGTACGCCAAAGACCCCTACCCAAGGAGCTGAGTAAGCATGAGCAAGCACCGCTACATTCCTATGACCGAACAAGACCAGAGCGCAATGCTCGCTACGATTGGTGTAGAAACAATTGAGGATCTGTTCAAAGATATTCCGCAGGAAATTCGGTACCAGGGCGAGTTGCCCGTGTCCTCCAAGCTGGACGAATATGCGTTAACACGACACATGTCGAAGCAGGCTGGCTCGAATGCCAACTTTGAGACACATGCCAGCTTCCTGGGCGCAGGGATCTATGATCATCACATCCCATCTGTCATCAACCATGTCATTTCCCGTTCCGAGTTCTACACGGCATACACCCCCTATCAACCCGAGATCAGCCAAGGAGAACTGCAAGCGATCTTCGAATTTCAATCGTATATCTGTGAGCTGACGGGCATGGCGGTAGCCAATGCCAGTATGTATGATGGCGCAACGGCTTTTGCTGAAGCAGGCAATCTCGCTGCCGCAGCTACACGTCGCAAACAGCTTATCGTATCCCGGGCCGTTCACCCAGAAGCACGTCAGGTGTTGCAGGCCTATGCACATGGCCTCAGTCTGGAGATCGTGGAGATTGATTACAAGGATGGCGTGACTGATTGGGATGCCCTGCAAGCAGCCATTTCGGAGGATACAGCAGCAGTGATGATTCAGAGCCCGAACTTCTTTGGTGCCGTGGAAAATGTAAAACAGGCTGCCGACCTTGTGCACACGCACAAAGGCCTGCTCGTCGTAAGCGCCAACCCGCTGTCGCTCGGTTTGCTGGAAGCCCCAGGCAAGCTGGGTGCCGACATCGTTGTAGGCGATGCGCAGCCCCTTGGAATCGCCGCTTCGCTCGGCGGACCGACTTGCGGATACTTCGCCGTGTCCCAGGCTCACATGCGCCGGATCCCTGGCCGAATTGTCGGTCAGACAACGGACCGCAACGGCAAACGCGGCTTCGTACTGACGCTACAAGCCCGCGAACAGCACATCCGCCGGGAAAAGGCGACGTCCAACATCTGTTCGAATCAGGCTTTGCTGGCGCTTAGTGCTTCTGTCTATATGTCTACTATGGGAAAGCAGGGCATGATCGATGTGGCTGATCTGAATCTGCAGAAGAGTCACTATGCACTAAAAACATTAACAGCCATTCCCGGAGTAAGCCTTACTTATAAGGCCCCTACGTTTAACGAGTTTGTTATCCAGCTTCCTGAAGGAACGGATGTAGATGCCCTTCAGCTGAATCTGCTGGATGCAGGCTTCATCGGCGGTTATGAACTTGGACGTGAATATCCGGAGCTCGCCGGACATATGCTCATTGCCGTTACCGAACGACGCAGTAAGGAAGAGATTGATGAATTCGCACGTGTATTGGAGGGATTGCTGTGACTCAGCAAACTGGAATTGACCCACAAGTAGAAGGAGCCACTATTAGCCCACAACCATCAACCTCTGCTGCTCCCGAACAGACATTAATTTTCGAGTTAAGCAGTCCTGGGCGTGTGGCTTATTCCCTGCCGGAATGTGATGTTCCCCGTCAGGAAGCAGATACGCTGATTCCCCGGGAAATGCTTCGCTCCGAAGCGGCAGCGTTGCCGGAAGTTTTCGAAGTTGATGTCATTCGCCACTACACCGCATTATCCCGCCGCAACTTCGGGGTAGATAACGGATTTTACCCGCTCGGTTCCTGCACGATGAAATATAATCCGAAAATTAACGAAGATGTGGCCCGTTATAACGGTTTTGCTAAAATCCATCCATACCAGCATGAATCAAGCCTGCAAGGGGCTCTCGAATTACTACACACCTTGCAAAATGATCTTGCAGGTCTGACGGGCATGGATGCCGTAACCCTGCAACCTGCTGCTGGCGCACACGGGGAATGGACTGGACTGATGATGATCCGGGCTTATCACGAAAGCCGTGGTGAACTGCGTACCAAAGTCATTGTGCCCGATTCCTCTCATGGCACGAACCCGGCCAGCGCAACCGTAGCCGGATTCGAAACGGTCACCATTCCGTCGCGCGCCGACGGTCTGGTCGATCTGGATGCACTGCGTGCTGCTGTCGGTTCAGATACCGCCGCACTCATGCTGACGAATCCGAACACGCTCGGTTTGTTTGAAAAGGATATTCAAGAAATTGCGTCCATCGTGCACAAAGCTGGCGGACTGTTGTATTATGACGGTGCTAACTCCAATGCCATTATGGGCATTACACGACCGGGCGATATGGGCTTTGATGTGGTACATCTGAACTTGCATAAAACGATGAGCACGCCTCATGGTGGTGGTGGCCCTGGAGCTGGACCCGTCGGTGTCAAAAGCCGCTTGATTCCGTTCCTACCTAAACCGATGGTTGTTCAAAATGGTCAAGGGGTGTACGCCCTGGATTACGAAGGAGATCAATCGATCGGCCGGGTCAAAGCCTATTATGGCAACTTTGGTATCTTGGTTCGTGCCTATGCTTACATTCGTACCTATGGACCGGAGGGTCTGCGCCGTGTATCCGAATGCGCTGTGCTTAATGCCAATTATATGATGGCTCGCCTGGCACCTCATTACGAAATTCCGTATCCTGGCGTGTGCAAACATGAATTTGTTATGTCAGGGCGCCGCCTGAAACAGTATGGTGTTCGTACACTGGATGTAGCCAAACGCCTGCTCGATTTTGGCTATCACCCGCCTACGATATACTTCCCGCTTAATGTCGAGGAGTGCATCATGATTGAGCCAACCGAGACCGAGAGCAAGGAAACGCTGGACGGATTTATTGATACGATGATTCGCATCGCCAAGGAAGCAGAAGAGACACCTGAATTGGTGCTCAACGCCCCTTACGGCACACCAGTTACTCGTCTCGATGAAACGACTGCAGCGCGCAAACCTGTATTGAACTGTGCTTGTAGTTAATTAGTTTCACTCGAAAGTCTGCTTAAATCCCCTCCCCCTTGTGCATGATGAGATTCTGGGTTTATCTCATTCCCACAAGGGGATTTTTTCTCCCTAATCTGAACTCCCATTGCCAAGCTTTAACCATGAAAAAAAGCCGGTACCCACATGATCGTGGACACCGGCAATATCGGCTGTATTAATGCAGCCCTTTATCGGAAAAAGAAAACCTCAAATCCGGAGGAAGCTCCGGCAAAATTACGCTTGAATGCTTTGAACGAGTTCAACCACTTGTTCAGCGGTTTGCATTTCCAAAGCTTTGGCAGCCAGTGCTTGCATGTCCGCACGGGACAATTTGGTGATCTGGCTACGCGCTGGCAGAATGGAAGTTGCGCTCATGCTGAACTCATCCAGTCCAAGACCAAGCAGCAATGGAATTGCTGTTTCGTCTCCTGCCATCTCACCGCACATGCCAACCCATTTCCCTTCACGATGCGCTGCATCGATAACCATTTTGACCAAACGCAAAATAGCTGGGTTGTATGGTTGGTACAGATAAGCTACACGTTCATTCATCCGGTCAGCAGCCATCGTGTACTGAATCAAATCGTTGGTACCGATACTGAAGAAGTCCACTTCTTTGGCGAATTGATCCGCCATTACAGCTGTTGAAGGAATTTCGACCATGATCCCGAGTTGAATGCTGTCGGAAACAGCAATCCCTTCAGCAACCAGCTTTTCCTTCTCTTCAAGCAGGACAGCTTTAGCATCACGGAATTCACCCAGTGTTGCGATCATCGGGAACATGACACGCAAGTTTCCGTGTACACTTGCACGAAGCAAAGCACGCAACTGTGTACGGAAGATATCCAGACGGTCCAGACACAGACGAACTGCGCGGAAACCGAGGAATGGATTCATTTCTTTTGGCAGATCCAGGTAAGGAAGCTCTTTGTCTCCACCGATGTCGAGTGTACGAACTACGACAGGTTTGCCTTCCATTTTTTCAAGTACAGCTTTGTAAGCATTGTACTGAATATCCTCGGAAGGAAGCTTGTCTCTACCCATGTACAAGAACTCGGTACGATAAAGGCCTACTGCCTCGCCGCCGTTTTCCAATACACCTGTTACGTCATTCGGAGTACCGATGTTCGCAGCCAGTTCCACATGAACGTTGTCCACCGTAACGGTTGGTTCGTCACGCAGTTTTCTCCACTCGGCACGTTGTGCATCATACTGTTCCTGTTTGGCACGGTACTCAGCAACAACCTCGTCTGTAGGGTTAACCAGAACATGTCCATCCAGACCGTCCACAATAATCAGGTCACCTTGTTTCGCTTGAGCCAGGATGTCCTTCGTTCCAACAACAGCCGGAATCTCAAGTGAACGAGCCATGATTGCGGAGTGGGAAGTACGTCCACCAATGTTGGTTGCAAAACCTTTAACATATTGGCGGTTCAATTGGGCTGTATCGGAAGGCGTTAGATCTTCCGCAAGCACAATCACTTCTTCACTGATCTCAGCCGGGCTCATGAAGTCGATACCAAGCAAGTGATTTAGCACACGTTTGGTTACGTCACGCATATCCGCTGCACGTTCCTGCAGGTATGCGCTCTTCATGTTCTCGAACATGGCGATGAACTGGGAAGCCGTCTCATTCAGTGCAAATTCTGCATTGATCATATCGTCTGCAATTCTGGCTTTAACCGGATCAATCAGTTCCGGATCATCCAGAATGAGCAAATGAGATGCAAAAATCTCTGCTTTTTTCTCACCAAGCTCTTGTAAAGTACGCTCTTTGATCGCCTCAAGCTCAGCTCGGGATTTACCCAGAGCTGAGTCAAGTTTAGCGATCTCTGCGTCAACGTCGTTAATTTGGCGTTTTTCTACAGAGTAGTCAGGATGCTCCAAGATAAACGCCTTGGCGATAGCAATACCCGCCGAAGCCGCGATCCCGGAAACATTAAGCATTAATTTCGCCCAACCCTTCGTTAACCATTACGTCTGTCAGAGCTTGAAGAGCTTCAGCTTCGCCTTCACCTTCAACGATGATGCTGATGGTGTCGCCTTGCTCCAAACCGAGGGAAAGAACGCCCAGGATGGATTTCAACGTTACTTTTTTGCCGTTAGCTTCTGCAAAAGATTCTGCACCTTTGAATTTGTTTGCTGTATTAACCAGGGCAGTTGCCGGACGTGCGTGGATACCATCTTCGTCTGTAATTCTGAATGTTTGTTGCATTACAATCATCTCACTTTCGGTAGTTTGGTTTAGGCATTGCATATATTTACACTTGCTTGCCATCATCGTAACACTTCTTATTTTATCTCAATAATCGACTGATCGCCAATTTTGAGCACGCCACTCTTTTTCAACGTGACGGTGGAGCCTTCTGGCAGGTTGGTGAAGATGACAGGAGATATGATCGATGGAGCGTTCGCTTTCACATACTCCAGATCCACTTCCATAATCGGTTGACCTGCTGATACCAGATCACCTTCCTGAACCAGCACGTTGAAACCTTGACCTTTCAGTTTCACCGTATTCACACCTATATGAACAAGCACTTCCTTACCACCGTCAGACATAATGCCCACGGCATGTTTGCTTGGAAATACATTAAATACTTTACCATACACAGGAGAAGTAATCGTTCCGTCATGTGGCAAAATGGCAAATCCGTCACCTGTCATTTTTTCAGCAAAGACCGGATCAGGTACATTCGTAATATCCATCAGCTCACCATTGACTGGCATCACGATATCCTCTTCAACAATGCGTTCACCTTGCTCCCCTTGCGCTTTTTCCTCTTCAGGAGTTGGTTTAACCTCAGCGGCTGGAGTTGGTGTAGGTGTACGTCCTGCAATGATATCTTGCATTTGAGACTTGATCGTATCGGAACGTGTTCCGAAGATGGCTTGAACATTATTACCCACTTCAAGCACACCAGATGCACCCAATTGTTTCAAACGATCTTTTTGTACATTGGATTTCTCATTGACTTCAATCCGCAAACGAGTAATACATGCATCCAGATGTTTAATATTTTCCTTGCCGCCAAAGGCTTCAAGAATGTTATGCGGCAGATCGTCTGTCGAACCAGAAGAACCGCCGGATGGAGTGTCCGCAGAAGCTTCTTCACGTCCAGGTGTCTTGAGGTTGAATTTGCGTATGATCAGTCGGAATCCGAAGTAGTAGATCACAGCAAGGATCAAACCGACAATGATAACGTCCCACCATGGCGTACGGTTTGGAATGATACCGAAGATCAGGAAGTCAATGAAACCGCCCGAGAAGGTCATCCCGATTTTCACACCAAGCAATTGCATGGTCATGAAAGACAAACCTGCAAAGATACAGTGTACAGCAAACAAAATGGGTGCTACGAACAGGAACGAGAACTCGAGTGGTTCCGTAATCCCTGTCAGGAATGATGTCAGTGCAGCTGAACCCATGATACCCGCAACATATTTTTTATGTTCAGGTCTTGCTTCATGGTACATCGCAAGTGCGGCTGCTGGCAAACCGAACATCATGAACGGAAATTTACCAACTTGGAACGTTCCTGCAGTCAAAGCAACGCCATCACGCAACTGACTGAAGAAGATTTTTTGGTCTCCGCGGATCACTTCACCCGCTTTGTTCACATACTCACCGAATTCAAACCAGAATGGGGAGTAGAAAATGTGATGCAAACCGAACGGAATCAGTGACCGTTCTACAACACCGAAGATGAAGGCCGACAAGGTCGGGCTTGTATCTACCATGAAGTGAGAAATGGCATTTAATCCGTTCTGGATTGGAGGCCAGATGACCACGAGCAGCAACCCTAACAGCAAGGAGACTACTGAAGTAACGATGGGAACAAAACGTTTACCTGCGAAGAAACCGAGGTAAGACGGCAGTTCAATTTTGAAGAATCGATTATAACACAGAGCCGCGGCGATACCTATGATGATACCTCCGAACACCCCTGTGCTTAATGTCGGAATACCTAGAATGCTTGCATAACCAGGTACTTTGCCAATCATGGCAGGTGTTACGCCTACAGCAGAACCCAGAGTCACATTCATAACCAGGTAACCGATGATGGCTGCAAGTCCTGCAACCCCTTCGCCACCAGCGAGCCCGACGGCTACACCGACCGCAAATAGCAATGCCAGATTATCAAATACGATCTGACCGGCGTTCATCATAATAGTTGCAATCGAGTTTACCCATGGGGTATCGAGTGCAGTAGCATACTGTAGGAAATCCGGATTCACCAGCATGTTACCGATTCCGAGCAGCAAACCTGCGGCTGGAAGAATCGCTACAGGCAACATGAGAGCTTTACCTACTCTTTGCAATACACCAAAAAGCTTCTTAAACATGGCGTTGTATTCTTCCTTTCGTTTTAAATGTCTATGTCGTGATGCAAGCAAGGGAACACAAAAAAAGGCATGAACTAATAAAAGTGAACTGTGCCTACCTTGGGGTATAGCATACCCTTAAAAAGGTAGAACAATCACACTCTAATTAACTCATGCCTGATCGAGTCAGTAACACGTCGCTTATGTTTATTCAGTTGCTTGATTACGGTCACCATTGTAGCATCACTTTACGCGCATTGCAAGCCTTTACAGAAAAAAACATTATTCAGCATGCACCACTCGAAGGATCTTACTTATTCTCTTCTTCTTTCCGCTGATTCAACCGCTGCAGATGTATGGTTAAATAACCAACTTCTGCCGGATATACAGGCAGTTTTAAGCGCTTTTCCATCACTTTAGTGAGTTTCCATGCAAGCGAGTACATTTCAGGATACTCTAATCTGAGCAAGGAGTCCAGCTTATGAAGCTCTTCCACTTTGTCTCCACGACGTATACGCTCCAGGGCAAACCGAAGATGAGTTAACAGACGGGAATAGTCCAATGACTGCGTTTCGAAAGAATACTCCAACCTATCCGCAACCAGGTTCACCAGATCCGTAATTAATTGAGAATGCTCTCGTACCTGAGATATGTTCTGGTTCGTCATCGCGCTATAGATATGCAGGGCCACAAAACCAATCTCATCTTGACCGAGATCTACGCCCATCTTCTCCTTAATTAAACGAACAGCGTATTCTCCCATCCGATACTCGTCCGGGTAAATCTCTCTTGTCTCATATAAAAAAGGGTTCTGAATGACAATACCTTGTTCTTTGCGTTTCAGCGCGAAAGAGATATGATCCGTTAAGGCAATATGAATATGTTCGTTAAGCTGAACGTCTGTACGCTCGGCGATATACGTGATGACTTCATTAATAATTTCAATCAATGCTTCATCTACTTGAGGAAGAAGCTGTTTGTACTGCTCCTGTTCCTGCTGGTTTTTCAAAATAAACATCTTCTCTACAGCGGTCAGTGGGATGCCATCCCCCGGCTTCCGATTGAAGCCAATCCCCTTGCCGATGACAACAACTTCGCCATGCTCAGGATGCTGTGCAATAATTACGTTATTATTTAGCGCTTTATCTACATGCAGGCTGCTCATTTTTGCACCTCTTTTTTCACACCATCTTGGATGTGCCGCTCACATCTTCATTCAAACCAAAAAACGTCCGGAGCGGGCAAACCGCGCCGGACGTCTCGCTTAAAAAGTAACAAAAATTCGCCTTGAGGTCAATAGAGCAACATGCAACATGCCATGTTCGTTATTAATCGTCCATGCCCGTTCTCTCTACAAGCTTATCGGTGATGGAAGGACTTTTAACGGATTCACTCGATTGAACTGCAACAGGTGTAGCCGTTTTAGGCTTCGTGAGCCCCTTGATCAGTTGTTCAACATCGATACCGGAGACACTTTTGAGCATTTCGGGTGCAGTTGCCATAAGTTCAGTCACATAGTTGCTGACACGAGCTGCACCTTCACCCTTACCTGTATCCACAACGGTAAGTTTATCAATAGCCGAGATTGGCTCAGCAATTTTACCAGCAAGTTCAGGCAACATTTTGACGATGATATCGAGTACTGCCGCTTCACCAAATTTCTGGAATGCTTCTGCCAGTTTTTCTTTCGCTTCAGCTTCTGCTAGACCACGTAAACGAATGACTTCTGAATCCGCTGTACCTTTGGCAAGTTCGGCGTCCGCCATAGCCTGGCCTTCCAGACGTTTTTGTTCAGCTGTAGCCTTGGCATGTGTTTCAATGGAATACTGTACTGCATCGGCTTCACGCATTCTTTTCGCTTTGTCAGCCTCAGCCGCCTGCTCGACTGCATAACGATCAGCTTCGGCCTTTTTCTTCACTTCCGCATCATATTGCTTCTCGCGTACGATAATTTCTTTCGCTTGCAAGTCAATCTCCCGTTCTTTACGGACGAGTTCAACTTTCATTTCTTCTTCCACTACGGTCTGTCTGGCACGGGCTTCATGAATGTGGTAGGCCTGATCGGCTTCCGCTTTTGCGGTATCCTGGTCCCGCTTAAATGTCGCCACTTTCAGTTCCTTCTCTTTGGCAGCCTCGGCGATATTGGTATCACGCAGCAACTCCGCTTTTTGACCCTGTTCTTCCGCATTTGCCTTCTGAATACGTGCATCCCGCATCGCTTCCGCTTCAGCAATCTCGGCATCCCGCTTCACGGCTGCAATTCTCGGTTTACCTAATGCATCAAGGTAACCCTGCTTGTCACGGACATCTTTGATGGTAAAAGAGACAATCTGCAGTCCCATTTTCTTCAAATCTCTTGCGGCTACGCCTTGAACCTCTTGCGCAAATCGATCCCGGTTCCGATACACTTCTTCCACCGTCATTGTACCGAGGATGGCCCGCAAATGCCCCTCTAGCACCTCCTGTGCTTCGCTTCTCAGCGCTTCTACAGGTTTCCCGATGAATTGTTCGGCTGCCGTAGCAACGTCCTCAACGGCACCGCCGACCTTGATAATGGCTACACCGTCAGCAATTACCGGAACACCTTGTTCCGTGTATACCTCAGGAGTGGAGACATCCAGCTTGTGGGATAACAATGAGATAAACTCGGATTGCTGGAACACCGGCAGGATAAATGCACCGCCGCCACGAACAATTTTTATTTTACGACCTGAGTCGTCATCCGATATATTTTTATTACCAAGAAACGAACCTGTCACGATCATGGCTTCATCTGGCCCAACCGTCTTATATCTTGCCCAGAAAGCCAAACCCAAAATCAGAATAACTCCCACCACAATTACAGGAATCAACAATACATCCCAGTCCAAATTTTCAATCATTCACATCTCTCCCCTTATCTCGTAAGTATTTGAACCTCTTCCACCGTCAAGGCTCTTCAACCTTTACATTTCTGTTGTGACATTAGACTTCATTAAGTACGTTTTCTTCCCACTCCGATACGCGTAATACGCCATCCACCACATCGATCACGACCACTCGCGCTCCCGCCGCTATGGGGAGCTGTTCAAAACTGGACGCCGTTTGAGTTGTACTGCCGGAAGCGAAACGGATCATCACTTCACCAAACCCTTGTTCCGGCACCGGAATGGTGATTTCTCCAATTTTCCCGGATAATTCTTTCATAGAAAAACCAATAGAAACATCGCTGTTACGCATCGGCTTGATGTATGCAAAGAATACCAGCATGGCTGCAGCAATACCGATCAACAGGGATAAGATCAGATTCGACGTCACACTAAGAGAGCTGTACCGCGTAAGTAATATGCCCGCTCCACCAAAAGCAGTGATGGAACCCGCCAGTACAACAGGTTTAAAAAAATCAACACCAGGCATTTCGAAAGCACCATCCAACAAACCGTCAATCAAGTCACCCAGCACCAGGCTAACGATAGCAAAAACAGCACCTCCGATGAGACATCCCCAATAGATTGCTTCCATCCCCTCTTCCTCCTCTCTCTGCTGCAAATTCTCCCAACTGTGCATTCCACATGTAAATAAATACGTACATCCAGGCAAAATGTTTCAAAATCTTTCCTGAGATGTCTTGAGGAGCCGCTAATGGGTATTAGCAATATAATATTCAGGAATGCTCCATTTCTCTTGTCCATGCAAACTCACGGTTTGGAATGACAGAAGTATTCACAATAGTCCAATATAAAAAACGCAAGCCTCCAACAGGAGACTTGCGTTTATGTCCGTATTCCAATGGATGTTAAGCTTTCATGCCAAGCTTCTCATTTCACCTATAGAGAGGCTTTGTAGATGGATACCACATCTTCACGTTGCAACTTTTTAAAGTTACCGAACGGCCCAAACAGCATTGCTTTATCGGCCATCACTTCAATCTGACTGTCATCAATATCATAATCAGCCAGACGGTTTGGTGCGCCAATGGATGTCCAGAACTTACTGAGTGCGTCGATTCCTTCCTCGGCAATCTGTCTGTCTGTTTTGCCTTCTGGGTTCACGTCAAACACGTTGATCGCAAGGCGTTTGAAACGGTCTACCTTCACATCAAGGTTATGTTTCATCCAGTGCGGGAACAGGATTGCAAGTCCACCGCCATGCGGGATGTCGTAGACCGCAGATACCGCATGTTCGATATTGTGCGTTGCCCAGTCTCCTGCAAGTCCCATGTTCAGCACGCCATTAAGTGCCATTGTTCCGCAATACAGAATCGTCTCACGAAGTTCGTAGTTCTCCAGGTCATCCACCAAACGAGGGGCTGCTTCCATTACGGTACGCAGAATCGTCTCGCAGAAGCCGAGTTGAACAGGTGTGTTCGGATCCAGATGGAAATAATGCTCCAATACGTGAGACATCATGTCCACCATACCGTATACCGTTTGATCCTTCGGTACCGTGTATGTATTTACGGGATCAAGAATGGAGAATGCAGGGAAAGAATAAGCACTGCCCCAGCCCAGTTTCTCTTGCGTTTCTTGATTCGTGATTACGGAGCCCGAGTTCATCTCTGAACCGGTAGCTGCCATAGTAAGCACGGTTCCCAGTGGAAGAGCATCTTGTGCAGCAGCTTTACGCTGTGCAAAGTCCCACATGTCTCCGTCATATTTGGCCCCAACGGCAATCGCTTTGGCACAGTCAAGGACACTACCCCCGCCAACGGCCAGAATCAGCTCAATATCATTTGTTTTGCAGTGGTCCACGCCTTTGTGCACAGTGGATAAACGCGGGTTGGGCTCCACACCTGCAAGCTCCGTTACTTCTGCTCCGATTTCCTTAAGCAAACCGAGTACTTGATCATACAGTCCACTGCGTTTGATGCTACCACCGCCGTATACAAGCAGAACCCGTTTGCCGTATTTCGGCACTTCCGTTTTCAGCGCTTCGAGCTGGCCTTTACCGAAGATTAGTCGAGTTGGGTTATAAAATTGAAAAGATCTCATGATCTATAATCGCCTCCAAGGGAGTTTAATTTTTAGTGCAACCTCAATTATAGTACCCCTTTTATAGAAAAACAAATCGATAGCCGCTCACTTTAGTTCATTCCATTAATCTGCAGATGCGCCTGAAGAAGTGCATTTACAGACGGCAAGTCCTCTGTCTTTGCCCAAGTCGTAGCGTCCCACAACCCTGCCTGATTGAAAGCCCGGGGACAATGAATAAAACATTCCTCAACCTCAACAATGACGGCTGCTCCAATCGTTTTACCACTCCAGTTCATGCTCGCGATGAATTCTTCATCCTTGGTGATCCGAGCTGTTCCATTAATACGCAGCACTTCGTTCAAACCCGGAATCACAAACAGCATGCCTACACCCGGATCTGACAAAATGTTCAATAACGAATCGATCCGCCGATTGCCCGGGCGTTCCGAGTACACCAGTCTATAAGGATCCAATACACGAACAAAGCCGGGTTCATCCCCGCGTGGTGATACATCACATTTTCCATCCTGATCCGAAGTGGACAAGAAGAACAAGGGTGACTTCGTGATAAAATTCTGAACATGCGGATCCACAAATGGGATTACTTTGTTACGCACACGTTCGCTGGATTCTCCAACCATGCTTTTAAGTTCCTTGGCATCCGAAATAAATGAAAGATGAAGCGGCTGCTTTTCCATATGAATTGTCCCCTTTTTCCTATGTATTGGATTGTTCTTCGTATTCTCTATTCTTGTTTCGTTTCCTTACTCCATTATACACTTCAATCCATGCCAAAAAGCATCCGTTCGCAATCGAACGGATGCCAGATAATCTTATTACTCGGTATATCCCATGCTGCTAACGAAGCGGCGGAATGCCTGACGTCCAGCCTCATCATGTTTGTACACACCTGCATGCTCCAGAATTTCGGAAAATTTCAAACCTACCTGCTGTTGCACAAGCGTAACCGCTTCTTCTTTCGTCAAGCTGGAGCCATGTCCCTGCTTCAACGCTTCTGTCCACGGTAAATGTTTGTTCAGCTCGTGATCTGCTGCCTGGGCAGCTTCTGCAAGCTCTGTATTCCCCGCTAGGATGTCGGCAATACCATCCAGTTCCTCTTTAAGACGTCCTGGCAAAATAGCAAGTCCCATGACTTCGATCAAGCCGATGTTTTCTTTTTTCAGATGATGCATCTCCCGGTGCGGGTGGAAAATACCTTCCGGATGCTCATCATTTGTACGGTTGTTACGCAGAACGAGATCCATTTCATACCCACCATCCGCACTGCGGCGAACAATTGGTGTTACCGTGTTATGAGGCACCTTTTCCCCATCGATCTCACTAAACGCTTCGATCTCTACTGCGGAGTCACTGTAAACTTTCCATGCTTCATAAACGGCGTCACCCGCTTCTAACAGTTCCGCAGGATCATGTGAATGCAAACGCATCACGGACATCGGCCATTTCACAAGGCTAAGTGTCAGCCCTGGTGCATCTCCGTGACGGAAGACAGCCTCAGGTTGTGCGTTTTGAATCGCGAATGTATGTCGTCCACCTTGGAAATGGTCATGGGTCAGAATGGAACCGCCCACGATCGGAAGATCAGCGTTAGACCCGATAAAGTAATGCGGATATTCCTGAACAAAGGCAAGCAGTCTGCGCAACGTATTCTTCGTCAGTTTCATCGGCACATGATCATGATGGAAAATAATACAGTGCTCATTGTAGTACACGTACGGTGAGTATTGGAATAACCACGGCTCATTGTTAAGCTGTAGCGGAATGACTCGCAGATTCTGACGGGCCGGGTGATTCACCCGACCAGCATAACCTACATTTTCACGGCATAGCTGACATTTCGGATATACCGGCGGCGGAAGCAGCTTCGCCATGGCAATTTCCTTTGGACTTTTCTCCGGTTTGGACAGGTTGATCGTGATTTCCATCTCACCATAAGCGGTATCCTGCGTCCAATAGACGTTCTTGGAGACACGATCCATCCGGATATAGTTGGAGTTAATGGACAAGTCATAGAATTGCGATGTTGCCGCTTCGATGCCTTCCATTAGCTCTTTATCGCGGAATGCACGCACAACTTCCGATGGCCGTGCCATCAGGTGACCCATAATTTTGGCATCCAGCAAATCACGGAACGTATCGCTATTTTCAGGAATAAGTCCGATTGTATATCCATAGTCAATCAGAGTGTCCAGCATCGTCTGTGGACTATCAGGAACTGTAGCATCCAATTCACCGGAATAAGGCTCCGAGAATCCGAACTGTTCCATCAGCAGGTTGCGGCTGTAATCATAGTCCGCTTCTTCGATCAATTTTTTCTGCAAGGCAAATGCGACCAGACGCTCAATGGCATGCAGTGCTTCCTGCTGCTCGGGTGTACGCTCTGTGGCCTCTGCTCCAGGTTGAGTCTGTGACATAAGATGTTCGCCTCCTAGTTTTTTCCGTAGCCTTCTGGACGGGATTGATGCCAGCTCCATGCGCTCTGAATCACATCTTCGAGATTCGTCCATTTCGGGTTCCAGCCCAGAACGGATCTGGCTTTCGCAGATGATGCCACCAGCACAGCCGGGTCACCCGCACGACGTGGTTCATGAACAACCGGGATATCCAGACCTGTCACTTTTTTCGCGGTTTCAATCACTTGTTTCACTGAGAATCCGGTACCGTTACCCAGGTTAAACACGTTGCTGTTTTCCCCTTTGCGCAGGTAATCTACTGCACGCAGATGTGCATCAGCCAGATCGCTAACGTGGATATAGTCGCGGACACATGTGCCATCCTCTGTTGCATAATCATCTCCGAATACGGCAATATGCGAACGTTGTTTCAGTGCGGTTTGCAATACAAGTGGAATCAGGTGACTTTCCGGCTGATGATCTTCACCGATTTTGCCACTTTCGTGTGCACCAGCTGCATTGAAGTAACGCAGGGAAACATATTTGATATCTTGCACTTTGTCAAACCAGGACATCATGCGCTCCATCATCAATTTGGTTTCACCATATACATTCGTAGGCTCAGTACGGTCGCTCTCTTCGATTGGCACTTTCTCCGGCTCACCATAGGTTGCTGCTGTAGAAGAGAAGACGATGCGACGTACATTGGCTGCATTCATTGCTTCTAACAAACAAAGTGTACCAAACACGTTATTATCGTAATATTTAGCCGGCTCTTTCATACTTTCGCCAACCAGCGAGTTAGCCGCAAAGTGAATGACCGCATCGATTGAATTTTCCGCAAACAGCTTTGTCAAAATCTCCTTGTCGCGCAAATCCCCTTCATACAGCTTACCGCCAAGCAGTGCCTCGCGATGCCCTGTCTGCAAGTTATCCAGTACAACGACCTCTTCGCCACGTTCAAGCAACGCTGCCACCGTATGAGATCCAATATATCCTGCTCCACCTGTCACCAAAATTGCCATTTTACTTCGCCTCCTTGAGTTCGTTAACGCCTTCGCCTACACCACATACATAAAAATCACCTTTGAGACCTGTCCGTGCTTCATAAGCCGTACCTACTTCACGAACAAAACGCTCCGCATCATTCTCATGCACCAGAGACACCGTACATCCTCCAAAACCAGCACCCGTCATACGAGCCCCTAAGGTTCCTGGAATCCGCTGCGCTTCCTCTACCATGACATCCAGTTCAGTACAGCTAACTTCATACAAGTCACGCAGCGATTCATGCGAAGCATTCATCAACTGTCCAAACGTCTGCAGATCGTTGTTCCGTAAAGCCTCGACTGAGGAGAGCACCCGCGCATTTTCTTCCACAACGTGCTGTGCACGCTCTCTGACTTTCTCATCCTTGATCTGATCCCGTAATGTGTCAAACTGCTCCGGCTTCAATTGAGCCAGATAATTCAGTGCAGGCAGCTGTTCCTTCAAAACGGCAAGTGCCTGCTCGCATTGCGAACGTCGCTCATTGTATGCCGAATCGACCAGACCACGACGTTTGTTTGTGTTACCGATAATCAATTTGTAATCACCTGTACGGAAAGGAACCTTCTCGTACTCCAGCGTGTCACACATCAGCAGAATCGCATGATCCTTCGCACCATTGGCCACAGCAAACTGATCCATAATCCCGCAGTTGACACCAACAAATTCGTTCTCAGCTTTCTGGGATAAAAGCGCAAGCTCCACAGTGTCAATGTCGGGCACTCCTTCCATGGATTGAATCCCATACCCGGTGAGAACCTCCAGTGACGCTGATGAGGAAAGTCCTGCGCCATTCGGAATCTCGCCGTGGTAGAGGAAATCATACCCTCTCGTCACTTGCACACCTTTTCCTTGCAGTTGTACCATGACGCCTACCGGGTAATCCGTCCACTCTCCCGTTTTCTCCTGACCAATGGAGGCCCTGTCCAGAGTTCCCTCGTAAGCCATATTGGTAGAAGCCAGCTGTAATTGGTTATCCGTACGTTCACGAATAAGCAAGGTTGTACCAAACTCAAGAGCAGCCGGGAGCACATAACCACCATTATAGTCGATATGTTCACCGATCAGGTTCACACGTCCAGGGGCATGGAACACACGGATGTCCGCTCCACTTTCTCCGTACTTCTCAATAAACTTTTGTTGCAAATCAGTTGCATTCAAAGCTGATGCACCTCGCCTCTTTGTTGTGGTTTTCTTAATGTTATTATACAACGGAGCGATCCCTCTTGAAATGAAACCATGTGTGATTCATATGGATAAATGTGACCTTTAATCCTATAATGAGTTTAACGACTGAAGCTCGACTTTATTGAAAGAAGGAACATATATGAAGGATTCCAAAGCTAATGCGGCTGGAACAACCAGTAACATAGATCATTCGTCCAGCCCCCGAACTCCACAGGAAACACCGGCAGGCAAAAGCGGAGCACTTAGTTATTCCGTTGCCTCGAATCCCGTCTATCACAATCAAGGGGCACTGCATGTCCTGTTTGCCGGTGCAAGCCAGACCCTTCCCGGACATGCGCTCGGGCCGAAGCTATATGATTATTATCTTTTGCATTATGTAGAAAAGGGGGCCGGTACGTTCCGTACTGAGCTGCACACCTATGATCTCTATGCTGGTGACTGTTTCCTGATCCACCCGGGGCAACTGGTCAGCTACCAGTCTAATACCCGCAAGCCGTGGCAATACCGCTGGATTGCCTTTACAGGCAGTGAGGCGGCACAGCATGTGGAACAGGCTGGATTTCGGCCCGAGAAATCCGTTTTCCATGCCGGTACAGCAGGTAACATATCCAACTGGCTGTCGGTCATGCAAGATGCTTTTGCCGAGCGAACAGAGAGCGCGCATTATACGTCACTCGGTACACTGTATATGATTTTAGCCGAGGCTCAGAATCACCTTTCCGAAGGGCAAACGTTGACATCAGGAGAATCTTCCATACGGCGAACAGTCAAACAGATGATTCAATATATGTCCACCCAATATGCTTACCCTGTATCCATTGAGCAAATGTCCGAGAGCTTGGGGTATAACCGCGCGTATCTCTCACGTATTTTCAAGCAGGAAACGGGGCTCACTCCTGTCACGTATCTGCTGAAACTTCGGATCGACAAGTCTCGTCAGCTCCTGCGGGAACGTCCGGATTTGTCCATCGAGCAAGTATCCGCATCTGTGGGTATGCCTGACGCCCTGTATTTCTCCAAACAGTTCAAACGATTCCATGGGGAGGCGCCTAGCCTCTATCGGGAAAAACTGTTTGCGCGTCCGTCACTTTCAAAAGGTACGTAAAATCACTTCTTCACATAAAAGAGAGAGCATCCCATCTCATCGTAAACATGAACCAAAGTACGGAATAACTGAATTTTGTCCACATGTTCAAAATAAAAAAAGTGCGTCTTGCCTTTATGGCTAAGATGCACTTTTTGTGTATGATTTATTTCTGAACACTCCACCACATATGGGACAAGTTCTAATCCTTGTTCTTGTTCGCAGACTCCGGTCGCAGAATCGACTCAATCCGCTCCAGTTCCTCCTTGGAAAACTCCAGCTGACTAAGAGCAGCTACGTTCTCTTCAATCTGAGACGGACGGCTTGCGCCAATTAGCGCAGACGTGACTCTCCCATTACGCAGTACCCATGCCAGTGCGAACTGGGCGAGACTCTGGCCTCGGGCTGCCGCAATTTGATTCAGAGCACGTACTTTGCGAAGTGTTTCTGGGGAGATATTATTTTCATTGAGAAATACAGAAGGGCCTTTGGCACGGGAATCTTCCGGAATGCCATTCAAATATTTGTTCGTGAGCACACCTTGCTCCAATGGACAGAACGCAATACTACCTGCGCCATACTCATCCAGCACATCCTGAAGTCCATCTTCAATCCAGCGATCCAGCATGGAGTACCTCGGCTGATGAATCAGTAGCGGTGTACCCAGACTTTTCAGTATCTCGGCCGCCTGTTTCGTTTGCTCTGCAGGATAATTGGAGATGCCGACATACAGTGCCTTGCCTGAACGGACAATATGATCAAGCGCCATCATCGTTTCTTCCAGCGGCGTGTCCGGATCATAACGGTGTGAATAAAAAACATCTACATAGTCCAGTCCCATTCGCGTCAGACTCTGATTCAGACTGGAGATCAAGGATTTGCGGGAACCCCACTCACCATAAGGCCCTGGCCACATATAATATCCGGCTTTGGTGGAGATGACCAGTTCATCCCGATATGGTTTCAGATCCTGAGCCAGCACCTGTCCAAACAACTGCTCCGCTGAACCTGCAGGTGGGCCATAATTGTTTGCCAGATCAAAATGTGTAATGCCGAGATCAAACGCCCGGGTAATCATGTTGCGTCCATTCTCTACACTGTTAATTCCACCAAAATTATGCCACAGTCCGAGTGAAATCGCTGGCAGCTTGAGGCCCGAACGTCCCACGCGGTTATATTTCATCGTTTCATAGCGTGTTTCAGCAGCTACATAGACCATCATGAATCCCTTCTTTCCACAGGTTCGCGCATCCTGTATCCAAGCCTTAGCCAGAGGATGCCATAATTGCGTTCAATGCGTTTACCAAAATCCGGTCTACAACGTAGTATCAACCAATAAGCTGGTCTACACCCTTCATTACCTCGCCAATCGGCTCGGTAATCAACAAGTCTGCCCGATGATCATAAGCAGTTGGTGTGGCATTAAGCAGAACGGTATGTTTCCCCTCAAAATACGTAATCAATTGAGCAGCCGGATATACCGTCAGTGATGTTCCTCCTACCAGCAGTAAGTCTGCTGAAGACAAGGCATCGATGGCATGGTACAACGTTGTCTGATCCAGCTCTTCTTCATACAGTACGACATCCGGTTTGATGACGCCACCACACGAGGTGCAACGAGGTACAACCTCTTTGGATTGAATAATGTCATGCAGTGAAAAAAATTGTTTGCAATCCATGCAAGCATTGCGATGAACTGAACCATGAAGCTCCAGCACGTGACTGCTGCCAGCCTTTTGATGGAGGCCGTCTATGTTCTGCGTAATGACAGCTTGAAGTATTCCCTTTTGTTCCAGTCTGGCAAGTAAATAATGACAACCATTTGGCTCCGCATCGGGATGAAGCATTTTGCCCCGGTAAAAGTCATAAAAAATATCCGCATGTTGATCAAAAAAATGACGGCTTAACAGTTCCTCGGGAGGATAAGGGGAGTGCTGCTCGGTCTGATACAGTCCTGCAGCCGAGCGAAAGTCGGGAATTCCGCTTTCCGTTGAAGTCCCGGCTCCTCCGAAAAAAACAATGCGTGAGCTTTCCTGAATCCAGGCAGCCAGTTGCTCTCTTGCGTTCATCCTCTCTCCTCCTTCGATTTCCCTTAATTTTAAACAACGAACAGCATCTATAATACAATACCTAACTCATCATAGTGACGTATGACGGCATCAGCATCACGCAAATGCGCGCCCTGATCCAATTGCGGACAATACCCCAATGTATATGTTGCTCCTGCATGGCATCCCATTTGCATATCGCCGTTGCTGTCTCCAATGACTACCGTCTCATGAGGCTGAACAGACAATTCCTGGCAAGCGAGCAGGAACGATTCCCCATCGGGTTTGCCACGAGTTACCCGGTCACAACCCACAATGGAAGTGAAAAAGGAACGAATCCCCATCCAGTCCAGATGTGCTTCAGCTGCTGACGTACTGTCGGAAGTCACCACTGCAAGCTGAATGCCTGCTCCCTTACAACGTTGCAGTAAATCCAGTAATCCGGGCATAGGTTCAGCGGATTTCCGCTCTCTTACAGACTTCATCGCTATACTTGAAAACTGGCGTATCGTTGTAATGGCTTCGTTCCATGGCGTACCCGCAGCATAGAGCTGACCTGCCAGCCAGCCGTTACATTCATCTACAGTTGCAATGGCAAGCGGCCCTTGCACATCGTAGCCGCTGAGATGACCTTTCGAATCATGAACCGTACCGAGTACATGTTCGAGTTCTACGGTAAAAGAAGCTCCACGTTCTCGCATCCATGTTTGCATTTGCACGAGCATACGCTCAGCCCAAGGGCCCCATAATTGAAGAAAATCCAGCAAGGTGCCATCTTTGTCAAACAGAATTGCCCTGCAAGGGATCTTCTCTCCCTGCACCTGTAGCAAAGCCACTTGTCATCACCTCCGCCGAAAATGAGACTATTTTACAGTATCTAACCAGGACAACAACGTTTTGACCGTCTGTTTCAACTGATCCTCTTTGCTGACTGTGGGCTCACCGTCTCCCTTCTGATGACCATAGTCACCAAATTGAGCGTGGTTTCCCCCTTCAATGGTGTAATACACCGTATCTGGTGGGAGATACATGCGTCCCTCCTGATACTTCGTCATATTCACGACACCATCGTTAGTGCCGAGAATGGACAAAGCTGGAATTCCCAGCTTCTGCACACTACCTTTTTCATCCGGATAGGACGCCAGGAAAAAAATCCCTTGAATGGCATCGGGATGTGCCACAACGTACCGTGCAGCCATAGAGCCGCCAAGCGAGTGACCACCCATGACAAATTTCTCTTCCGGATATGCGGCCAGAATATCATCAGCCAGATTGGGTTTAATTACAGCCAAATTGAACGGCATCTTAGCAATAAGGGTATGATGACCAGCTGCAGCAAGTTCATGGGCAAGAGGGGCGTAACTTTCCGGTTTAACTAAACCGCCAGGGTAGAAAAGTATACTTTTCCCATCTGTTTTAGGTTTATCCGGCTTAAAATCGATCCAGTTCTCCTGCTGGCTGACGCTAACCCCGCCGGATGTCTCCATCGCAGCCTGAGCTGCCTCTTGAGGTCCGTAAGGTGTAAACAACTTCCATGCAACGTATCCGCAACCAATGACAATGAGCGCCAAAAGTATGAGCAGAAACTTGCCAATGCCCCTCTTTTTGCGCCCCGTATTATAACGATTTCTCAACATCATTCACCTTTCTCCACCTCCGCAAATACCGCGGCTTATGGAAGCGGGAGCCTGCTTATACCAGGCTCCCTTCCATATTGAATACTATTCAGCCTTAGCCTTGCGATAGGCTTCCATATATTGTTCTGCTTTGCGGCGGACGTGACTCAAATCTCCCGTCTTCACAGCTTCTGACGTCAGATCAGAGCCAATCCCCACAGCCACTGCTCCACCTTTGATCCAATCACCCAGATTGGACAAAGACACTCCGCCTGTTGGCATGAAATTCGCCTGTGGCATAGGGCCCTTCATCGTTTTGATAATCGAAGGATCATACAGATTGCCCGGGAACAGCTTGATAATATCGACACCAAGCTCCAGTGCACGTTGTACATCAGCAATCGTCATGACACCTGGCAGAATGGGCACGCGATACAAATTACACATTTGAACGGTATCAGGGTTAAGGGAAGGCCCTACAACAAACTCAGCCCCGGACATAATTGCAGCTCTCGCGGTTTGTGGCTCAAGCACCGTTCCTGCTCCAATAATCGCAAATTTTTCGGGATCTTGCGTATTCCAATGATATACACGGCTTAGTTTTTCGATCGCTTTAAGTGCACTTGGCACAGTCATTGTAATTTCGATAACCTTGATTCCACCCGCGATTGCCTGCTCTGCCATAGCAATAACCTGGTCAGCTGAATCTGCGCGCAGAACCGCCACCACACCATTGTCCGTCATCTTTTGCAACAGTTGAAGCTTCTTCATTTCATTCTCTCCCTTGTCTATGTGGTGGTTGTGTATACAAGCTTTACATTTGAAGAACGAAGATGAGTCATCCTGATTTTAACGGTACTTAGCGCTCGACGTGAGCAACATTATTCAACTTGGCCTCAACCTGTGCCCATGTCGGGAGTGCTTCCCAATCCCCAACGGCCTGAATAACCATTGATCCGTTCAAATTACCAAGCCGTGTCGCTTCCTGTGGGGTGTACCCTTTCAACAGACCCGCTAAAAAGCCTGCGCAGAATCCGTCTCCAGCCCCTACAGTATCAAGAACCTGATCTGCTTTAAAGTACGGAACTTCCGTTAGGGTACCATCCGCAAGTACGTAGGTCAAATCAGGACCGCCCTTGACAATGCACACTGCATTCATGGTAGCCAAGCGATCAAGCACCTTTTGATCACTTTCTTCGTTATATAACAATTTCATCTCATCCAAACCTGGTAAAAAGTAGTCAGCCTGTTCAGCCAAACGCAGCAACACGGGACGAGCCTGATCTGCTGACCACAGCTTGAGGCGCAGATTTGGATCGAAGCTCACTTTCACCCCTGCCTGTTTGGCAATATGTATTGCGGCTTCAACTGTAGCAAGTCCTGATTCGCTGATGGCAGCAGTAATCCCTGTGACGTGCAAAATCTTGGCCCCGGAAATATATTCCGGATCAAGATCATCCGGTGTCATCGCACTTGCCGCGGATAACTTCCTATAATAGTGCACCGAAGCTTTCCCGGAAGCGTTCTCACGAATCATCAGACCTGTAGGTTCTTGATCACTTAACTGGGCCCGGGATACATCTACACCTTCGCCGCGAATGGCTTTCAGAATCATGTTTCCGATCGGATCATTGCCTAGACGTCCAAACCAGCCGCTACTATGTCCAAGCCGTGCTACGCCAATAGCCAGATTGCTCTCAGCTCCTCCAAACGTCTTGTCCAGTGTAGCTGCATATTCAAGCCCTCTCGTATCTCTGGCCGTCAGCAACCCCATACTCTCCCCGAATGTAATAATATCAGGGCTTTGAAAGGGACTCGTTGACATATTGCCTTCCTCCTTAATATTGACTACCTCATCTTCTTCTACCATTGTCATCCCGTATGCAACCGTTGTCAATCCCGAAGCATTCTTTTTGTTGTCACATCTTTGAGAAAAGATAACGCTTACTAATGTGAATTAAATCACAATCATTCAATTGAATCCATATTACCCTTAATACAGATGTATAACGGATGAAGATAAACTACTTTTCAACGAAGTTTTCGAGGGGGCTACATCATGAGAAATCAGATACTGATTCAGAATGATCAGGAATCTTTCTTTTACAATCTTCGCTTTATGTTAATTGTCTGCGTACTGGCCGGAAATGCATTGGAACCACTTATTACCCGCTTTGCCGGAGCGGAGGCTTTGTTTATGTGGATTTACACGTTCCATATGCCACTCTTTGTGTGGGTGACCGGGTATTTCGCCAAAGCTTCCATCCAGGGTACCTCAGGACGCAACGTACTGAAACAGATCGCACTGCAATACCTTCTGTTCCAATCGTTATATGCATTGATGGATGCCACTGTATTCCATACACCTCATATGCGGTTATCCTTTTTTGCACCGTACCTGCTACTCTGGTTCCTTGCCAGCCATTTCTGCTGGCGGTTACTGGTTCGGCTTACGATCTCCTGGAAACCCGTATATCGGTTGATTGCTTCAATCGCACTGGGAGTCATTGCCGGTTATTTGCCAGTCGACGGTTTTTGGCTCAGTTGCAGCCGTACCTTTGTGTTTCTGCCGTTCTTCGTCATTGGATATGACTACGGTGCAGCTATTCGCGCTCGTCTGCTTCCAGGCTGGGGCCGCAGAGTGGCTGCGATCCTCTCTGCAACCTTACTTATATATATTGCATACGCCGGTTTAAACGTTCCACAGGGATGGCTGCTTGGAAGCAAGACTTATGCTGAACTGGGCCACCAGGAGTGGTATGCCGGCATTTACCGGCTTGGCGTGTACTTGCTGGAGATCATCTCTGCAATGCTTTTCCTTGCCTGGGTTCCGAATCTGACCTCCAAACTGACAGATCTGGGTCGACGTACACTCTATGTCTTCCTTTTGCATGGCTTTCTTGTGCGGCTTGCGATCTGGTCAGGTGTCTACAGTTACATGGGAAGTGTAATGTTTATCCCTATTATTCTTATCGTTGCTGTGCTGTTCTCTATTACACTGGCTCACCCGCTTGTCCGCCAAACCTTTAAAGCTCTCATTGAGCCGGATATTTCACGGATTTCATTTCATCGGCACGGTCTTTTCAAGCGTTCTGCATAATGTCTCAGATCACTCCTAATATCCAACGGCTTACATTTAAGTTGTTTCAGGCTGGAAAAACTGTGGTAATTCAGGATACGCGCTGCAAAAAACAACTTATCATGGTAAGGAGTGATTTGTAATGGCACAAGGGCAGACGTCAGAACGCAAGATGAGCAGAGAAGAAGCTGGACGCTTAGGCGGTAAAGCCACATCGAGAAACCATGACCGGAGCTTTTACCAGACGATTGGTAAAAAAGGTGGTGAAGCTACTTCCGACGCTCATGATGCAGATTTTTACAAGGAAATTGGGCGTAAGGGCGGCGAAGCCACTTCTGAAAACCACAGCAAGGAATTTTATCGCGAAATCGGTCGCAAAGGCGGAAGTAGTTAAGCTCAGATCATGATCAGCATACTAAGATGCTATACCATGAAAAGCATCCCTCGCTTTTCGTTGAATTCAGAAGCCAAACTCCATGTCAATGGAATATGGCTTCTTTTCTATATGTCTATTGATTGTAGAAATATGACGATGGTTGTGATAGACTCTATAGAAAAACCGGGTGTTCACGGGTTTAAAGCAGCAAAGAATTCCACAAACTACGGGGAGCCAGACACCAGCCCACGGGTTATTTTTTTAGGGTGTGTCTGAAAACTCTGAAGGAAGCAGATTTTGCTGAATTTTCGTTCCAAGCTAGGAAGTTTCCGCAGGCGTGCCGGGGCACGTCAAGGGAAAGTGACGCAGCAAGGGGCGAAAAGGCGGTAAAAGATGCACTTCAGTAGGTTTCAAGACACGCCCTAGAGTACGGATGAAATTAAACGACAGATATACTGCCATTTATTTTTCCATTCATGTTGCTCAATACTATATATTTGGGGGGAATACACCATGTCAGCCAATAAAATGCGTTCCGATATGATCAAAAAAGGGTTTGACCGCGCACCGCACCGGAGTTTGCTCCGTGCAGCAGGCGTAAAAGAAGAGGATTTCGGCAAGCCGTTTATCGCGGTATGTAACTCGTACATCGATATCGTACCTGGTCATGTTCATTTGCAGGAGTTTGGTAAAATTGTTAAAGATGCCATTCGTGAAGCCGGCGGCGTTCCGTTCGAATTCAATACTATCGGGGTTGATGACGGGATCGCGATGGGACACATCGGTATGCGTTACTCCTTGCCGAGCCGTGACATTATTGCGGATTCGGTCGAAACGGTTGTATCTGCACACTGGTTCGACGGCATGGTTTGTATCCCGAACTGTGACAAAATTACACCAGGTATGATGATGGGCGCACTGCGCTGTAACATCCCTACCGTTTTTGTAAGCGGCGGGCCGATGAAAGCAGGCCGTGACAGCAATGGTAAAGCTCTTTCCCTCACCTCTGTGTTTGAAGGCGTAGGCGCCTATCAGGCTGGTAAAATCGACGATAAGAGCTTGCTTGAGCTTGAACAGTTTGGTTGTCCAACTTGCGGATCATGCTCCGGTATGTTCACCGCGAACTCCATGAACTGCCTAGCAGAAGCTATGGGACTCGCTATGCCAGGTAACGGAACCATTCTGGCTGTAGCACCTGAGCGCCGCGAGTTTGTCAAACAATCGGCGAAACAGCTGATGGAACTGATCAAATTGGATCTGAAACCACGTGATATCGTAACTGTAGAAGCCATCGACAATGCGTTTGCACTGGATATGGCGATGGGTGGTTCCACCAATACCGTACTGCACACGCTGGCTCTGGCTCACGAAGCTGGCATTGAATACCCAATCGAGCGTATTAATGAAGTTGCAAACCGTGTTCCGCATCTGGCGAAACTGGCACCTGCTTCTGACCTGCATATCGAAGATGTTCACAATGCAGGTGGCGTAAGTGCGGTTCTGAATGAATTGCTCAAGAAACCAGGCGCGATCCATGCGGACTGTATTACGGTTACAGGTAAAACCATCCGTGAGAACGTGGAAGGCAAGGAAATTCAAGATACAAACGTAATCCACAAGCTGGACAACCCGCACTCCGAAAAAGGTGGACTGGCTGTATTGTTCGGTAACCTTGCCCCACAAGGAGCTATCATCAAAGTTGGTGCAGTTGATGCTTCGGTTGGCGGATACCACAAAGGTCCTGCCATCTGCTTCGACTCCCAGGAGCAAGCACTTGAAGGCATTGCTAACGGTAAAGTTAAAGAAGGACATGTCGTGGTTATTCGTTATGAAGGACCAAAGGGCGGACCGGGTATGCCTGAAATGCTCGCGCCAACTTCCCAGATCGTAGGTATGGGTCTTGGTGCCAAAGTGGGTCTGATCACGGATGGACGCTTCTCTGGTGCATCTCGCGGAATCAGTATCGGTCATATCTCTCCAGAAGCAGCAGAAGGCGGCCCAATTGCTTTTGTTGAAGAAGGAGATATCATCGAACTCGACCTGAACAACCGTACAATTGAGTTGCAAATTAGCGATGAGGAATTCGAAGCTCGTCGTGCGAACTGGAAAGGTTTTGAACCAAAAGTCAAAACCGGTTTGCTGGCTCGCTACTCCAAACTTGTAACCAATGCAAGCAACGGTGGCGTACTGAAAATCTAGTTTGAATGATGAAGCCATAAATACCGAATCAAATATATAAAACGAAAAAGGATGCGCTTTGCCACATTGGCCAAGCACATCCTTTTTTTGATTGGAAGTGTGTATAAACGATATTCTCAGAAAAATTGCAATATTCAAGTGAACAATTAAATTTGTGCATTATTCCTTTACATTATCATTAGCGATTTCTGTTCTTATCCATGAATTCAGTTCTGTTCCGTTAAAACCTCATTTTCTATAATAAAGGACTCTTCTTCTGCTTGCTCAGCTACACCTGAAGCAATCGTATGATGTGGCTGTCCATAACGTTTCAACAACTCCGCCACAGGCATCAAAATCATTTTGGGCACCAATTGATCTGTACGCTGCTTCAAACGTCTTTTGCCTGCCGGATGGATAACACGAAGCAGCAGCTTCAGATATAACTTGGAGGCCATGCTGAATGGACCTGGAGCGAGCCCCTGCACAGTGAATCCAAACTTTTCAGGACCACGGTTAATCATGCTCACGCCATAAATGGCCTTTGCAGAGCGTAATTCGGGGTCTGAAGCAACTAGCCGTGCCAAGTCTGGCAGCTGCTGTTCCATCGTACGAATCATACGAATAGCCAAATGCATGGTAGAACGTGAAGTAACCCCGAGTTCGAACAATTTTTGATTGTCAAAATGTAATTCTATAACCGGATCACCATTCTGCACCACATAACCATTATGCATCTCTACTCGTGCACCATGGTATACACGGGAACGAAAATGAAGCATAGGATCTTGAGGTGAAGCAGTTCGCAGATGATACACCCAGTGAAACAGCTTTTCCCAACCTAACCACATAGCAACCACGGCACGTTTCCACAGCTTCAGCTTCAAGCGGGTTTCCGCTTGCGCTTGTGATATTTTTGACGATGATCTGGATTTTATACTACCACCATACATCAAAGTGTCCACACGTACACTTACCAAGCCACGTCGCTCAGCTTCGTGTAGCACGGTTTCCAGCGCCTCAAGCATCTGCTCCGGCGCGTGAGCATCGGCTCCCAAAGTTGTGCCTCGGTCATGAAGCAGCATAACCTCTCCGCCCTTTAACTTTTTCAGCATGCGTTCTTTCAGTTGCTCTGCACCTACACTGTATTTCCAATCCTCAAACATGGAGGACCACAAAATGATCTTGCGATCTTTTTTGCTGAAAAAATCAAACAAGTTCATAATGCCCCATGGCGGACGATAATAACAGGTTTTCTCCCCCGTAATTTCTTGAATGATTTGCCCTGTTCGTTCGATCTGGTCTCGAACCGTTCGCGGACGCATCAACCAGTTTGTTTTGTGAATATAATTGTGAATTCCGATCAGATGCCCTTCCTCATGCATTCGTCTGATTAACTCCGGATGACTTGCAGCATGCTCTCCCACAACAAAAAAAGTTGCTTTAACCTCGTACTTACGTAACAGATCAAGCAACCGGGGCGTATAAAAAGGATCAGGCCCATCGTCAAATGTCAGGGCATATTGTGTATCGCTTTTCCCTCTCCGGAACACACGAAATCCGAACAATCTACTAATCAGGCTTGGAATGAAAGCATAAAAAGAGGACAGATACAATAACCACAGTAAAATACTCTGAAGCATCGTTGTCATGATGTTGATTCCCCACTTCTCCTGCTATTTTACAGTCATACTGAACTTTCTAAAATAAATCGCCTTTAATTTTATCACAGTTGATTCTTTTATTAAATGTGGTTTCCCCAAAACCCTACTATCATGTACAATGAATACAATCTAATTTTTGCCTGTAAAGGAGTCTATGTCCATGTTGCCGCTTTATAAAAAATACGGGCGCACCGTCTTTGATATCGCTCTGCTCGTGTTAACCGTGTATGTGATCATGTTCGCTTTTAGTAAATTGTATCATATCGCTGCACCTGTTTTTCTTTCATTTATTGTCTTTTGGATGATCGAGCCTTTAGCCAAATTCCTACACCGCAAAGGCATGCCCAAAACACTAGGGACCGCCATATCTGTGTTGCTATTCCTCGGACTCATTGTGGCCGCCTTTTTCGGTCTAGGCTTTTTTATCATTTCACAAATTTCCGATCTTCAGCTCCATTTCCCGGTATACGTAGAGATGATTCAACGCGAATTCACCAATTTGGTCTTGCTCATACAAGATAGATCCGATGCCCTTCCTGATGGAATACTGGACAAGTTAAATGAATATTTTGCTACGTTGTCCGGAATCCTGTCGCGCTGGGTAACCAGCGGAGCACAGTTCATCATCGGATTTCTAAGCTCATTCTCCACGTTTATTACAAACTTCGGGATTGCGATTATTCTGGCATTTTTTCTCAGCATTGAGATTGAATCCTGGCGCAAGTTTGCCCGTGCCAAAACACCTAAAACCCTGAAAACGGCAAATGAATTCATGCATACACATGTGTTCAAAACGATCCGTTCCTACATGAAGGCACAGTTGATCATGATGCTGATTACTTTTGTATTGATATATGCGGGATTGTTGATTCTGGGAACCTCCAATGCCTTTACGATTGCAGTTGTCTGCGCCATCTTTGATCTAGTGCCACTGCTCGGCGTTCCAGTGATATTTATTCCGTGGATTGTCTATTTGTTTATCGTGGGCAACAGTACACTTGCAATTGGCTTAATTGTTGTTTTGGCTGTGACGATGCTGACGCGGCAACTGTTGGAGCCTAAAATATCAGGAAATTCAATCGGTGTTTCATCTGCCTACTTGATGCTTTCGTTTATGCTGATCTCCCTGTCGATCTTCGGACTTGCAGGTGTTGTGTTATCTCCAATACTTCTGATCCTTCTAAAAGAACTGTTACAGCAAGGTTACCTGCAGAAATGGATTCATCTGCCCAATGACGAATTTGAATCTTCACCACTAGTGGTTGATCCACCTGTTCCTGATGTTTCGGAGAGAACGGAAAATCACGAGCATTCTGCCAAGTAGTCCATCACCTTGCGGAATAAAGATGTAGCTTGGTGAGAACTGCTGGGGGAGACGTTCTGAACCAGCACAGCGACAGCATATCTCGGCTTCTCCACAGGTCCGTAACCAACAAACCATTGGTGGTTTTTAGCTTTTCCTTTTTGTTGTACCTGAGCCGTGCCTGACTTCCCTGCCACATGCCATCTCGCATGCTGCAGGGATTTTCCTGTTCCCTCTTGTACAACGGTAGTCATCCACTTTAACAGCTGATGTGCTGTGGTCGGAGAAATCTGTCCTGCTGCTGAAGGAGATGCATGTAATGGCATGTCCAGCATTGTATCTCCATCCGCGTACCGGATTTGTTGCACCAGCCTGGGAGAGCTCACCCTCCCATCATGCAACAATGTCACGATCAGGTTTGCTGCTTGTAGCGGCGTGACCAGAACATCCCGCTGTCCAATGGCTGTCTGAATTTTGGCTCCTTCGTCAGCAGACTTCACAGCATCGGTTCGAATGCGCCCCGGTTCTTCATGATCAAAATGTTTTAATACCGGCATCCCCGCCATGTGTTGTGCCTGCCACCCAATAGAACGTGCAAGCCCCAGGCGATCAGCAGTCTGTTCCAACTGCTCCATACGGAGTCTACGTGCAGTTTCAGCGAACACAATGTTACACGACTCCGCGAACCCCTTTTCCAAATTCAACTCACCATGTCCATGCTCCTTCCAGCAGGAAAGTCCATATTTTCCATAACCCCCTTCACAGTGAAACTTCTCCCCGCGAGAAACCACCCGATTTTCCAATGCAGCTGCAGCTGTAACGATTTTGAAAATGGAACCCGGTACAGCCCCTTGTATGGCACGATTCCCCCAGGAAGATTGCTGCGGATTTACATGCTGAGGCTGATAAAAGGGATAGGATGCCATTGCACGTACATCTGCATTCTTGGCATCAAGAACCACCACTGCTCCTTCCTGTAGCCTTGATGAAGCTATCAATTCTTCAATTCCTTGCTGTAGCTTGGCATCAATCGTTGTTTCCACTACTAAAGGATAGTGTGCGTTAGCAGGTGCAATCACACGAGGCTCAATCTCAGGAATGACCTGTCCATTTCCAGATACCATTCGTGTTATCAACGTGGGACCTACACCTCTTAACAAAGGCTCCAGTGTCCTCTCCAGACCAGCTGCTCCCGATTTCATGGCAAATGGCTGTCTGACCTCATCTCGATGTCCGCTTTGTCTTCCATGTTCTTCCGGATGTTCGTTAACGTAACCGAGCCACTGGCTGCCACTGGCTTTCGGGGGATACCTGGTCATGACAGGGTATGCATTAACTCCCTTCATCTTCAACTCACGTATGCCTACAAGCTGGGCATCCGTTAACAAGACGGGCTCTGACCCGCCTCCTGTCCAGAGATGGGGTGTATCCTGCTTCTCCCATTGCTTTTTGAGCTGATTTACATCGGTATTGAGGATCAATGCCAGCTGTTTGAGCCTCACATACTCACGGCTTCTCTCCAACTTCTCCTCCTGACTTTCGTCTGTAAACTGACCCGTTTCCTCATTTTTGTTAGGTGAAAAAAACACAACACCCCATTGCAGCTTGCCGGTTAACGACCGCCCTTGGGCATCCGTAAATTGTCCACGTCCAGAATCCAGCATCACACCTCGTTCACGCTGCAGCACTGACATCTCACGCACGGTTCGCTGAAATCCTGGCATGATGCGGTTCACCTGAACGATCTGAATCCAGCCAAGTCTCAGCATCAACACGGCAAATATGAGAGTCAGACCAGCACTAATTATGGCTATGCGTCGTTTCCACACCAGCTGCAACTGCACACGTATTCCACCCTTACCTTTTTCATGTATTATGTGCCCGGCCTTCTGGAATTATCCGGAAACAACAGAAAACCTGCCTCATTGAAGAGACAGGTCTGTTTGTGATTTGGAGCTTTACTATTTTTGTTTACGGGTACTATACGGTGAAACGCGAGAGTGTTTCTTTCAGTTCACTCGATACATTCTCCAGCTTGCCGGAGAGGCTTACGAGTTGATTGCTGATATTTTGCTGTTCACTGCTCAGGGAAGCTACTTCCTCCGAAGTTGCCGAGGATTCTTCAGCAACAGCGCTGACATTGCTCATCGCTTCAGATAACGTTGCCTGAGATTTGCTTAACTCTCCAATAGAACCTGTAACCATACCCAGACGTTCCACGAAAGCACCCATCTGATCCTGTACGGAAGCAAAAATTACATTTGTATCCTTTACAGCATCCATCTGTTCCTTGAACAAAGGATATGCATCAGACAGAGCTTTCACCGTTTCGTTCATCTCTGTCATAATTTTGTCTGTGATCTCCCCAACCATATCAATGGATTGTCTGGACTGTGCCGCGAGTTGACGCACTTCATCCGCTACGACCATGAAACCACGTCCGGCTGCACCTGCTCGCGCTGCTTCAATCGTTGCATTCAGAGACAAAATATTGGTCTGTTTCGTAATATTCTGCATGACGTCAAGCACTTTTAATACAGAAGATGTGCTCTCTTTTAACGAATCGACTTTGTTAACCAATGCCCCGATCATCTCTTCGGTCTTCTGCGTTTTCGTCATCAACTGGTTCAGATGCTGTGTTCCCGTCTGACTGGATTTCTCGACATGGCGGGCAGAATCCCCCATCTCTTCATTGGCTGCGATAACACTTTCCATCTGACGAGAGATATTATCCGTCAGTTCATTGCCCCGTTCCGCTTCTGTAGCCAGACTGCCCGCACCACCGGCAATCTCTTCTGTAGCTACAGCAATCTCTGAAGCAGATACAGCTGTTTTCTTGGAAGCGTTGCTCAGTTCTGTAGCGGTATCCAACACTTCCTGTGCAGTACGATTGGTCTGCTCAACCAATTTGGTAATCTGCTCCATCATGGTATTAAATGCCGATGAAAGTTGTCCTATCTCATCTTGAGAACTATACGGGGTACGTACTTTTAGATTTCCTTTTGCCCCCTCCTGCATCAGATCTTTCAATCCGCTGAGTGGACGTGCAATCATACGAACCATCCAGATACCGATTACCACAGCAAGAGCTGCAAATGCAAGTGCCATCCACAAGGTCATCGTTAAGATGCCTTGGGCATCCTTAACCAGCATGGAAGTAGGGACCATACCGATCAACTTCCAGCCAGATGACTCCATCGTACTGTATACGGCCAGCATATTCGTCGCCTTTCCATCCACATCATACTCCGTATTGGTGCTTCCTGCCGCTTCTTTTAAATCTTTCACAAAAGCAAGGTCGGTCTCTTTCCCCGTACGACCCGCAATGGATGAAGCAACAACTTTGTTATCCGGAGCAATCAATTGAAGTACCGAACCTGCCCCCAGATCCAGTGATTTCAGTTGTGCCTCCAGCACCTCAAGCTTCAGTTCAATAATGAGAACATAAGATTGTGTAGTGCCTTGCAGGTTCTTCATGGAACGTGCAATTTTGAACGTAGCTGTCGTGCCATCTGTTTTCTCTTCTGTCGGGAGCCAGCGGTACCCTCCTTTATTAACGAGTTCGCTATACCAAGCTTCCTGACGCACACTTCCCATGGTTGAACTACTGTTCCCTGTACCCATAACGGATTTAGATTCGTCCGTAGGCACCAAATAAATCGCTTCCATGGATTTGTTTGTAAAAGCTACATTAGATAACTGTTTATTGATTGAACTCGAATTAACGAAAGTATCATAGGCTGTCAGATTCGGATCTGACATTTTCTGAAGCAAGGACTGCATCTCCGGATCAAAGAAGATCTGTGTAGACGTATCCACGAATCGCTCCAAAATGATATCAAGCTTCTGCTTGGTTTGGTCAATCGTCTCCTGATTCGCTCTTGATGCATTGGCCTCAATCGTATTTTTAGCTTTTGAATAGGATATTAGACCCAAACTAACAACAACAACCATAATCGCTGCAAAAAAGATCAAGAAAAGTTTAACCCCTACAGATTTGATCGGGTTCACCTTTTTAAGCTGTTTGAAAGAGGTGCCTCCGAGCCCTTTCCAATCTCGATTCTTCAGTTGTTTCTTCAACCAATCGACCTTGATCCAATCCAATCGAATCTTGCTTCGATCGAATTTGAATGGTTTGTTATGTACCCCTTCTTTTTTGATTTTGATCGGTTTAACTTTCTTCACTTTCTGTGTCTTATCAGGCTTAGCCTGCTCGGGTTGTGTAATGTGTTCCCCACTGTCTTTATCCTTCTTTTGAACCATTCCCAATCACCTGCCAGTAATTTACTTGTTAGAAATTTTAATCTCTCCCCTATAAATATGTAGTATTCGACAGTTTTCCTTCTTTCCCTCCATTTCCTCAGAAATATATTGCAACTTTTTTCCTATTTTCCTATAAAAAAAAGACCTCCATATGCCGATATATGGGGGTCTTTTTATTCATACACTGATTCGTGAAAAAGTAATGCTTCCACCTTGTTTCTGGTGGCTTGGAAATGCCTTTTCACTTATCCTTTAGTAGCGGAAGTTTAGTACAGGGGTAGAGGATTGCTTAAGTTTCCGCTTGTTTACATCCAAGACTACCGAAAAATCGCTTAACAAAAACATCGCCATATATTTTCTTCATATACGCCGTGTTAAAAATGTATTGATCCATATGCTCAAGCTTACGCAGGCTACGTACCAGTACTTTCCGATCTTCGTCAGATAGATCAGGATCACCGTCTACACTTTTCAAAGCACTTTTCACTCGCGCGGATAGCTGTTCAACATACAGATGGTTTTTAGATTTTGGCGGAATACATTGCGTCAGATCACAGCCCACGAAACGAACACCGTCAAGGATACAGTTTTCAAAATTAGCAATTAGCTCTTGTTTTCCATTTCCTTCGAATGTTATGTCCACCAGTTTGCCTGCAAAAGAACAATTGACGATATTCGTCACCTGCAAAATCCGGTCATTGAATCTACATTTAACAAAAGTACAGTCAATGAACGTAGCATTCTCCAATGTCATACCTCTCAAATCGCAGGAGAAAAATTCGCAATTGGTAAAAACAGCTTCGTCTTTGCCAATACCCACAGAGCGCAAGTCAGAACGAATAAATGTACAATTATCCATTGTACTACCGGCAAAAAATCTCGCATTGGTAAGATCACAGGTATCAAATACGAGATAATTCAGGTTACAGCTCCAAAATATAGGTGAACCCACATTCGAATTGGTTATGGTTGTTCCACTTATCGTTTCATGTTCATACCTGACAATATCAGAAAATAATTCATTGTCTACGGACATACCAGACTCAAGTCTTCTCATCTCGATCCCCCCATCATACATGATGAGAACGTACTATATCACCTTATAACACGATATATGTTGAACTATACATGTTTACACGGATCACTCCTACGACAGAATACCCTGGTGAGTAAACCTACTTCTTTTTTCTCATCATGTCAAAGTAGGAAACAGGCTGATCCACTTTCATTTTCACCAGTTGCAGCGGGTGTCTTGCCGCATCCAGAACATTGCCCTCTTCATCCTGAATTTCATCTACCACTTGTTTGAAAAAGGTACCGTTCGGACCGAAAAACTCAATTTCCTGTCCCGGCTTGAAGTGATTACGCTGCTGAATCGTTGCCATGCCTGTTTCTGCATCATAACCCATGACCAGACCAGCAAAATCGTAAGGTACAGCCTTCTCTTCCGGCTCATAGATATGATCTTCATGATCAGGCGTATCGTAGAAGAAACCGGTATTCAGCGGACGGTTCGCCGCTTTATTCATTTCTTCCACCCACTCCGGTTTCAGCACATAATTTTCAGGATCAGCCATGTAAGCGTCAATAGCCTGACGATATACGTTCACAACAGTCGCAACATAGTGAATGGATTTCATCCGTCCTTCGATTTTGAAGCTGTCCACACCCACATCAATCAATTCCGGGATGTGACCGATCATGCACAGGTCTTTCGAGCCCATGGAAAAGGAATTATCCTGTTCCTGGAACAATGGCAGCTGATTATCCCCCAGTTTAAACGGTGCAGGAGCTTTCATCTGCATGTCCTCTTCACTTACCCAGACGGTATCCTCTCTCGCATCCTCGAACAGATCATACTTCCAGCGGCAAGACTGACAGCAGCCTCCCCGGTTAGAATCCCGGTCCGTAAAGTGATTGGACAATACACAACGCCCCGAATAGGATGAACACATCGCTCCATGTATGAAAGCTTCAATCTCGATATCCACATTCGCCTTGATCTCTTCAATCTCTTCAAAGCTTGTCTCACGGCCAAGTACAACCCGCGGTAGCCCTTCATCCTTCCAAAACTTCACGGCTTGCCAGTTCAATGTAGACTGTTGTGTGCTAAGATGCACTTCCAGGCCCGGTACTGCTCGCAAAGCCACTTCAATAATGGCCGGATCAGCAACAATGACCGCCGAGATGCCTGCATTGTACAGGTTCTGCAAATAAGCTTCAATCCCAGCCACATCTTCGTTATGGGCATAGATATTCGTTGCTACGAATACTTTGGCTCCATACTTTTTCGCAAATTCCACACCTTCACGCATTTCTTCAAAACTAAAGTTATCTGCGTTGGAACGAAGTCCATAAGCCTGTCCACCGATATACACGGCATCAGCCCCATAGTGGATCGCAAATTTTAATTTTTCCAGATTTCCCGCCGGAGCCAAGAGCTCCGGTTTATCCAGACGGTTACGTTTACCGGAAAACTTCCGCTTGACCGCCACTGTTTCCATCTTGTTCACCTCGTCTATTAATACACTTGTTCTTTGTAGAAAAACCCAAATGACAATTCACGCTCAGGGTCCTGCAGCTCACGAACCTCACGCAACCATTCTTCGTCGTATGCATAAGCCTCTGCGTCCAACTCATACAGATCTATCGCCTTGCGATAAGCACGAACAACAGCTTCATTGTAAGCAAGAGACTTGAGGATTCCCTCCACTTTAAAGCTGTGTACACCAGCCTCCATCATCAGATGAAGGTCTTCCAGAATGCAAATGTCTTCTGAACTCATAATATGCGTTCCGTTCATGTCCTCATAAATCGGGAATTTCTCATCCCGTCGCTCGGCTTCAATCAGGAACAATCCGCGTTCCTTGCCGAGTTCTCCTTCCACCGGGCGCCCTTGGTGAGCCATATAACTCTGCACCAGACTGCGCTTGGAGTGGTAAATATTCGTCATTCCATGAACCTGCACCTGTGCTTCCACTTTTAAAAATGGAACCATCTCCGTGATCTCGTCCATGTTCAGCTCACGGGCGAGTACGACCCGGCTAGCCCCTTTGGTTCCCCAATAGTTGGCCGTTGCATAGTTCGTGGACGTCATCTCTGCATTCCAGTGCAAACGGATGTGTGGCGCATGCTCCTTAATCGCAGCAAGAATGGACGGATCATTGAACTCGGCTGCGTGCACACCGATCCGGCCCAGTGCCTGCACATATTCAGGCAGTTCTTTCAGTAATTCATTGGACATCAGGTTGTTCATGGAAACAATAACACGTGCCTCGTGTTTCGCAGCCAGACCTACCACTTCCGCAGTTTCTTCTATGCTAAGACTGCCCGGTAGGCGCATGCCAAAACGGTCATTCCCGATCAACAGAGCATCCGCTCCGGCCTGAAGCAAAACTTCTGCTTCTTTTACATTGGCTGCTGTCACAAGCAGTTCATGTTTTTTACTCATCTAATCCCCTCCGCTTATTGCGCAGCCTTACTTTTGGCTATATTTTGCTGATGTTCCTTGTATGTCTTCGCAAACAGATGCCCTGAAGTGCCATCCTTTTTCGTTACGTAAAACAGATATTCCGAAGCTTCCGGATGAAGCGCTGCCTCGATGGACGCAAGACTTGGACTGGCAATAGGTCCCGGTGGCAATCCTTTGTTCAAGTACGTATTATATGGACTTTGCACCTTGAGGTCTTTGAACAGCAGCCTTGCCTTCGGTTTATCAAGCAAATATTGCACTGTGGCATCAATCTCCAGCTTCATATCCTGTTTGATCCGATTGTAGATTACACCCGCTACCAGTGCACGTTCCTGATCTACGACAACTTCTCGTTCCACCAGCGATGCAATCGTCAGCAATTCATGTAACGAAAGTTTTTTCTCATCCAGCTTTGCTTGCAAATCCGAGATGGAGTTCACTTTGGTCTGAAACTCTTCCAACATTCGCTGCATCACATCATGGGTGGTACTGCCTTTTTTCATTTCGTAGGTTTCCGGGAAAAGATAACCCTCTAGCACATATCGCAATTCTTCATCCACCGGAATATCTTTGATGATATCCACTTCAAAGGCTGATGGGTCATTCGCCAGCTTGAGGAATTCCTTTTTATCGACAATGCCCTCTGCCGACAGCTTGTCCGCCATCTGCAAAACGGTATACCCTTCCGGGATCGTAAACTTCACCATTTCTTCGGGCACGACATTGCCGCTGCTCAGTTTATGAACAATCTCATCGTACGTTACACCTGGATTCATGGCGTATGTTCCAGCCATAAAATTACTACCAAGCTTGTTCCACTTTAAATACCCTTTGAAAACGAGACTGCTTCGAATAAGCCCCTCTTGCTGTAGTTGATCTGCTATTTTGGAGATTCCCGATCCGCTCTTGATCTCAAACACAACTGGCTCGGAAGCAGCTTGCACCGGACGCATCATACTCCATACATACCCGCCAGCTCCTCCGGCCAGAATGAGCAGAACCAGCAGAAAGATACCTATGACTTTGCCTTTCAACAGAGATACAACTCCTTTACACAACCAAAAAGAGCGGACTTCTCCGCCCTTCCGGTTTTTTCAATTTGAAGCTGATTAATCCTCGTCAATCGGGAGTGTGCACTCGTCATAAAGCTCCGAGATGCTCTCCCACTCATCGTCATCATCAATCGTAACTAATTCCGGCATGATCTGGTCCTCGCTGCCAGGTACAACCCGCAGAAGTTCAACCTCGTCATACGGACGCAATGAACTGCGGAGCACCGCGTATTGCTGCCCATGTACCTCAAATTCAGCGAGCAGATCATACGGATGTGATTTACCGTTCTCTTCCTCGAGCTCCACATGAGCACCGAATGCCAGACGCAGCGAATCTGTCCATTTCAGGTCTTTGCGATTATATTCCGTCATTTAGTTCGCTTCCTCTTCATCTTCAGCAAGAAATGTATTAAACGTCTCCTCGACGATATCCCATTCAGCATCATCTTGGATCACGAAAAGTTTGATATCATCGCCTTCTTCTTCATAACGGAATGCATATACATCCGTCTCGCCATCCTCAGGTTCAACCGGAGCAACCATCATATACTTGGCCTCCGAACCGTCCACTTCGAATTTCATGATAACTTCGAATTCCTCTTCGTTACCCTCGTCATCTGCAATGTAAATGATCTCAGCTTCTTCTTCCATACCCAGTTGATCTTCAGCCATTGTTGATCCCCCTCACCTTTTACTATTGGCATCCAAATAATTTTGCAAAATCAGGCTTGCAGCCATTTTGTCCACAACCTGCTTGCGTTTTTTGCGGCTGACATCCGCTTCAAGCAACGTACGTTCTGCTGCCATCGTGGTCAGCCGTTCATCCCAAAGGTGAACAGGTAAATTCAGTTCGCCACGCAGACGTTCGGCAAAAGCAATACATATTTCACCGCGCGGTCCTACGGTGCCGTTCATGTTTTTGGGAAGTCCGACCACGATTTCGCTGATCTCGTGCTCACGCACCAACTCAGCAATCCGTGTGAACTCACCTTCATCCCGGCGGCGTTCTAGTACTTCTAATCCCTGGGCAGTCCAACCGAAGGCGTCACTCACGGCAACCCCGATTCTGCGGTCCCCATAGTCCAAACCTAATTTTTTCATCATGCTCTCCCATCCTGAGCCTGTTCAGAATAATATACAATTATCTGTTCAGACCTCAGTCTGTCTTCTGTCGGTTCATTGTCCGTTTGCCTGCACGGCTGCAGACAAACGGAAGCGGCGTACATTACCGGTGATTGGCCAGGTAGGAGCGTACAAGCTCTTCAATCAGCTCATCGCGCTCCTTTTTCCGGACCAGACTGCGTGCGTTGTTGTGACGCGGAATATACGCGGGATCGCCAGATATTAGATATCCAACGATCTGGTTAATGGGATTATACTCTTTATCGACCAGCGCGTCATATACCGTGAGAAGAATCTCTTGTGAAGATGCTTCCTGTTCGTCACCTTTCACATTAAATTTAACCGTCTTATCCATGGAGTCCATTGATGACACCTCGCTCCTGCATGAACATGGGGACCATGTCCTGCCGAATTGATTTCTGTTTATATAATAACATATTCTGACTGCCACAAGTACACAAAGGATAAGGCAATTGTGTTTTTTGCTTGTCCTTTACTGGCTGACGATGGAAACCGCCAGTTTCAGCGCTTCATCCAGCTTGCTTGCGTCCTTGCCTCCGGCCTGCGCCATATCCGGACGTCCGCCACCTCCGCCGCCACATATCGCAGCAACTTCCTTAACGATTTTACCAGCATGCAGACCTTGTTTCACCTGTTCAGCAGGTACTGCGACAACAAAATTGACCTTGCCGTCTGCTGGCGCACCCAGTACGAGAACAGCATCAGGCAGTTTTACTTTCAACTCATCAGCAACGGTACGCAGTGCATCCATATTTGGTGCATCTACACGAGCTGCAAGCAATTGGGTATTGCCTGCTTGTACAACCTGATCGGTCAACTGACCTGCTTCCATCGCGCTGAGTTTGCTTTGCAGAGATTCAGTCTCTCTCGCCGCTTCTTTCAGCTGCTGATTCAGGCCTTCAATCCGTTTCGGTACATCTGTCACATTGGCTTTGAGCAGAGTCGCGGACTGTTTGAGCAGATCCAGCTGGCTCTCCACATACAGATATGCACCGCGACCTGTCACCGCTTCAATACGGCGTACCCCCGATCCGATTCCGCTTTCGCTGACAAGTTTAAAAATTCCAATCTCTGAAGTATTACTTACGTGACAGCCGCCACAAAGTTCCAAACTGTAATCTCCAATTTGCACGACGCGCACAATATCTCCATATTTCTCGCCAAAAAGGGCCATTGCGCCCATTTCCTTCGCTTCATCGATGCCTTTCAGCTCGATGTTCACATTCAGGCGATTCCAGATCTGTTCGTTCACCTGACGTTCAATCTCCGTCAGCTCTTCCGGCGTAATACTGCCGAAGTGAGAGAAGTCAAAGCGCAGACGTTGTGGTTCGACCAAAGAACCTGCCTGGTTAACATGCGTGCCAAGCACATCTTTCAATGCTTTGTGCAGCAAGTGTGTTGCCGTATGGTTTTTGATGATGTCACCGCGTTTGGTTGAATCCACTTCTGCTTGAATGACATCGCCCACACGCAGCTCACCCGACTCGATTGTCAACAAATGTACATGTTGTCCTTGCGGAGCTTTAAACAAACCTTGAACTTTTGCAACAGCACCCGCACTGCGAAGCAAGCCCTGGTCACTTACCTGACCGCCGCTTTCTGCATAAAATGGTGTCTGATCCAGAATAACCTGAGCGGTCTGTCCTTCTCCTACGGAGTCTGCAAGGGCATCTCCCGTAACAATCGCTACAATTTTTGCTTCCGTCAACAGCTCAGTATATCCAACAAACTCGCTTTTAACCTCCAGATCAGCGAGCGGTCCGCCTTGAATCTTCATGCTTTCGTTCTCTTGACGTCCTGCACGGGCACGATCACGCTGCTCCTGCATGGATGCATCAAAGCCTTCACGGTCTACCGTCAGGCCATGCTCAGCCGCATAATCCTCTGTCAGGTCAAACGGGAATCCGTACGTATCGTACAATTTGAATGCCTCTGGCCCGCTAATTACTGTACGTCCTTCAGATTTGGCTGTAGCACTGATATCTGCCAGAATCGCAAGTCCGTCTGACAACGTTTCGTGGAAACGTTCTTCCTCGGTTTTGATCACTTTGGCAATAAACTCCTGCTTGTCTACAACTTCCGGATAGTACATCCCCATCACTTCACCGACGGTTGTTGTCAGTTCATACAAGAATGGACGATCCAGACCCAGTACTTTACCGTAACGAACGGCACGGCGCAGCAAGCGGCGAATGACATATCCGCGGCCTTCATTGCTTGGCAGTACGCCATCACCTACAGCAAATGCCACGGTACGAATATGATCGGCAATGACTTTGAGCGCAACATCGATCTCAACGCTGTCATTATATTTTACACCAGCAAGCGCAGCCGTTTTCTGAATCATCGGTTGGAACAGGTCGGTGTCAAAGTTAGAATCTACATTTTGCAGAATGGATGCAAAACGCTCCAGACCCGCACCTGTATCAATATTTTTGTTCGGTAGCGGTGTATAGCTGCCGTCTTTATTATGGTTAAATTGTGAGAATACGAGGTTCCACACTTCCAGGTAACGTTCGTTCTCTCCGCCTGGATACATCTCCGGATCTTTCATGTCGCTGCCGTAAGCTTCGCCACGGTCATAGAAAATTTCGGTACAAGGTCCACACGGGCCTTCGCCGATATCCCAGAAGTTTTCGTCCAGCTTGATGATCCGTTCAGCCGGCAGTCCGATTTTTTCATTCCACAGTTTGAACGCTTCTTCATCTTCAGGGTATACGGTAACAGACAGGCGTTCCGGATCGAATCCGATCCACTCTTTGCTCGTTAAGAACTCCCAAGCCCAAGTCACCGTTTCTTCCTTGAAATAATCCCCGATAGAGAAATTACCGAGCATTTCAAAAAACGTATGGTGACGACGTGTTTTGCCGACATTTTCGATATCGTTGGTACGGATACACTTCTGCGAGTTCGCAAGACGCGGGTTCTCCGGCTTCTCACGTCCGTCAAAGTAAGGTTTCAGCGGTGCCATACCCGCATTAATCCACAACAGGGAAGGATCATTATGCGGCACTAGCGATGCGCTTGGTTCAATTTTGTGACCTTTACTTGCAAAAAACTGGATCCATTTAGAACGAATTTCACTGGCTTTCATACTGGTTGCCCCCATCAAATTATAAGTTCCGCAGCGAGATCGCCCCGGTTGGTTAACAGATTGTTTTGATAACATTTTTGAGTAACACATGTGTAAAAATAAACACAAAAAACGCCCCTGAATGATCAGGGACGATGTTATCGCGGTACCACCCTGGTTATTGTTCATCTACCATCATCAAAAGGATAAACGAACAATCGCCTCGTTCATGCGAGTAACGGTCGCGCCCGGCAGGGTTGTCCTGCACTCCGAAATCAGCTTTCTGCCGCTTCAACTTTCAAGACTCTCCCAGCCAGCGAACTCAGAGCAATTCCTGAATTCGAAGAAGTCTATTCTCTGAGGAAAGGAATCCTCGGCATACTTCATTTCATCATCGATTTGATCTTGTAAACATACACCCTCATTATATCGATAGAGCCAACCAGTGTCAACGCGCCTTCCATGACGAATGACTGCAGACTCCTTCCTCACTTCGCTTACTAGTTCACTCCGTTCTCCGCTTGATGTAGTAGGCGAAAAAGTGTTGCACAATGACCTTCAAAACAGCAAAGACAGGCACAGCCAAAATGAGACCTACAATACCCGCCAGTTCACCACCGACCAGCAGTGCAAAGATAATCGAGAGTGGATGCAAATGCAACGTTCGTCCTACCACCTGAGGGGAAACCACATTACTCTCCAGCACCTGGCACAGTGTATTCACAGCGATGACTAGCAGCACCATTTTAAAAGAAACGGTTGAAGCCATCACCACCGCAGGTGCTGCCCCCAGAAAAGGACCCAAATAGGGTACAATGTTGAATACAGCCACAATACTTGCCAGAAGCAGGGCATAAGGCATATCAATGACGATATATCCGATATAGGCAAAGATTCCTATTATCACACAGACGATAAATTGTCCACGGATATAATTGCCGAGTGCGGTATCGATCTCCTTCATCACGGAAACAATCGCTTTACGGCGAGAACGGGGCAGATAAGCCACAATTGTTCGTTCAAACACATCAAAGTCCTTTAACATATAAAAAATGAGAAACGGTACAATGAATACGTTAAATAGTACATTAATCGTTGCTCCGATATTGTCCATCAGCACGGTGATCCCCTGTGTCAGCCGATCCTCCATCTGGAAAAACCAGCTGTTCATGCCTGTGCGTATGCTTGGCGGCATTAATTTGTGATCCATGTTGTTCATCAGGTTTTGCGCCCGCATAGACAATTCCGGCATATGTTCATTTAACTCTTCAAGCTGTTCAATCAGAACCGGGATGACATTCATTAAAATGACTCCGATACACGTCAGAAAAAAAGCATAGATTAACAGTACGGCAATGGAACGCGGAACTTTGCGTCCGCCCAGCATGCTGACAATCGGATTAAGCACATACGATATGATCAGTGCAACGATGAATGGAGCCAGTATCGTTTTCAAAAAACTATAGATATGTAAAAGCAATGGCCGCAGCAGCCAAATAAAATACAGAATGATCAATCCGAGCAAGAGCCAGATCGCGTAACGAAATATTTTGTTTTTGGTTAGTTGTTCCATTTCCCTCTCCCCTTTGGACTGACTCTCAAGTTCAGTATATGGACTGGCTCTAAAAGTCAGTATATGTAGGAGAGGAAATTTTTATTAACTTAGTACAGAAGTGGCAGCGAAAAGAGGCAGTAACATATAAAACATTCTTTTCAATCAAACAGAAGACAAAAAAACGCCCCCTCTTCAATAGAGGGAAGCGCATTTTATGGATCAGTCTCTCATATAATCAACCATGTCCTTCCCAACCACTATGTAACTACATCTATATCCATCCGCCGCCAGATTGCGACAGCATTTAATGACATGAGTTGTCATGAAACCGCATATAGAGGAAGTTAAACCGCGTCTTAAGAGGAAGCGTGAATGTGAGGGAGGTCTTGCGGCAACTCTTCTCCGAAGAACAAATCATCCAGAGAGCTTAACGTGCCGTCCTCTTCCACCTGATACACAGACATTTTCTCTCCATTTACCGTTAACTCAATAAAGCATCCCCAGCAGTAAAACTGATGGGAACCGATTTTTCCGATATCTTTGGAACTACAATTTGGACATTTCATATTCTTTCACCTATCCATTAACAGAATGAATGGCATTTTCCAAGCGCTGTTCACTCAGAGGCGGTACCATAATGGCACTTTCTCCGATAGACATATCACTTGTACATGGCAGCCATTTACGGCCCTCGATCAGATCGGACACAAAACCGTCCGTAATTTCAATCCCTATTATTGTATTTCCCAACTCCTGGTCAAAATAAACATCGGAGACACGTCCGAGCAGCAAACCTTCTTCGGTGAGCACGGACATCTCCTTCAATTTAGAACGACCAAGGAGGTACGTGTATTTTATGTCGTCGGCCCCCGTCTTGCGGACAGCCTGTTGATTACGGATCATGACGGCGTCTTCGCCATAGGCAACGATATCTTCCCATTGCACCATCTTGACATGATTGGTAAACAGGCCTTTATTCTCAAGTTCAATGCCTTCAATCTCCCAATCATCATTCACAATGAAATCCTGGATCTTACCGACCTGCTTCCCGTCCTCTACATCAAAAACGGCAAGTCCGATCATTTCCTGAAGCTTCATCGCTGGGTCCCCCTCATCTTCTTCACATTGTATAGGCGCGGCGCTATTGCTAGGTATGCCCAAAGTTGATGAGTGGCAATCAAACGCCGATCATCAAACCGCTGCTATTCAACCGATGAAAATGGAACTTCTTCCCTCCTTCTGTTCCATGTGTAAAGAGCCCCTTAAGGTCTATTACGCAGCCGTTCAAGAATGGTTCCAATTTTTTCGGCGGTTGTGATGATTTCTTCTGTAGTATTACCCAAACCCCAGCTAAATCGAATCGCAGACTGTAAAAATGCCTCCGGCAAATTCATCGCTTTGAGTACATGGGATACTTCCAGCGAACCTGATGTACAAGCTGAACCACTGGCTACAGCAATGCCCTCCATATCCAGGTTCATCAGCATCGTTTCGGTAGACACCTCGGGAAAGCTGATATTGAGGATATTGGGAAGGGTGTGCTGCGTATGCCCGTTGACATGAAAATGTTCAGCACCCACATGGACAGCAAGCTGATCCAGCAGTAGTTTCCGCAGTTCCAAGGCATGCTGCAGATGCTCATTTCCCTCTTCAGAGATCCGTTTTAACGCTTCTGCAAACCCGGCAATACCGGCGATGTTTTCCGTGCCCGCACGCCTTTGTCGCTCCTGCAATCCACCATGTGATCTGGCTTCCAATGTAACGCCTCTTCTGACATACAGGGCACCAACACCTTGCGGACCGTTAATTTTGTGTGCCGAGAAGCTAATGAGATCCACAGGCAAGTCTCTACAGGAGATCGGCTGACTTCCCAGCGCCTGAACCGCATCCGTGTGGAATAAAATATCATGCTGACGTGCCAGTTCTCCGACCTCACGAATCGGCTGAATGGTACCTACTTCGTTGTTGGCATACATCATCGTAATCAGCACGGTGTCCGGCCGAATGGCCTCACAAAGTTCTTCCAGCTTGATGCGTCCAGTCTCATCCACGGACAGATAGGTCACTTCGTATCCCTGCCGCTCCAATTCCTGACATGAATGCAATACAGCATGATGTTCAATTGCCGTAGTGATTACATGTTTGCCTTTTTCCGCTCGTGCAGCAACTGCACCAAAAATCGCCAGATTGTCACTCTCTGTGCCACCACCCGTAAAAACAAGCTCGTCCGGGTTACATCCCAAAGACGCCGCGATAACATCTCTAGCTCCGCTGACCGTTCGTTTGGCTTCACGTCCAAAGGCATGGATACTGGATGGATTACCATATTGAGCAGTCATAATGTTCATCATCGCTTCAGCAACGCGTGGATGCATGGGTGTCGAAGCGGCGTGATCTAAATATATATGATTCACTGTTGTCACCCCGTTGGTTGTTGGATTTTATTTTTATGTTTTTAATAATGGTAAAGGCAAGCTTTAATCTATGTTGGCATGGCTAAAGCCCCCATTATGGGGGCTTCAATGTTGTCCTCTGGATGATCAACTTCATTTCTTAATATCTTCGTAGAAATAAATCATCTTTTTCAAAACATTCGTTGTTTATCCGTTATAGCTGTACAGGCTATTTTACCACTTATTTTAAATGAATGTAACCCATTTTAATACATTCATATTCTCAGCTCCCTTTAAAGCCTGTATGTTTCTATGTGTCTAATTCATATTGAAACACGGAAGGGAATTGTTGGATGATTCCGTTTGTCATCATATCAGCCATCTCCAGAGCCTGTTGTTCAATGGAATCACTTAATTCAACATTCCTCACGTAATCTTTTGCAATACGACTTGCAACCTCTTCAGTAAGAAGCCGTAAATGCTCATACATCATCCTTTGCCATTCCAGTTTAGACCAATATGGATTGATTTGCGCCAGAAAATCAGCAATCGCATCTGCGTTGGCATACCACCGTTTCTGGGCATCTTCTGCTGCTGTAGTATTGCCCGATTTTAAGTTAGTAACAAGTTCTGCGGCAATCGTTAAATGCTCTTTGAGCAGTTTTTCAAATTGACTGGCAATAGCAGTCCCGTACATCGGTGCAAGTACCCGTGCAAAATCACTTGCATTTCGTAGAAGTCTTGCGGTTGTAGGTTGGACGTCCCCAAGTCCGTCGACGATACTATTCACGGTTAATCTCGTCCAGAATACATGCTGCTCCCATAGTGATCTGAGTTTTCTGTTTAAATCAACGCTGGCTGGTGTGCATTTCAATGAATTCGTTTTTCGAAAGACAGGATAATAATACGTCGGAACATAATTAAACATTATCCGTCATCTCCTTTTTTACAACAATATATAGGAAACAGCCTAGATTTGTGCATTCCACGACGATATTGATCCATTCGTTAATCGGAATAAAAAAACAACCTCACTGCCATGAACAGTGAAGTTGTTTGTTTACCGTTTGAATAAAACTAAATGTAAAACATGTAAGAATCTTTCTTTTCCTGATCCTCAAAAGTAATTAAATCTTTCAACGTAGTTGAATCCAGCACTTCTGCAATGCCGTCACGGATGCGCAGCCACAGGTCACGCTTGGCAGGGTCGTCTTCCTCGGTAAAGTCCACTGGTGAGATGGGCCCCTCCAGCACACGAATGACATCCCCCGCTGTTACGGTTGCAGGATCACCTGCCAGAATGTAACCGCCATATGCGCCGCGGATGCTCTTAACCAATCCGGCATTACGCAGTGGCGCAATCAATTGCTCCAAATAATGTTCCGAGAGCTGATTGCGCTCGGCAATACTTTTTAATGATGTCGGGCCTTCGCCAGTTCTGGCGGCCAGCTCCATCATGATGGTGAGGCCGTAACGGCCTTTTGTTGATATCTTCAAAGGAGTCACCTCTTTCAATTTTCGAAAAAAACAAACTGGAACGTTAGATGTTGATTGTTCTCAAGCACTGTTCTTTATGTTGATTCTCTACGTGGTTCATGACCGTTCATTCCGTGATTCCGCCAGGCGAATCTCAGGGAAAGCAAGTCTCAACCTTCTAATCCTGCGTATTCCGATCATAACCCTCAAGTAATGTTAACATATCTGCATGTGTTATGGAAAAGAAAGATTGACGATATTGCAAAATGTGCGCGTGGAGTGGACACTATCCAAAGTTGGCCGGGTGTATCGTAAGTTCGCTCGGGTTATGCTAGAATAGTAACGAAACACATTTATATATAGAAATGGTGATAACGATGTCCAAAGCAAATGAAAACACACGGGTCGTCGTTGGCATGTCCGGAGGTGTGGATTCATCCGTTACCGCATTGCTGCTGAAAGAGCAAGGTTACGATGTCATCGGCATTTTCATGAAAAACTGGGATGATACAGACGAGTTCGGCCACTGCACCGCTGAAGAAGATTCAGAGGACGTGCGCCGGGTGTGCGAACAGATCGGCATTCCGTATTACACTGTCAACTTCGAGAAAGAATACTTTGATAAAGTATTTACCTATTTCCTTGATGAATATAAGTCGGGTCGTACGCCGAATCCGGATGTCATGTGTAATCGTGAGATCAAATTCGGTGAGTTCCTGAACAAAGCGCTGGATCTCGGTGCAGATTATGTAGCTACAGGTCACTATGCTCGTCTCGTTGAAGAGGATGGCATTTTCAAGCTGCTCCGTGGTGTAGACAACAACAAAGATCAGACTTACTTCCTGAACGCTCTTAATCAAAAACAACTCTCCAAAGCCATGTTTCCGATCGGTCACCTGCCTAAGCCGGAAGTACGCAAAATTGCTGAAGCTGCCGGTCTCTACACCGCCAAGAAAAAAGATAGCACAGGTGTGTGCTTTATCGGTGAACGCAACTTCAAGGAGTTCCTGAGCAACTATCTGCCAGCCAAAGGCGGAGACATGGTTGATATTGCGACAGGTGAAGTGAAAGGCCATCACGACGGTCTGATGTACTACACTCTTGGTCAACGTCAAGGACTTGGCATTGGCGGTTCCGGCAACGGTGAGCCTTGGTTTGTCGCTGATAAAAACCTGGAGAAAAACCAATTGCTCGTGGTGCAGGGCGACGCTCATGCCAGCTTGTACTCCACAGGTCTGACCGCAACAGGCGTAAACTGGATTGCAGGCGCAGAACATACCCCGAATGCGCCTTTCCGCTGCACAGCCAAATTCCGTTATCGTCAACCGGATCAAGGCGTTACGCTAACCTGGAAGGAAGACGGCAGCGTGGATGTGCAGTTTGATCAACAACAAAAAGCGATCACGCCAGGACAAGCTGTTGTTTTCTACGACGGAGAAGTCTGCCTCGGCGGTGGTACGATTGATCAGGTACAGAAAGTTCCTGTACCGGCAATGCAATAACAGGCTAGCCCCTACTCGGAGTGGTGAAGCCAATTCCATGTATTCCTACAAAAAAAGCCGTCTTTCATGTAATACCATGAAGGATGGCTTTTTTCCTGCTTTTTTTTGCAAAAAAATTAAAATAATTTAGTTATGCAGTTAACCAGACTCCTGCCATACACCCTAACACACCTGCCACGACAGAACTTACCACGTAAAGAATCGCTCGGGCATACCGCTGTTGTCCCATCAACGTTAATGTTTCGTAACCAAAGGTCGAGAAGGTCGTATATGCTCCGCAGAAGCCGGTTCCCCACACCACCCACGTTGCGTCTGGCAAACTTCCTGCTTGATGCCCGCCATACAACATGCCAAGGAGAAGAGAACCGCTGACGTTAATGATCCAGGTTCCCCAAGGAAAAGAAGTACCAAGTTTGCGGGAGGCAACCTTTCCCAGACTGTAACGGAGTAGTGCGCCTAACACACCTGCTAATCCAATCCAGATGATCACCTGGCATCACTCCCTTTTTGAGAGACAGCGAGCATTCCGTTTCCCAGCTTGATGCCAAGCGCGCAGAGTAGCAAACCTACCACTACACTTAATAGCAGATAAGCCGCTGCTTTCAACCACTCCCCACCCTCCGACAAACGAACGATATCCAGCGTGAACGTCGAAAAGGTCGTGAAAGCTCCGGTAAATCCTGTGCCGATGGCGAGGCGGAGATGCGGTGTTATTTTTTCCGGAATGGCGATGGTAAAAAAAAAGCCCAAAAACAGGCTGCCGATCGCATTGATCAACAGCACTGCCCATGGAAAACCTGTATTCGCCGCGGGTATCATCAGTTGAACGGTGTACCTGGTCAATGTGCCCAGGAAGCCGCCGGCTCCGATATATGCTAATTCTTTCATTTCTATAGCTCCCTGCGCCGCTGTTGGTTCAGCCTGATCTTTGACTCATTCCCTTGCTCTGTCGCTTCATAAAAAACTCTTCGAGAGAGCTGTTTCGGCAGATACTCCTGCTTCACATAATGTCCCGGGTAGTTATGCGGATACTGGTATCCCTCATGTCCCAGCTTCGCAGCACCCGAGTAATGTGTATCTCTCAGATGCAGTGGAACCTCGGCTGACTTCACCTCATCAATCGCGCTCATCGCTTTGGAAATGGCGGTGTACACCGCATTGGATTTCGGACTTTCGACCGCAAACAGAATGGCTTGTGCAATATTCAGCTTTGCCTCAGGCCAGCCATTATTCCGGTAAGCATCCAGCGCCCCAATGGCCTGGGTCATGGCCTGGGGATTTGCCAGTCCAATGTCCTCACTGCTCGCGGCAATCAGACGACGAATAAACGTCATTGGGTCCATACCCAGCTTCTCCACGGCATATAGAAACCAGAATAACGCTGCATCGCTCGAACCACGAATGCTTTTATGAAAAGCGGACAATACATCATACTGCGTGGACTCATCCGCTTTGACAATAGGACGGCGAATGGACTCTTCTGCGACAGCCAGCGTGATATGAACCGTTCCATCCTGCTCGGGCGGTGTCGTGAGCGCAGCCAGCTCCAACGCATTCAACGCACGGCGAATATCACCATTCGCCATTGTGGCAATGTGTGCCAGCGCTTCATCATCGGCTTGCAGTTCCATAAAACCAAGCCCTTTATCTGCATCGCTTAACGCTCTGCGCATTGCAATCAGGGAGTGATCCTTGTTTAAGGATTCCAGCTGGAACAGAGTGGAACGGCTCATCAAGGCTCCGTTTACATAATGAAAAGGGTTCTCCGTTGTTGCTCCGATGAAGATGATCGTGCCCTTCTCTACCGCAGGCAGCAGTGCATCTTGGCGTGAACTGTTAAAACGATGTACCTCGTCGAGGAACAGAATCGTTTTGGTTCCGTAGAGCTGTTTGTTCGTCTGTGCCTGCTCAATGACTTCGCGTACATCCTTGACAGAGGCATCCACGGCGTTCAGCCGTACGAATTGTCCTTGGGTATGCTGAGAAATAATATGGGCGAGTGTTGTCTTGCCGCATCCTGGCGGGCCGTACAGTAAAATGGAGGAAATCTGATCCGCCTCAATAGCTCTGCGCAGCAGTTTTCCCGGTCCGATGATCTGTTCCTGCCCTATATATTCATCCAGATGTTCAGGCCGCATGCGGTCTGCCAGCAATCTGGCCTGTGGCTGTGTATCCTGCTGAAACGAAAATAAGTCCATGGGTTTATCACTTCCTTAACGGATTGCCGATCTAATGCTAATCTAAATTGCCATGCAGTAGTGTATCTTTTGGATAACTTATGCTTTCTCCACTCGCTATCATATCACATTCCTGTGGAAGCATCGCCATAAATGCCCCAAGCGCACTGCTGACAAAAGCATCCTTACGCGTAATAAATCGTGTCATCATACGGTTCATTCCAGCAGGAAGCGAATGTTTACGTAACAGACCGTTTCGAATTTGCTGGCTAATGACGATTTCAGGCAGTAAAGAGATGCCCATTCCAGAGGCTACGCCACTGATAATGGCCTCCAGCGTCCCAAATTCCATAATAACAGGCCTGTGAACACCGCTCAGAAGCATCCAGTCCTCCAAAATTTTACGGTAGGAGCACCCCATACTGTAAACTAATATCGGCTTACGGGTTAGTTCATCCTCGGACAAGGCCGGAGACGAAACAACAAACAGCTCTTCATCAAATACATCGATCGATTTAATATCAGGATGGTCACAGGAACAGCCAATAAATGCCCCTTCCAATTCATACGCAATGACTTGATCAATAAGCATCTGGGAATGACCTGTAGCCAAAGCCAGAGAAACATCAGGATACTGGCTGTAATATTCCGAGAGAAGACGCGGCAGTCTTACCGCAGCCGCCGTCTGTATGGAACCAATTTGTAACGGACCGGATGGTGTATTGGTTGCCTGAAGCGCTCTTGAAGCATCATTCAACAGGCCAACGATCTTATCCGCATAAGTTAATAGAATTTCCCCTGCTGGAGACAACGTCATCCCCCGGTTATGACGGATGAACAATGGTGTACCTACCTCAGCCTCCAAATGCCGAATACGAGCCGTAACGTTGGATTGAACGTATCCGAGTTTGGCCGCAGCTCTGGTCAGATTTCCTTCCTGGGCAACGCACTGAAATATTCGAAGATCCCCGCTCTCCATCATGCCTCCACTCTGACATCATTCAAAATGATGTCCAGTTCATTTGTAATCATTATACTCCATGTCAAGAACGTACTACAATGAGTACTGAACATTAAACGTGTTACGCTACATCGAAGGAGTGCTCAACATGAATCCAGCCAAATACATCGTACTGATTATCGTAACAACCCTTATTATGGGTACTTCTTTTCCTGTGGGCAAAATAGGTATGGGGTACGCTCCACCATTTCTATTGATGGGCTTGCGTTACATTCTTGCAGGCGGTTTGATGGCTTTAGCTCTGCGTAAGCGTCCTTTACCAAAGAAATGGCAAGCATGGGGTAAAATCATTCTCATCGGTTTGTTCCAATCCGCCGGGGTAATGGGCTGCGCCTATTACAGCATGAACTGGATTTCATCCGGTGAATCCGCCATCCTTACATTTATGAATCCGCTGATCGTCATTATTTTCAGTGCGCTGTTATATGGTATGACTTATCGGTTAAGCCAGTGGATTGGCGTAATTATTGGTTTTGCAGGCATCCTGCTCACTTTCGGATGGCATATGAGCTTCTCCCCAGGAACCTGGATCGGTTTCGGGGGCGCGATTTCTTTTGCCGTATCTACGTTGCTTATTAAGCGATGGGGTAGTGGTTACGATACTTTCGTGCTCACGGCTTATCAGATGCTTGCGGGAGGCATAGCATTGCTTCTGCTGAGTGTATGGACGGAGCAGCCACATTTTACAGTAACAACAGTCTCGATCTTATCTTTGATATACTTGACGCTGATTTGTTCCATTTTGCAGTTTTCTCTCTGGTTTTATCTGTTACAGCACAGTGACCCCGCCCAAACTAGCTCCTACCTGTTCCTTGCACCGTTCTTCGGCGTGCTTTCAAGCTGGATTTTGTTAAACGAGCAGGTTGAATGGTACGTTGGAGCAGGAGGTGCACTGATCGGTGCAGGCATCTATCTGGTGAACCGAAGTTCAGCAAGTACCAAAAAGGCATGACGAGGATTTGCTCCACATCATGCCTTTCATCTATATATAACCCGGTACAGTCTATTCGTTTATGAAACTGTCTCATCCGGCCAACCCTGAATCGTAACCTGCTCTCCCTCGGGATTGTGCGTTGCCGCAGCATACTCTGGCATGTTGCCGTCATGGAATAACCACAACTCATGCAGTGCCCGTGTACAGCCGACATAGAGCAGTTTCGCATCACCCGCGCCAGGCAAATAATGCTGCCCATCCACATCAGCTACAATAGCTGCATCGAATTCAAGCCCTTTGGACAGATACACGGGTAAAATGGAATGTCCGCCGCTGTACTGCTTTTTGCCGCCGTCGATCAGGTTCAATTCCCAACCCGCTGTCTGCAGCTCACGGTGAAGTTCCCTCGCTTCATGCAACGTTCGCGTCAGGATCGATACCGTCCGATAATCTTTGCTTGTCAGAATGTTCAAGGCCCGCTCCAGACTTCCTGTCCGTCCTTCACTTCCATAAGGCAGTGTACGCACCGGATCACCACTCCGAAATACCGGGATCGCCGTAATGCCGCTCTGCACACCCTGTTCCAGAATCGTATTGGCGTAATCAATGATTTCCATCGTGGAACGGTAGCTTCGAGTTAAGGCAAAGTACGCATTCTGCTCTTCCGGAAATAGTGAACTCATCTCATCCCACGCATGAACACCGCGGTACTCATGAATACCTTGAGACAAGTCCCCAAGAATAGTGAAGGAATGCCCCTTCACGAACTGATCCAGCAACGCAACATGAAATGGAGAGAAGTCCTGTGCTTCGTCAATGACAACGTGATCAAAGCGCTCCGCTCCTTCAATGTCATGAACCAGCGTATGGATATATACGAGTGCAGGAAGATCCTCTTCCCGAATGACATCTTGTTTCAGGTCTGCACCAGTTTGTTTCATGATCGCTTTGGGTATTAAGCTGCTTAGCTCAGCAGGCACTGACCCGCCTTTTACCGCCTTGAACAGCTGTTTGTACAGTGTCAGCGGTATGTACTCAGGCCACTTTTTGGCATAGGCTTTCTCCCGGGTCGCTGCCTTTTTCTTGCGTTCTTTACGCACCGTCTCAGGCATCGGCTTTTTCAATTCCATTTCAATCCAGCGGTGAATACGTGCCATCACCCGCTCTTTGCGTTTCGCCAGCGGATAATGTTTGTACTCCGTACCAAACCAGTTTTCAATCTGCTGTTTGCCGAGTAAGGCTCCATCCCACGGACTGAAATCGAGATCAGGCACAGACGCTTCTTCCATCCCCGATAACCACTCACGAATCAGCTGCATAAAACGAATGGACCCTTTGTAACGCCCGGGAACATCATCGTTCAATTCAGGCCGTGTAGCAGGGGTTTCAAACCACGTATGCAGTGTTTCCGACGCATCGGCAAGCGGCAGTTCAAGCCCCAGCAGGTTCATCGCCCAATCCGGGAACGTCTGCTGCTGAATATCCCCTACACCAAGCTCTGGCAATACATCCGAGATGTAATCGAGGAACATATGGTTGGGTGCAAAAATAACCATTTTCTCCGCCGACACCTGCTCCTTGTACTGGTACAGCAAAAAAGCAAGTCGATGCAGGGCAACCGTCGTTTTCCCTGATCCGGCGACTCCCTGAATGATCAATGCGGTGTTTCTCGCCGCACGAATGATCTGATCCTGTTCGGCCTGGATCGTCGATACGATATCCCGCAGCTTATTGTCCTTATTTTCACCAAGGCGGTACACGAGGAACTCATCGGATACGGCGGGCTGGTCACTGTCCCGGTTATACGTATCTGCCACTCGCTCCAGTATGCGCTGACGAATCACGACATTTCGTTTCAGATATACAAGACCTTCAATCAGCCCTTCAGGGGCTTCATACGTTGCAGAGGCTTCTCCTCCGGTAAAAGAGTAAAACAGGCTTGCGACAGGAGCGCGCCAATCGATCACAAGCGGATGCTCGCCGATCTCTTCGCGGTCTACGCCGATTTTGCCAATATACAGCGGTTTCCGTGCACCACTGCCCTGCTCTTCGAAATCCAAGCGTCCGAAATAGGGTTGCTGCGCGCTCTTGGACAAGGCATTCCGGCGCTCTTCACGTCCGGATTCCAGCACTTGCTCCGTGAAGTCGTGGCCGGTATACACCGGGAAATTCCGCAGCCGTTCCAGCTGGCGATCCACTTCTTCCATCGTTCGCTCTAACCTGTACTCTTCTTCTTGATAGGCACTTTGAAAGCTGTCTGACATGTTTCAGTTACCTCCTAAGAATATATGTTTGCTCTGCATCGCTGTAGATCGCGCAATACAAAAGGATATCCAATATATCACAAAGGGCAACTGAAAGCCATATCGATTTTCCATATGAACAAAACAAACATGAAGCCCTAACCAAAAAAGAAGGACTCTGCTGAGTGATACCTTCACAGGTATCGCAGAAATCCTTCGATCCTCATCCCTCTATCGAGCGAGCGTTACTCTTTGTTTCGTATTTCTCCATTGCTGCTTGCATCGCCATCTCCGTCCTGCGCCACAAACTGCTTTTGTGCAAGCTCCCGATACACGGGATGTGTACTCATTAGTTCTGCGTGAGTTCCCGTTCCAGTCACATGCCCATGTTCCAAAACAACAATTTGATCCGAATCCACAACCGTGGACAATCGATGTGCAATGACAATGGTTGTTCTGCCTTCCATCAGATTGGACAACGCCTGTTGTACTTCGTATTCCGAGGTACTGTCCAAACTCGATGTGGCTTCATCCAGCATGAGAATATCGGGGCTACGCAGCAATGCACGAGCAATGGCGATCCGCTGACGCTGTCCGCCGGATAATTTAATCCCTCGTTCGCCCACTTCCGTGTCGTAGCCTTGCGGCAACTTGTTAATAAAATCAGCCGAATATGCCATTTCCGCCGCTCTGCTGATCTCCTCCATCGTCACCTCGCGATCCAGACCGTAGGTGATGTTGTCTTTGATCGTACCTGCCATTAGCGGGCTTTCCTGTGATACATATCCGATCTTGTTACGCCAGGAGGATAATGAATACTCTGCTATCGCTTCTCCCCCATATGAGATGTAACCGGAGTCGGGAACATAAAACTGCTCTAACAGCGAGAACAATGTCGATTTGCCGCTTCCGCTCGGACCAACGATCGCTGTTACTTTGCGAGTCGGAACGGTTAGATGAATGCCGTGCAACACTTCTTCACCTGTAACATAAGAGAAATGTACATTGTGAAAGGCAATCGTCTCATTCCCTTGAGGAGCCAGCTTCGTACTGTGATCCGGTTCTTCCTCATCCGCAAGAATCGCCTGAATGCGCTCGGTGGCACCGACTACTTTTTGCAGACGTGAATACAGGGTCGTGAACTGCCCCATCGGCATAATGACCTGGAAGAGCAGCAGAATGAACGCAACCAGTTCCCCCGGTGATAACAGCCCCGAAGCTACGCGCATACCCCCAACCCCAAGAATAACAACGAGCACAGCCGTCATGACAAAAGTAAACAAGGGTCCGATCAAGGCCAGAATACGGGCTTCCTGTAATCCAAAAGCAAACATTTTGCGAATGCGGGAATCACCCGCCTCCGATTCCTGTTTCTCCGTCCCGTATGCTTTCACTAGTCGAATCTCACCAATAACCTGACTCAGCACAGACGTAAGTCCAGCCATCTCGTCCTGTTGCTTCTTCGAAATCTTGTACATCTTCTTGCCTACTGGCAGCAAAATCAGCATGGTCAGCGGCACCAGACTCAGAATAATAAGTGACATCACCCAATCCAGATAAAAGAGCAGTGCCACCCCGCCAATGACCGCGACGATATTGGAGACAAATGATACGAGATAATCAGCAATAAGTGTCATAATCTGGCTGGTATCATTCGTGATCCGGCTCATCGTATCCCCTGTGCGATTCCTGTCGAAATACGGCATGCGGAGTGATAATACCTTATTCCACAGCTGTGTGCGAAGGGTTGCTACGACACGTTGACCAGCGTAATTCAACATATAGATACTGATGCCTGAAGCAATCGCTTGAATAACAAATGCTCCGAGCAGCAGGATAATAACCGATTTGTTCAGCGCTGATGTGGTCAGCCCGTCGATTAGACCTTTGGTCATCAAAGGCACGATCAATCCGGCCGTCGTTTGAATCAAAGTCAGAATGAGAGCCAGGGTCAGAATCAATTTGGGCGGGTTCGTTGAAGCAATCAATTTGACAAAATCCTTGAATCCTTTCTTCCCTACCTTCGGCTCTTTGGACTCCGATTGCGGCTGTTCTTCCATTCCCCGTTCCTCCGTTCTCGATCTGTTCAATTAAGTTTTACAAAATACCATGCAGTACAAAGTTCGCCAAGAATAGGATTGAGATACCGTACATCACTACAGGTACTTCTTTTCCTTTTCCCGCAGCCAGTTTTGCCAGCGGATATGCGATAAATCCAAAGGCCATCCCGTCCACAATGCTATATGTAAAAGGAATCATGACCATGATGAGAAATGCCGGAAATGCCTCGGTAAAATCACTAAAATCCATATCACTGACACCCTGTACCATCAAACCGCCGATGATGATCAAAATGGGAGCAATCGCACTGTCGGGAATATACCCGAGTAGCGGAATGAAGAAAAAAGTAGCGCCGAACAGCACAGCTGTCACGAGCGGAGTCAGACCTGTGCGCCCACCTGCGGCAATGCCCGCGGTTGTCTCCGCTGCTGCCACGGGCGGACTGCTGCCAAAGATACCTGCCAGCACCGTGCTAATCGACAGTGCACGCAGACTGCCCTTGAACCTTGCCGGACGACCAATCATGTTCGTCTGGGCGGTAATAAGCCCTATATTTTCAAAAACAACAATTAATAACAGCAGGAACACCGCAATCCAGAACGCAATGTCCGCCAGCTTCATCAGAGACAATTCACCGAACAGACCGCCGTATTGACGCAGCGCATCCATGGCAGATACCGTTTTACCGGGGTGTACCGCTCCCAGCAAATAAGCAAGTCCTGTTCCGATCAGAATACTGATGAGCAGACCCCCCTGTACATTTCGAATGAATAAAATAACTGCCAGTACCAATGTCACACAAGCCGTAATGACATTTGGATCATTAAAATGTCCAATGGCAACAAATGTCGTCTGATGGGCTATTACAATGCTGCTCTTTTGCAATCCGATAAAAGTCAGGAACAATCCAATCCCAACCGTGATACCATGCTGTAGATTTTTCGGGATCGCTTCACTGATCATTTTATATAACGATGTAAAGGCAACGATTGCAAACAGTACGCCAGTTACAGCAACAACCGCCAACGCCTCTTGCCAAGTCAGCTTCATGGAGTGCACAAGTGTATATGTGAAAAATGCGTTGATCCCCATGCCCGGTACGACCACAATCGGTGATTTACCCCCGAAAGCCATCAGCAAACATCCCGCAATAGATGTCAGTAATGTACCAACCATTGCTGCCTGCAGTGGCATCCCCGCATCGGCAAGAATCGTTGCATTCACCATAACAATATAAACGACTGCAAAATAGGAAATGGCTCCAGCCATAATTTCCTTCTTCCACTGATCTTCTGGTTCCATGCCCAGCTGTCTGGACAACCATCCGTGTTTCATCCGTTCTGTTCCCCTCTCTCTATTTATAACTTCAACTAAAGAATGAAAGCTTAGAGGCGAACGCTTCGCTTCTCCAGCTTTTTTCTGTCCTCTCCGTTCTCGTGTAAAAAGTTAAGTTGAACCTACACGCCTCAATTCTCTATGTATGTATCATCATTTCGCGCAGCACATCATATCATACACCGTTTTCAAAGTGAAGTACATGACGTAATCCTGACATATTGAATGACACATCCAAACACCTATCCATTCTGTTATCAAGGTATCGCAAAAAGAAAAGCACCAAAAAACGCAGGTGCACTGCACCCACGCTTCATGGTAAACCTTTTACTTTGTTGAAGAGTAAACAGGTTGTTTCGATTTACGCCTCTGACTTCTCTGCTTTCTCAAGCAGATCTTTTACCGCAACGCTGACCATAATCAGTCCGGCTACTGGTGGAACAAAGGCATTACTTGCTGGCGGCTGTTTCGCTTTGCGAATCTCCGGCGCATTCTCCGGAACGATTTTCTGCGTCACATCTGCACGCGGCTTAAGCGGCTCCTCCGTAGAGAATACCACTTTTACGCCTTTTTTGATGCCGTCTTTACGTAGCTTGGTGCGCACCACACGGGCAATCGGGTCCATAGACGTTTTCGAAATATCCGCAACCTGGAATTTCGTCGGGTCCATTTTGTTTGCAGCACCCATACTGGAGATCATCGGAATTTTACGTTTCAGGCACTCTTTGATGAGATGCACTTTGTAAATAATCGTATCGGAAGCATCCAGCACGTAATCCAGCTCGTACTTAAACAGTTCCTCATACGTTTCTTCGGTATAAAACATGTTCAGCGCAATGGCGTCACATTCCGGATTGATCAGTTTCACGCGTTCTACCATCAAATCAGCCTTTTTCTGACCTACCGTGGTGGTAAGTGCATGAATCTGACGGTTGATGTTGGTGATATCCACCACGTCTTTGTCAATCAGGATAATTCGGCCAACGCCGCTGCGGGCAAGGGCTTCTACAGCAATACCACCCACACCGCCGATGCCGAGTACGGCTACCGTACTATTTTTGAGCGTATTCAGACCTTCAGGTCCGATCGCTAGCTCTGTTCTTGAAAATTGATGGAGCATTGAGAATCGATGCCTCCTTTATTTCTTTTCCGCGACTGGCTTACGAGCAACACGGATATGAAGCTGTTCCAGCTGTGATCCATCCACTTCGGAAGGTGCATTCATCAGCAGATCGGTTGCACTTGCCGTTTTCGGGAAGGCAATCGTTTCACGCAGATTTGTGCGCCCTGCCAGCAGCATCACGAGACGGTCCAAACCGAAGGCGATCCCGCCGTGTGGTGGTGTACCATATTCGAATGCTTCTAGCAAATATCCGAATTTATCGTTAGCTACTTCTGGTGTAAGTCCAAGCGCAGCAAACATTTTTTCCTGCACATCACGTTTGTAGATACGCATCGAACCGCCGCCTACTTCATAACCGTTCAGAACAAGGTCATAGGCTTGAGCGCGGATTGCACCCGGGTCCGTGTCGAACAGATGTACATCTTCGTCTTTTGGACGTGTGAACGGATGGTGTTCTGCCACATAACGTTTGGCATCTTCATCATATCCGAGGAGTGGGAAGTCCACAACCCAAGCGAATTTGAATTTGCTGTCATCGATCAGTCCAAGTTGACGTCCGATTTTCAGACGCAATGCACCCAATACGTCAGCAACCACTTTTTTCGTATCTGCAGAGAAGAGCAACAAGTCGCCATCTTCGGCACCTGTACGTTCTTTGACAGCTTCAATTTCTTCAGGCGTGAAGAACTTCACGATTGGCCCTTTGAACTCGCCGTCTTTCACTTGAATCCACGCCAGACCTTTCGCACCGTAACGGGCAGCGAATGGTCCGAGATCATCGATCTCTTTACGGCTCCATGTGCCACAGCCTTTAGCGTTTAGGACTTTCACTTCTCCACCTTTTTCGATGACGGAAGCAAATACTTTCACGCCGCTGTTTGCTACGATATCGTTCATTTCAACCAGTTCCATACCGAAGCGCAGATCTGGTTTGTCGGAACCGTATTTACCCATGGCATCTGCATACGTAATCCGTTGGAAAGGCAGCTCCAGCTCGATCCCTTTCGTTTCACGAAGCAATTTCGCCATTAACTCTTCCATCATCGGCAACAGGTCATCTTGTTGCAGGAAGGAAGTTTCAATGTCGACCTGAGTGAATTCCGGTTGACGGTCTGCACGCAAGTCCTCATCACGGAAACAGCGAGCGATCTGATAGTAACGCTCAACGCCACCCACCATCAACAATTGTTTGTAGATTTGCGGGGATTGTGGCAGGGCGAAGAATTCACCTTCATGTACACGGCTTGGTACGAGATAGTCACGCGCACCTTCCGGGGAACTCTTGGTCAAGATTGGTGTTTCTACCTCAACAAACTCTTCACCGTCCAGGTAATCACGGAACACTTTAGATGCTTTGGAACGCAGTTTTAATGTTTCGAACATTTCTGGACGACGCAGGTCCAGGTAACGATATTTCAAACGCAGGGATTCATCTACCTCAACGCCATCTTCGATGAAGAATGGAGGTGTTTTGGCTGCATTCAACACTTCGATTTCCGTAATTTGGACTTCGATCTCGCCTGTTGGCAAGTTTTTGTTTACGGTCTCTGCATCACGTTTAACCACTTTACCTGTTACCGCAATGACATACTCGCTACGTACACGATCTGCAATTTGCAATGCTTCACCGGAATATGCCGGGTTAAAGACAACTTGTACAATTCCGCTACGGTCACGCAGATCGATAAAAAGTACGCCCCCCAGGTCACGGCGGGTCTGCACCCAGCCGTTCAATGTTACTGTCTCACCGATATGTGCGTTTGTTAATGCGCCGCAATGATGACTTCTTTTCATAACCAAACTCCTCTTATGTGAAATTTCCGTTCTGTGCAGACAAGACCGTAGCCTGCCTTACACAATCCGGTTACGTGAAAATTTATATTCGAAAGGCATCCTGTCTCTGGAGATTACCATCCGTACAACCGGAATCCTTTCCCCATAGCCGCTTGCCGATTCTACAATTACTTGCCATTCCCTCGTTGAGTCTTAATGTTTTCCACGTACCGTTGCCACCAGATCATCCAGCTTCACAGTCTGCTGCTCACCTGTATCCATCGCTTTGAGTGAAATCTCGCCACGCTCCAGTTCATCATCTCCAAGAATCGCCGTATAGCGAGCTTTGAAACGGTCAGCTGATTTCATCTGTGCTTTCATTTTGCGGCCCAGATAATCACGCTCACCGGATAAGCCGGATTGACGTAACTTGAACAGGAGTCGATTGACCTCACGATCCGCTGACTCACCCAGAGCGACGAAATATACGTCGAGCGGAGCGAGTGTAGTGACCTCAATATTCTGGTGTTCCAGAATGAGCTGAATACGCTCCAGACCAATACCAAAGCCGATGCCCGGCTGATCCGGTCCACCGATATCGCCAACCAGACCGTTATATCTGCCGCCTCCACCAACGGTATCAATGGCTCCAATCCCTTGTGCTTTTAGCTCGAATGCGGTCAGGGTGTAATAATCAAGCCCTCTCACCAGACGGTTGTTCACCGCATAGTCTACGCCGAAATCGTCCAGATAAGCCTGCAGCTTGGCAAAATGACTCAGTGATTCCTCATCCAAGCTATCCAGAATAGACGGGGCTCCAACGAATTTATCCTGATCGACTTTACAATCCAGCACACGCAGCGGGTTACGCTCCATCCGGGATTGGCAGTCTTTACAGAGTGAGTCCTTCATCGGTCTCAGGAAACCCAGTAATGTCTCGCGGTATTCCGCACGACTAGTTGCATTGCCTACCGAGTTAATCTCTACTTTGACATCTTTTAGGCCTAGCTCGACACACAGCTGGTAACCAAGTGCGATCACTTCAGCATCGATTGCCGGATCGACTGCACCAATGGCTTCTACACCAAACTGATGGAACTGGCGCTGACGGCCTGCCTGCGGACGCTCATACCGGAACATCGGTCCGATATAATACAGCTTGCTCACATCCGGTTCGCCATACAGCTTATTCTCCACGTAAGCACGAACTACACCTGCTGTGCCTTCCGGACGAAGTGTCATGCTGCGATTGCCTTTGTCATCAAAGGTGTACATTTCTTTCTCCACGATATCCGTCGTTTCTCCAACTCCGCGTACAAACAAAGACGTTTGTTCGAAGATCGGCGTACGAATCTCGCGGTAATTAAAGCGACGGCACAGATCGCGTGCTTTTTCTTCTACATACTGCCACTTCTCGACTACACCAGGCAGTAAATCCTGCGTTCCTGTCGGTTTCTGAAAAGCCATCTGTATCCCTCCAGCATTGATTTTCTCTGTAGACGTTAATTATCAATGTACACTTGACCACTTCGATTGTAGTACCATCTTCCGATCGCTGTTATCCCCGAATTTTCCTGATCTAACTTTTAGAAATGTTAAAAATCCGGTGATAAAGGCGAACACTTCGTTTCTTCAGATTGGTTCTACACTCTACGTTCCCGTGTACAGGGAGAATTAACTTGAAAACAAAAAAATCCCTCGCCCTGTGTGCTTATAAAAAGCAAACAAAGGGACGAGAGATTGTATATACATTCACCCGTGGTACCACCCACATTCCGGAAGCCTGATCCTATAGCCGTTCAGGTTGTCGTCTGCTGAGTCAGGATGAATATAATACATCCAGATCACACAGCTCTTCCGCTCTACGTATAACGCACGTCATGCGCAGGCCGGCTACTACGATCCGCAGATTCTCTCTGCCTTGTTCGCCGTCTGTTCTCGGGGAAGTCATTCATCCGCTCATCAAGAGAATCCTTACAGCCTTGGGGATTCCTCTCTGGTCATGTGGGTACGGAGTACTTGGTCCCGTCATCAAATCAGTCATATTCTTCAAAAAACGACTTTAGTTGACTATAGTCAACGTATTATTTTCTGATTGTAATGAACCGCAGTACTAAAGTCAAGGGCTAACATGCAAAGATAGAAAAAAAATAACCTGCACACGGTGTGCAGGTTCAAAAGATATATAAAAAAAGGGGGTCATGTCTGTTATTATAAACGCACATTGTTAAAGGCTTGTGTTACTAACATTACAGTAATATTACAAAAAAGATAGCGCTTTAATTAATATATTTTTTTCTACAAAACTTTTTCTTTTTAGCCAAAAAGCCCTTACGCATTGCCCGGTATTATAACCAGGCAGCGTAAGGGCATGCTTGTATCTACATGTTAGTCTAATTCCTCCACGTAGGCATGGTTGGAGCGAAGCTTGTGAACAATGTCATCATAGTCCTCATCGCTTACTTTGGCAGACAGAACATAATGCAGATCATTATAATCAGCCGAAGTCACGTCTGCGGCATCCAGCATGTCTCCGTCCTCATTCACCCTGTTCCGGACGTCACGTTCAGCATCACGATTTACATCTGTGACAACTGGAATAACATTTTCGCTAGCTGCAACCCCAGGAGATGCTCCTACACCCATTGCACCGTTCGTCCCCACACCGCCTGCTGTATTATAAGGAACCAGTGGAACCATAACTCGTGTATCCCTGCCAATTGCAGCATCGAGTTGTCCTACTTCCAGTTGCTCGGTACGAAACGCTTGTAGTGAAGTTCTTGCACCCTCTGCCTCGTCTTCGGTTCGAAAATACGCCTGAATATGCTTTGCCATGTCAAACCCTCCTTTATGGAATGAAGTACAACGTGACGCCTCAAAAGGCAACACGAGCTAACTGTTGTTAGATACGTTATATATGTCAATAGAATGCCATAAAACCCTGATATTTAACCTTTGCATACTTAGATGACTTTCAGCAGTTCGCGGACAAATGCCGGTTCATCCTCTGGTGTACGGGATGTGATATAATTCCCGTCTACCACAGCTTCATGATCTTTGAACTCTGCTCCAGCGTTCACCATATCATCCTTCAGCGGTGGATAAGATGTGATTGTGCGTCCTTTCAACAGATCAGCACTGGCTAAAATTTGCGGGCCATGGCAGATCGCTGCAATAGGTTTATTTGCATTGTTGATTTCCTTCACAAACTTCAGAATATTCGCATCACTCCGCAAATTTTCCGGGGATGATCCACCTGGAATGACAACGGCATCATACTCTGAAGCATGAACCTCCGAGATCGCTTTGTCGGTTGTATAGGAGACTTTCCCCCCCTTACCTTTTAACGTTTCACCGGCTTTTAAACCGATAACTTGCACTTCGTGTCCAGCCTTCTTTACCTCATCATACGGTACCTGCATTTCAGAATCTTCAAAATCATTGGCAAGTAAAAAAGCAACTTTACTCATGATATATGTTCTCCTTTCCGTATTCGAATTCGGTGTAAACTTCAGTAATGCTGTCCTTTGGCACATCATTGGTGCCTCGCTTGTTATTACCCCGAGCAGCTTGATTTATAACAAGGCACATTGAAATGATTTTGCAAAATGTACCCCTAAAGACCAGCGCTCATAAATCATGCACAGCAAAAAGCCCCAGATTGCAAACCATCGGGGCCTTGAGTTTTGGAACTTTATTCACTTTTTAATTATGTCTTACGGACGCGGATGATAACCTTGCCTGTCTTTGTCCGAAGTTTGGAACATCCACATCGTTGAAACAGAGGTTGCCGCAGAACGGGCAAGGTGAAGTGATTCGGTAATATTTCCCGGGATCAACAGTGGCTCGATCCGAGCCTTGGTTACTTTTGCAGATTGGCGCATAATAAGAGTGACTCCTTTGGTCAACAGAGGATTCAGCGTTATAACAACGTTTTACTTTATCTCTTATTATGGCCTCTTTACAGAGCAATTATGCATAAATTCAGTCCCGAAGCGGACTTTCGAGCATCAAGGTCACCGGACCCCAGTTCGTAAATGTAACGTCCATCATCGCTCCAAAACGCCCCGTCTCGACCTGAATACCTTTATCACGCAGCAACTGATTAAACGTTTCATACAATTGCTCAGCCAGATCGGGACGAGCCGCAGCAGCAAAGCTAGGGCGTTTGCCTTTGCGACAATCACCATATAGCGTAAACTGGGAAACCGAAAGAACAGCTCCGCCCACATCGATCAGACTGAGGTTCATCTTCTCCTGCTCATCCTCAAAAATGCGTAGCCCGCTAATTTTCTCTGCCAAGTATATCGCATCTTTCTCGGTATCCTCATGAGTTATGCCTACAAGCAGCATCAAACCGGATTCGATTCTGCCTGTCAATTCATCTCCCACAGTCACCTGAGCCTCTTTGCAGCGTTGTACCAGCACTCTCATCTTAAGGACTCCTTACTGCATAATCCGGTGCACAGAATAAACGTCCTTCACCCGCTTGATTCGTTCCACGACGGCTTGCAGATGGTCTGTATTGCGAATCAGAATGGTGACGTGCACCAATGCTAATTTATTTTTATCCGTCCGTCCGGTGACGGCAGAAATATTGGTTTTACTTTCAGAGACAGCCTGAAGCACCTCATTGAGCAGTCCATTGCGATCATGACCTGTGATCTCAATATCAACACTGTAACTTGACTCGATATTCTCTTCCCACTCGACTTCAATCACACGTGCTGCTTCTTCCCCATCCCCGCTTGAAGGAATGTTTGGACAGTCGCTCCGGTGTACAGAAACCCCACGACCACGTGTAACATAACCGATAATGTCATCTCCAGGTACCGGGTTACAACACCGCGCAAAACGAACCAGAAGATTATCAATTCCTTTGACACGAATCCCGTTGGTGGGTCTGTTTCTGCGTTCAGGAGCCGGCTTCAATTCACGCATCTCGGAATTTAGTTCCAGCAAGTTGGATTCTTCCTGCTCTTTACGAAGCTTTTCCGTCGCCTTCGTGACAATCTGTGCAGCCGTAATACCGCCAAAACCAACGGCAGCCAGCATATCATCGATATCGTTAAACGCAAATTTCTTGGCCGCTTCCATCAGCTTGTCATCGGTCATCCACGCAGAAGGATCAAGTCCCATCCGTTTCAGCTCACGTTCGCAATTCTCCCGGCCTTTTTCTACGTTCTCTTCACGGCGTTCCTTCTTGAACCATTGTTTGATCTTGGCTCGTGCATGTGAAGATTTCGCAATTTTTAACCAGTCCTGGCTAGGACCGTAGGAATGCTTGGAAGTCAAAATTTCGATGATATCACCCGTTTTGAGATGATAGTCAAGCGGTACGATTCGGCCATTGACTTTGGCACCGATGGTGCGGTTCCCCACCTCGGTATGAATACGATAGGCAAAGTCTAACGGTACGGAGCCGCTTGGCAGTTCAATGACTTCACCTTTTGGCGTAAATACAAACACCAGATCGGAGAAGAAGTCCATTTTGAGAGATTCCACAAATTCGGAAGCATCCTGTGCTTCATTTTGAAGTTCAAGAATTTCCCGGAAAAAGGTGATTTTATCTTCAAACTGAGGCCCTGCCGCAGTTCCTTCCTTATAAGCCCAGTGTGCCGCAATACCAAACTCGGCTGTACGATGCATATCCCAGGTACGAATCTGCACCTCGGTTGGCTCACCATTGGGACCCACCACGGTTGTATGCAAGGACTGATACATATTGGCTTTAGGCATGGCAATATAGTCCTTAAACCGTCCAGGCATAGGCTTCCATAAGGTGTGGATTATGCCGAGTGTAGCATAACAATCCTTAATATTATCCACAATAATACGAATCGCAAGCAAGTCATAAATTTCGTTAAACTGCTTGTTTTTGGTCGTCATTTTTTTAAACACACTGTAGATATGTTTCGGTCGGCCAGACAGGTCTGCCTGAATGCCCATCTCTTCCAGCTTGCTCGTAATGCCGTCCATTACGGTGTCGATATATTGCTCACGTTCTGCACGTTTCTTATGCATCAAGTTAGCGATACGGTAGTACTGTTGCGGATTCAAATAACGGAGGGCGATGTCCTCCATTTCCCATTTGATCGCAGAGATCCCCAAACGGTTTGCAATCGGACAAAAAATCTCCAGCGTCTCATAGGAGATCCTGCGCTGGCTTTCTTCCGACTGAAATTTGAGGGTCCGCATATTATGCAGACGGTCAGCCAATTTAATCACGATGACACGGATGTCCTGCGCCATGGCGATGAACATTTTGCGGTAGTTCTCGTTCTGCTGCTCTTCCTTGGAGCGGAACTGGATGCGTTCCAGCTTCGTCAAGCCGTCAACAAGCATGGCACATGTATTGCCGAAATGAGTGCGGATCTCTTCAAGCGACACCGTAGTGTCCTCTACTACATCATGAAGAAGCGCTGCAATAATGGAGATGGTGTCCATCTGCATATTCACAACAATGTCGGCAACCGCAAGCGGATGCAGAATATATGGTTCTCCTGATTTTCGCGTCTGTCCGTGGTGAGCCTGATCAGCAAATTCGTAAGCTTCTCGTATGCGCACCAGATCAGGTTCTTTGATATACGCCCCGGCCTTCTCGAGTAATTGCTCTATGCCCATTCTGATCTGTTCCGTGTCCTTTCTATACCAAATGGAACCCGTGACAATACATCAACACAGGTTCCTCCGTAAAAGTAATTTCCTATAATTATGACGCCTTGCCCGTTTCCCGTCAACTGCTGACGAATAAGAGCGTTTATCCCATTTCTTTTCTTGTTCGGATGTTATGTATTATTGCCGATAATTGCTGAAATAGAAGGTAATGGTAAGAAAATAAGTGTTTTACAAACCATTCCTGAAAAATGTTATTGCTTATTTGCAAGAAACTCTGTAATCTATTGAAAGTTTGTGTATCGGAAAAGGAGATGAGATTCGTTGCAACGCGAAATTCAAGTTGATCAAAAGATGCCTTTTGGCCCCGGGGCATTATTAAGTCTGCAGCATTTATTCGCCATGTTCGGCAGTACGGTACTGGTTCCTAACCTCTTTGAGGTTGATCCAAGCATGATTCTCTTGATGAACGGAATTGGTACCCTGCTATACATCCTGATGTGTAAAGGGAAAATCCCGGCATATCTCGGATCAAGCTTCGCTTTCATTGCGCCTGTCATGGTTGTCATCAAAGCACACCCCGGGAATGGTTATTCCATGGCCCTCGCAGCATTCATCGTAACAGGTATCGTATTCTGCCTCGTAGCTCTCATTATCAAATATGCCGGAACAGGCTGGATTAACGTCGTATTTCCTCCAGCCGTGATGGGTGCGATTGTTGCCTTAATTGGTCTGGAGCTTGTGCCCGTTGCAGCTGGAATGGCAGGACTGATTAATTCCAATCCTGTTAAGAACCCAGATTGGGTGCCGCAAGCTAAACCTATTATTCTTTCTATGGTCACCTTGGGCATCACTGTTATCGGTGCTGTCACGTTTCGAGGGTTCCCCAAAATTATTCACATCTTGATTGGTATCGTGTCCGGTTATGTACTCGGGTACTTTCTAAAAGAAGTGAAAACAGAGAATATTGCTAACGCAGATTTCCTCTCTCTGCCCACAGTAACCACCCCTACATTTGATTGGTCCATCATCTTCACCATTTTGCCGGTAGCACTCGTTGTTATCGTCGAACATATCGGACATTTGCTTGTGACTAGCAGCATTGTAGGCAAAGATTTGTCCAAAGACCCTGGACTGCATCGTTCCTTGCTTGGTAATGGTGTATCTACGATTATGTCCGGTTTCGTGGGTTCCACTCCGAATACCACGTATGGTGAAAATATCGGTGTTATGGCTCTGACTCGCGTCTACTCCATTTACGTTATTGGTGGCGCAGCCGTCATTGCGATCCTGCTTTCTTTCTCTGGCACGTTCTCGGCACTTATTGCGAACATTCCAGTACCTGTTATGGGTGGTGTCTCCCTGCTTCTTTTCGGGGTCATTGCAGCATCGGGTCTGCGTATACTAGTTGAACAAAAAGTGGATTTTGCCAAACCAACCAACTTGATTCTGACTACACTTGTACTGGTCATCGGTCTTAGCGGTACGGAAATTTCCTTCTATGGTGTACACCTGAAAGGTATGGCCCTGGCTACCATTGCCGGGATGGTTCTCAGCTTGTTGTTCAAGCTGTTAGAGGTGCTTGGCTTGTTGAACGAAGACACTCAAAAGCAGCTTGTTACGGAAAAAAAACCTGACTGATCAGAATGTTCGCATGCAAATTCGCGTAAGCTCATCCTAATTTTAAAACGTGTTTTTTTCAGAGAAACAACATTAAAAAGCCTGCTTCCCCAACTTAAAATGTTGGACAAGCAGGCTTTTTGCCAATCATTAATGCTGTATATTATTTCCCGGGAAACTGGGGAAGTCTACATTCATTATTCACAGCAATTCATAAGTTTCATAAGTTAATCTTACGTTTTAGTAATTCATCAACGTAAATACATTCATGTTCTCAGGCAATTTAGCTCGACCATTCAGATCAGATAATTCAATCAGGAAAGCAGTACCTACCACATTACCGCCCAATTGCTCAATCAGATTAATGGAAGTTGCAATGGTTCCACCCGTTGCAAGCAAGTCATCTGCGATCAGGACATTCTGCCCTTTCTCAATGGCATCTGTGTGCATTGCAAGTGTATCCTTGCCATATTCGAGATCATATCCCGCTTCGATTGTTGCTCCAGGCAGTTTTCCGCTTTTGCGAATTGGAGCAAAACCAACACCAAGAGCGTATGCCAGTGGGGCGCCCACAACGAAACCGCGTGCTTCAGGTCCAGCAATGACATCAATTTTCAGGTCAGAAACCATTTGTTTCAGTTCATTGATCGCATTGCGGTACATTTCTCCATCTTTCAACAATGTTGTAATGTCTTTGAAGCTGATTCCCGGTTGTGGAAAGTCAGGAATGACACGAATATACTCTTTAAAATCCAAAATAATCTCCTCCTAAAATAAATACACAAACTTCCATCTAAGATACGCCCTTCATCCGGGATACCATCCATTGTGTCAGTTGAGGTGTGGATGCTTCCAGCATCACCTGTTCTGTCTCGGCCATGTTTTCCAGCGCCTGATAATGATGTGCGGAAGTTAAATCACGTTTTGGCGGGTTGTCCATAACCGTAATTTTGCCGTCCTTCCGAGTAATGAAGGATAGCTCCTCAAATACATCAAGCATCATCGTGATCATACGCGTAGAACAACCACACTGACGACTGAGCACAGGAGTTATCTCTTGTTCCTCCACGGGTTCCGCTTTCCATTTGAGCACCAGCATATAAATACGCTTGAACAGTTCTCTGGAGGGCATCTGAAGTCGGTCTCGACGGTTGCCTGATCCGTGCAGAAGGATGATATTCTCGGCTCTGCTGAATAAAGCCAGCATTGCATCAAGTTGTTCCGGAGTTTCCGGCGTATCAAACACAAATAACGTCCGGACTTGTTCCCGGCCATACTGCTCTGCAGCAGCATTACACGGAAATAAACCGACCTTCCTATCATATACCCAAAGGCAAGGTTCATACAATGAATTTCCTTCAGAAACATTCGTTTCTTTTCGGACAATGGCTCCTATGGAACCCGCCTTATATTGCAAATGTACGTCAAGTGCGCCCAGGAAATGCTTCATTGCGTTTAACGGTTCAGCATGTCCACGCATATCAAATACCTGTGCCCCAGGAACATGGATGTCCTGCAGCATCAGCTGTGGCTTTCTCATGCCATTCCATTCATTGATAGACAGTTCCCCCATCACATCAATGACAGAACCTGGAGCGAGGAATTCAGCCAATGCTCCCTTGCCGAAAGCAACAGTTTCCAACTGCTGACCGTCTTGTTCCAGAACCAACTTCAAATGGCGTTTTTCCCGTCCCATGGTCCTGGTCTCCTTGACAGTTACCTTTCTCAGTACAAAACGTGGCGATGGATTGCTCATGCCAAACGGCTGCAATCTGTCAATCTCCTGGATCACCTTCAGTGGAACATCACTGATCCTGCATTCATCATCAGCCAGACGTTGAGGCATGAAGTCCCGCTCCGTCAGTACCGTTGCGGCAAATTTATTTAGACCTGCCTCAAGTTCTTCCAATTGATCACGATGCAAAGTCATTCCTGCAGCTGCTGGATGTCCGCCATAATGATCCATACTCTGTTTGTTCATGGTTAGTGCCTCATAGATATCAAGACCTTCAATGGAACGCGCAGATCCTTTGCAGACACCACTCTCGGGATCAATGCCCAGAATCAGTGTTGGACGATAATATCGATCCAGTAATTTGGAAGCCACAATGCCGACTACGCCGACATTCCACCCTTCACCCGCCAGTACGATCACATCCGGTACAGACCCGGAACGCTGCTCTATTTTCTGTTCTAACTGCGCGGTGGCTTCCTTTAGAATTCCCTCTACGACTTGCTGCCGCTCTCGATTGAGTAGATCCAGCTGTCCCGCAAGGGTATGGGCCTCATCCAAATCTTCCGTCGTGAGCAGTGATACCGCCCTCCCGGCATGATCCAATCGGCCGCTGGCATTAATACGTGGAGCCATGGCAAAAGCAATGTTGATGGAGGTCACCTGACTTTGATCCACACCACTAATCTCTAGCAGAGCGCTAACCCCAGGCAGCTTGGAACCTCGCATGGATTCGATCCCGTAACTCACAATCACCCGATTCTCACCTTCAAGCGGCATCAAATCAGCTACCGTTCCTATAGCGGCGATTTCCATCCATTCACCCGGCACTTCACCAATTAACGCCTGAGCAACCTTCAAAGCCACACCTGCTCCAGCCAGTCCCTTGAACGGATAGGGACAGCCCGGCAGTTTCGGATTAATTAATGCGAATGCCCCTGGTAAAACCTCAGGAGGTTCGTGGTGATCCGTAACAATGACTTCAATTCCCAGTGTTGCAGCATATGCGATCTGTTCAACAGCACTGATTCCCGTATCGACTGTAATGATCAACGTAACCCCTTGTTGATGAGCCCAGTCTAATGCATGGTTATGAAGACCATAACCCTCATTCGAACGGTGAGGAATATAGATATCGTATGACGCACCCAAATGACGCATCAGATGGATCATGAGCGATGTACTGGATACTCCATCGGCATCATAATCGCCGTAAATTAAAATATGTTCTTCTCGTTCCAATGCCCGCTTGATTCGAGGGATCGCTTCACTCATGCCCAGCAGCAGATAGGGATCATGCATCTGATTCAAATCAGGATGTAAAAACCGTTCTGCCTCCTTTTCATTGTGCACACCTCGGCTTACAAGCAAACGTCCAACGAGAGGGGAAACGGAAAGCGCCTGCGAAAGTCCCGCAGCCGCCTCCAGATTTATATGTGGTGTACTCCACCGATATTGCGAATAAAGCAACGATAACGCTCCTTTCCTGATCTACGAGACCCTTGCGCCATTACTGAATTAATGTCGCTTCATGATCGGGCAGTTCATGATTGGATTTATAAGGATATCCGGGATCATAAGGTATGGCCTGGATCTGAACTTCTTTTACATGACTAAAACGTGTTAACAGCAATGTCTTTGCCCGATTTGCAATTTCTTGAGCCTCTAATATGGAGATTCTGGGATTCACACTAATGACCAATTCGATAGTCACATCATGTTCTTGCTCCCGTGCAACCAAATGTTCAATGGTGATAATGCCGTATACCCGTTGTACGGTTTCCTTGTAGTCGGTAGCATCTTCCTGCTCCAGTTCTTGAATCAGTGAACCGTATACCGTATCTACAATCATTCTGTATCCTTTATACAAAATGAAGCCAGAAGCAATGATCGCAGCAGTTGGATCAAGATACAGCAGCAGGCTCACCCCCGTCTCTTCCCCTGCCATCGCGCCGATGATGCCAATTAAAACGGTAAGCGAACAATATAGTGCACGCCGGTGTTGCAGCGCATATGACATTGCCTGGGACTGACTCCGTTTACGGAAATATCGGTACTGAAATTGAAATATAGCTTCCTTTACAGCCAGAGCTGCAACAGCTATCAAAAGAACAGACTTGCCCGGTGCTTCGAGTTCACCGCTGGATAAACTACTTAATGCGGAAATCGCCAGCTGCAGGCCTCCCATTAGAATAAGCACCGCTAACAGAACCGTCATGCCAGGTTTTGCAGCCCTTGCATGTTCTTTGAGGCGTTCCTTGTGTACTTTGGCTTTTGAATGTACAGACCTAGAGGGAAAAAGGGCAACCAGAGAAGAGGCGGCTTCCGATGCAGAATATAAGCCATCGGCCAGCAAAGACTTGCTGTTCGCCATGTATCCTACTCCTGTTTTGATGACTGCAAGTGCCATGTTTCCGACGATACCGCTCCATGTAGCCGCGTATGCGGACCGACCCGCTTCTCTTGTCATGTTGATTCCCCCTTAATTCTGTACTTAACGCTGCAAAACCGCGCCTGGCAGACGCGGCTTTACATTTCGATGTTTAGTTAGAAGCTTTTGCCGCTGCTTTTGGCTTGTCGGCCTGCTTACTTTTGAGTGTGAACCATAACGGAGCTGCAATGAAAATGGAAGAATACGCTCCAAAAAATGTACCGATCACCATCGCAAGAGAGAACATACGGATGGACTCGCCACCAAAGATAAACAAGCAGAGGGAAGCGATAAACACAGTGAATGTTGTGTTTAAGGAACGAGTCATCGTTTGAGCCAAACTATGATTCACCACTTCGCGAAGATCAGCTTTCGTTGACTTTTTAGCGAAACGAAGATTCTCGCGAATCCGGTCAAATATTACAATTGTATCATTAATAGAGAAGCCGACAATTGTAAGAACAGCCGTAATAAATGTCAAATTCACTTCAAGTCGGAAGATAGAAAACACACTGATGACTACAAAAGCATCATGGAAAATGGATACGACCGCAGCCAATGCAAACCGCCATTCAAAGCGAATCGCAACATAGATCATAATCCCGATACTTGCAATGAGAACGGCATAAATCGCGTTGCGCTCCAGTTCCTTCGCCATCTCTGGGTCAACGGTGTTGACCTCATAAGAAGCTTTGGAATCCAACTTGCTGAATTCCTGTTTGAATTTACTTTCTTGCTTTTCATCCAGTACGTTGGAGAAGCGAACATTGACCCGATCCGCACCTGGAGTGATGTGAACATCACCTTCTTTGACATCCATATCCTTAATTATTGGGTTAATCTGTTCCGTTGTAATGGCTTTGGATACTGTAATATCCACGTTGGAGCCTGATTTAAAATCAACCGCATAGTTAAGTCCCAACCAGAGAACACTGACAATCCCAAGCACGGTTATAATAATCGAAAAAATATAGGCAAATTTGCTACCTTTTACGTAATCATAATTCCAATTAAAGCGCACGAATTTCACTCTCCTTCACTCCGAAATACTTAGGCTTCTTGACCACGTTACCCCGTACAAGCAGGACTAACAGGAAGCGGGAGAAGAAAATATTCGTGATAATACTGGTCACAATATCGAAAATCAGTACGAGTGCAAATCCTTTAACCGCACCGGTACCCAGGAAGAACATCACAGCTGCTGCGATAATCGTCGTGATATTGGAATCGATAATCGTACGGAAGGAGTGTTTGCCTCCCGCTTTAACGGACGACAGAATCGATTTACCGCTTCGCATCTCTTCCTTGATCCGTTCGTACGTAATGATATTTGCATCAACCGCCATACCTATACCCAGGATAAAGGCTGCGATACCCGGAAGGGTAAGCACAAAATCTCCAAGATAGAAAATGGCAAGTACTAACCATGTATGAGTGATCAGTGCAAAGCTCGCGATGATACCCGGTATGCGATACAGTCCGATCATGAAGATCAGAATGATGACAGAGCCAATCAAACCGGCTTTGATCGTCTGATCCAGCGACAATTTACCAAGAGTTGCCCCTACACTTTGGGAGTATTTCTCCGTAAGTTTCAACGGCAGTGCACCAAGGTTAATCGTATCACGAAGCTGATTCGCTTCTTCACGTGTATAATTACCCGAGATTTGTGCTGATCCATCCGTCAGTTGCTGTTTAACTTCTGGTGCAGAAAGCAACGTATCGTCCAGATAAATCGCAAGAGGTTGGTTAATCAAACGTTTCGTAATTTCAGAGAATTTCGCTTTGTCTTTGACTTTAATGTCGATCATCGGCTGGTTCAAACTTGTAAAAACAACCTTGGCCGCATTTTCAACAAACTCATTCCCGCGTAGTTCAATCTTGGTGAACTCGCCATCTTTGTCATTTGGTGCTTTACTCCGGAATGTCAGAACAGCGGGTTCTTTCATTTTGGCTCTAACCTCAGCCTCATCTGTAACCCCTGCCAGTTTCAACCGAATCCGGTTGTTTCCTTCTGTAGTTACTTCCGGCTCGCTTGTTCCGAGCGCATTGGCACGGCTTTCGAGGCTTTTGGCTGTTTGCACCAAGGAAGCTTTGCTGAGTTGTTGCCCTGCTTCGAGCGGCTCTGCTTCATATAAAATCTCGTAGCCTCCTTTTAAATCAAGGCCCAATTTTATATTTTTGAGCAGCTCCGGGCTTGTACCCACCATAACCCCTGTGGTGACAAGCACGACCAGAATGAAACTGATAATTCTTTTCATGCCGTTCCTAGATCCCCTTTCGTTCTCAATATTCCTATTATAGCGATGCCGTAAAAAGCAGTCAATTTTCAACAAAAAAGATCCCTTTCGTCTAGAAAGAGGACCCCCGGTATGCAGACACCGTCATAAAGTTCATAAAGCTTGTTGCTTTCAGTGACAATATGTCGTTCACCAGTTGGTGAAGCGGTGGAATACCCTGTTTTTCGTATTTATGACTGACGCAATTCCATACATCTTTGCTGGTGACATATTCGTAACCGACAAGCCTTAATTCTTCCGCCTTACTTCGGCAGAGCATCTCTATTGACTGTTCCAACTCCACATCATTCATTTCTTCCAACGGGGAGCCTCCCTTCGTACATCCGAGCCTTTATGCGGCACCAATACTACATCATTCGACCTTACCCGATCATATTCCTTCTTGCTGGTTATGGTTCTTTTTGTTAATCGTGTCCAAGTTGTCATGAGATGATGAAAGACCGGCATAGGATGAAGTACAACGGCTTTGTCCCATTAATGAGAATAACCAGTACCTTCAATGAGGATAACCTGTACCTTCAACCGGGAAAGAGGGGTAGTTTTGAAGAAACAGACATTTATTCAGGGGGCCATGATCCTGCTCGCGGCAGGCATTATCAACCGGATTCTCGGCTTCATTCCACGGATTGCACTGCCACGAGTCATCGGTGCAGAGGGTGTAGGCATCTATCAACTGAGCTATCCCTTTTTCATCGTGCTGGTGACGCTGATTACCGGTGGTATCCCTCTAGCTGTGGCCAAGCTTGTCGCGGAAGCTGAAACGGGTGCCAACCGTTATTCGCCCCAACGTATTTTGCAAATCAGCCTTAGCTTCACACTCACTCTCGGAGTCGTCTTTATGTTTTTATGCATCTTGTTTGCCCCCTGGATCACCCAATACGTCCTGACGGATGAGCGGGTATATCATACGTTTGTCAGCATGAGCCCCATGATTGCTATTATTGCTGTTTCAGCGGTATACAGGGGGTACTTCCAGGGCAAGCAAAATATGATGCCTACAGCCATCTCATCCATAACCGAAACGATTATCCGTATCGTTTGTGTCATCTGGTTTGCATGGCTACTATTGCCAAAAGGAATTGAACATGCGGCCGCTGGGGCAATGCTCGGTGCCATGGTCGGGGAACTGGGCGGCATGCTGGTTCTCCTGTGGAATTATGCAAGATTTAGAAAGGAGCCGCCCCTTACTCATCGTACGGAGCCTGCCCCATCTCCTTCATCGAAGTCTGTGAGAGAAGCCCCGTCCAATACGGAGGAGAACGAGGAGTTCTCTGCAGCGGCCCCTTCTCAGAGAGGATTAATCCGACGCTTATTGGCTATATCTGTCCCTGTTACAGCAGGTCGTCTTGTCGGTTCACTATCCTATCTTGCTGAAACGATTGTAACCGCTCAGAGTCTCGCCCTTGCCGGTATTGCCAAGGGACTAGCCACAGCACAATACGGCGCTCTCCAAGGGATGGTCATCCCGTTGCTGCTGCTTCCTGGAGCACTGACCTCTTCTCTCGCTACTTCTCTCGTACCTTCCTTGTCAGAAGCCGCTGCCCGAGGGGATCGTGCGCTTATTCATAAAAGAATGCACCAGGCTCTGCGGCTTGCTCTGGTCACCGGCGCACCATTTTCAGTCTTTATGTATGTGCTTGCCGAACCGATGTGTCTGCTGCTTTATGATGATGCATCGATTGGAAGCATGCTGAAGCTGATGGCTCCTTTTGCTTTGTTTATCTATATTCAAGCTCCGCTTCAGGCAGCGCTGCAGGCGCTTGATCGTCCAGGTAAAGCACTGCTGAATACGTTTGTCGGGGCTGTTATCAAAATCTCTTTAATTCTAATGCTGGCTTCACAGCCCGAATACGGCATTTTTGGTGCTGTCATTGCCATCTGTATTAATTCCATGATTGTGACTTTGTTACATGCACGCAGTGTGCGCCAGTTGTTAGATTTTCGCTTCAAGTTGATGGATTGGGTCAAAACAGGAGCTGGTATGTTCATTATGGGTGCTGCGACTTTGCTCATCTATGAGCACACAGCGGCCATGCTTCCATTTTGGCTAAGAATGATCATAGCCCCAGCGGTAGGCCTACTCATCTACCTTCTCATTATGGGTATCACCAAAATGATAGACTTCCATGATCTGTCCCGTGCTCCGCTCATTGGCTCATGGTTCAAACGCCGCTCCGGCAAATAATTTTATTTTTTGTCCTCCCGAGCACTGATATACAACTTGCCATTGTGGTCGATCGAACATATAAACACATTTTTGAAATCCGTAATGCCTTTTTGCTGAATTTGATTTTTCAACCAGAAACGCGTTTTCTCAATCATCTCCAGATTCTCATCCTGCACCTTCCCATCCATAATTAGCGGCACCGGTAGGCCTTCATACTTGATACTAGGGAAGCCTTGCAATTTAATATTACCTTTTTGACTTGATGACGAATTTCCAGAACTGGAACCGGAAGAACTGCTTCCTGAACTTTGATCTTTCGGAAACACAGTAAGCTTGCCCGTTGTCTCTAGCAAAGCAAAATCCACATCTCCAATGCTATCAATATTCTGTTCCCGTAATTGCAGCAGCAGATCATCCAGATTATAACGTTGCTTGCGCATTTCATCCCGATGAAGCTTACCTTTTGAGATTAGAACCGTGGGCTTCCCATCAATCATCAAACGAAGCTTTCGACTTTTTAGACCGACATAGGCCATACCAATCTGCATAATAATGACGGTCAGCATTGGCGCAATACCATGAGACAACGGCTTTTTAATATCCTCAATGACAAAAGCAGCCATCTCCGCAAGCATAATCGACACGACAAGATCAAACATGGACAGTTTACCGATCTCACGCTTGCCCATAACGCGGATTGCGCAATATACCAGAAAATACATGAGTACGGTTCGAAATATGTGTGGGCCGATATCAGTGAAATTCATAACAGGGACCTCCTTCGAATTTCAGCATGTGGACAGATATCTGAAGTGCAATCCCTATTTTGACCTGAACCTGACATGCTCATACAGAAATAATCCGTTCATTTAATGGAAATCAGTTCATAAGTCAGAAGGCTTGACCATACACTGTAATAATTTCAAACTTGTACAAGGGGGTTGCTTCATGCAATTGATTCGCCGCTTGTTCTCATTTCGGATGTCCAATCCGATTCTGTCGGGTCTCAGTCATGCTTTTGTCTGGATGTTTATCGGCGCGTTAATTCTTTCTTTCTTCCTGTGGATGAGTGGCATGCGAGAACAGGAACTCTCCACCTACACTTATGTGGTTCATGGTTTATCATTGCTCATCGGCGGTTTCATTGCGGGCAAACGCTCTGGTGAGAAGGGTTGGTATTACGGCGGAGTTACGGGCGTTGTTTACGGTCTTCTGGTGCTGCTTATCGGTTTCCTGGCACTGGACGCATCTTTTAACTGGAAGGACAGCTTGCAGCTGATCAGCGCATTTCTGCTCTCCGCTCTTGGCGGCATCTTTGGTGTAAACACACAGCGTTCATCGTAATTTACTCCCATAAAAAAGAGAACCGGATCTGCTCAGATCCGATTCTCTGTTCGGGAATATGCGGGTGCATATTCTCATCATCTATCCAATTATTCAGCCGTTTCACGACTTACTGCACTGCTGATCGCATTCCGGTCAAACGTAAGCTTGGTAACATCGTTAACACGCAATACCACTACGTCGTCCGTAATTTCAGCAATCGTGCCGTGTAATCCACCGATCGTTACAATTTTATCGCCTTTTTTCAACTGGCCCAGCATTGCATTACGCGCCTTTTGCTTTTTGTTCTGTGGACGAATCATTAGGAAGTAGAAAATCGCTACCATCAATACCAAAGGTACGACCAATGAAAAAATTCCACCACCAGGATTTGCAGCTTGAGCAGTCATTGCTTGAAACATCAAAACTCCCCCTTATCGACTATACATACAGATATTGCTTGTTACATTGGCTCCGCAAAAACCTCAATCAGAAACCTCTGTCATTGTCATGCAGACCATATTGATCGAAAAATTCATCCCGGAAATCAAGCAAACGATCTTCCATTATGGCTTTGCGCACATTGCGCATCAAGTTCTGTAGGAAATGAAGATTATGGATCGTTGTCAGACGCAAGCCAAACGTTTCATCTGCTTTGATCAGATGGCGCAAGTACGCTCTGGAATAGTTGCGGCAAGTGTAGCAATCGCATTCCGGATCAAGCGGCCCAAAATCGGTTGCAAACTTGGCATTGCGAACGACCAGACGCCCCTGGCTTGTCATCGTTGTTCCGTTACGGGCAATTCGGGTCGGCAGCACACAGTCAAACATGTCCACTCCACGAATCGATCCCTCAATCAATGCATCGGGCGAACCTACCCCCATCAAATACCGTGGTTTATTAGAAGGCAGCAAAGGCACCGTATAATCCAATACACCATACATCAAATGTTTCGGTTCTCCAACACTCAGTCCACCAATAGCATACCCCGGGAAATCCATGGAAGTCAAATCAGCCGCGCTTTGACGTCGGAGGTCCTCATGCATGCCTCCCTGTACAATGGCAAACAAACCTTGATCATGGGGACGAGCATGACTTTCAAGACAGCGCTCTGCCCAGCGGCTTGTTCTTTCAAGTGACTTTTTAACGTATTCATATTCAGCTGGATAAGGAGGGCATTCATCAAAAGCCATCATGATATCCGATCCCAGGGCGTTCTGGATTTCCATTGCCACTTCCGGGGAAAGGAACTTTTTGTCTCCATTAAGATGGGAGCGGAAATGCACGCCCTCTTCGGTAATTTTACGCATCTCACTTAGGGAAAACACTTGGAATCCGCCACTGTCGGTCAAAATAGGCCGATCCCAGTTCATGAACTTGTGCAGACCACCAGCCTGACGGATAATTTCATGTCCTGGTCTCAGGAACAAGTGATAGGTATTACTCAAGATAATCTGAGCATCCATTTCTTTGAGTTCTTCAGGACTCATCGTTTTTACCGTTGCTTGTGTGCCTACTGGCATAAAGGTTGGTGTTTCAATGATTCCATGGGGTGTATGCACACGTCCCAGACGCGCACCGGATTGTTTACACGTTTTGATATGTTCGTACGTAATTGCTGCCATTGGTTATAATCATCCTCTAAAGTTAATCTTTTATTAATATATCAGCATCGCATCGCCAAAGCTAAAGAAACGGTATTTCTCCTTGATCGCTTCCTCGTAGGCATGCATAATATGTTCTCGACCCGCAAGTGCACTAACAAGCATCACCAGTGTTGATTTGGGCAGGTGGAAATTCGTCAGCATTCCGTCAATGATCTTGAAGGAGTATCCTGGATAGATGAAAATACTCGTCCAGCCGCTGCTTTCCTGCAACACACCATCTTCGAATTTACTGCCCACCGTCTCCAGCGTCCTGCAACTGGTCGTACCTACCGCAAAAACTTTATTGCCGCGCTGTTTGGTCTGGTTAATCAGATCGGCCGTTTCCTGTGACAAAGAATAATATTCTTCATGCATAACATGATCTTCGACTACGTCAACAGACATCGGTCTGAAGGTTCCTAGTCCAACATGAAGGGTGATAAAACCGATATTCACACCTTTAGCACGAATCTGACCCAGCAACTCATCGGTAAAGTGTAAACCTGCTGTCGGTGCGGCGGCCGAGCCTTCGTGTTTGGCATATACCGTCTGATAACGCTCACGATCATCCAGCGTCTCTTTAATATAAGGTGGCAGTGGCATTTCTCCCAAACGATCCAAAATTTCTTGAAAAATGCCGTTGTACTCAAATGTTAGCGTACGTGCTCCCATCTCGCCTACTTCATTAATGACGGCCTTTAGTTCATCACTAAACACAATGACCGAACCGGCTCTCAGCTTTTTACCTGGCTTGACCAGTGCTTCCCATTGGTCACCTTCCACGTTTTTAAGCAGAAGCACCTCGGCTTTGGCTCCCGTGTCCTCTTTGGTACCAAACAGGCGGGCAGGCAATACACGTGTATCATTCAAAATCAGTGTATCCCCCGGCTCCAGAACGTCGATAATATGAGGAAAATGGTGATGGGCAACCTCACCTGTCTCTTTATTCAAAGTAAGCAATCGAGAAGCCGTGCGATCCAGCAACGGTGTCTGAGCGATTAACTCTTCTGGTAATTCAAAATCATATAAGTTCACATTCATAATCAATTCATTCCTTAATGCAATAGTAGTCTTTTATTCCTTTACAATAACCGCATTTTGATAATAGTGTTTCAATATCGCCTGGTAATCATACCCTTCGTCAGCCATACCTTTGGCTCCCCATTGGGATAAACCAAGCCCGTGGCCATTCCCTTGACCAATAAACATAAAGGTCTGACCTTGTGTCACGGCTCTGGCTTGACCATCCGCACTCATGACAACCAGGGCACTGCTTGAAGAGGTTCCTTTGCCTGATGCAGACAATACAGATGCCCCTTGCGATCCGGTCTTGCTTACTTTTTGTCCGTCAGCGCCTAATACAGTATAACTTCCGGTTCCTGCAATATCAAATAAAGTGCTCGGTAAACCGCCTAGTGCAGAACGATAGGTATCCGCATATTTGACCAGCATTGGTTGTCCGTTAGCTGTAACTTCGAGGGCTCTTCCCGAAGGCCCACGCTTGGTTACTTCAAGCGTTGAGATGGAAGATGGAACGGCTGCGGTCGTTTTGCCTTGAAGTGTCTTAACCAGTTGTGCCGAAGTAAATGGTCCTCTCACCCATGCGTAATCATTGGATTGAGCGACTGTTGCCAATACAACAGCCTCAGTTCCAGGATTGATCTTGGCAACCGGTTCAACATTGGATTGTATGAGCGGTATAGGTCTTACGTTTGTATTTGGAGCGGTTGCGGTCACTTTGGAGAGACCCGCTTCTGTTTTGGTCGTTAATTGTTTTACATTGTCCTCACGAACATATCCACTCACACCTGAGCTCAACAGAACATGATACCAAGTATGCAGTCCGGCCTGGGCAGACTGGTCCCCCCTGCTGTCCACATTGGTAAACACGCCGGCACCGCCGTTCCATACTTCAGAAGGATGAGCAGTTTGTCCTCCGGCGTTGGAAGAAAATACGGCTTCTACAATTTTCCCACCACTTTTGATTACTTCTCCAGCCGTTGCATCCACCGCACTCGTTACTTTGTCGTTCTCGGAATTCATTCCGTTATACGCCTGACTAAGCGTTGTATCCACAACATTGGCGATCTTGAAACGCTCGCCTTGCTGAAGTGCGTAGGAACGGGCAGCAACCGCCTGCACTTTAAGTGCTTCAGCTGGCCAGGAAGAATATACTTCTGCGCCAACAACCGAGTACAAATACTGTTCCAGCGGCACAACGTTAACCAAGGCTAAATCCCCATTAACGGTGCTGATCTCCATATCTCCGCGATATGTTCGCTGGGAGCGCTCCACAACTTTTATACCGTTGCCACTACCTTGTACCATCACTTTGGAATCCTTGCCTGCGATCGTATAATGCGGAGATGTTTTAAGCGCATCCATACTCAATCCTGCATCCTGACGGATGATCAGACCTGCACTGTTTCCTACAGGAGAGAGGTTAATGCCAGCCGCACTTGCTTCCACACGCTGTTTTAATGTGGATAACTCTGCCGTAGATACGGCTTCGCCTACCCATACCGTATAGGCTTGACTGCTTCCATCCAACTGCAGTACCGGATACGCTGTGAATCCTGCTGACAGCAGATTTGCCTGCACTGCTTCTGCTTCCTGAAGAGAACTGTACGTGCCTGTTGACAGACGTTCGCTTCCTGTTACAACAGGCTTCTGTCCCGCCAATTGAGCTGCGGCTGTCTTTTGCACTCGAGTGACAGCTTGTCCTGCCAGCGCTGCTGTCCCATAATTGCCTGTGTACAGCTGATAAAGCGTTTTTCCATTAACCGTGGCTGCAAACAACAACGGTTTATCGGCAGTAGCCTGAAGCAACTTGGTTGCTGCTGTCGCTGTATTAAAATCAGCTGTCTCTAATACTTTTACGCGAAATCCATCCGCACTAAAACGTGCTTGCCCAGATGAAAGAGTTACATTTGTCCCCCCGCCGGCCTGAAGAGTCCATGCCCCTGTCGATTCAAGTGTAATCAATGGTGTCGTTGATTTATATGTGCTCCCCAAATTTGCAAACATGGCTACACGGATCAACTGTCCGTCATTACCCGCCGCATAAGCAGGCACTTGCAGACAGCTTACTGTCAACAGAGCAGCCGCCAGTACCTTCAATCGACGACTCCACTTCTTCGTGCGTATTGCTTTTCCCACAATCAGGCTCCTCTCCATGCATGTCTTTCATTTATATCGGTCAGATTCTGTTGAGATTTCAACTTCAATCTTAACGAATTCCATTTTCGACTCATATGCAAGCTATATCATCTTCGTCATTTTATTGTCCCATAGTTCTCGCATCCACAAGGTAAAGAGCAGAAGCCAAGCCTTACTTACCGTCCCTTGGCGGAACAGGCAAACCAAGATGGTGATAGGCCAAATCGGTTACGACTCTTCCTCTCGGCGTACGCTGAATCATACCGATCTGTAGCAAATATGGTTCATATACGTCCTCAATCGTCTGAGATTCTTCCCCAATCGTAGCCGCAATCGTATCCAGTCCAACGGGGCCTCCCCGAAAGCTGTTAATCATAGATTTGAGCATCTTATGGTCGATTTCGTCTAATCCGCGTGGATCAATCTGCAGGCGTTGCAATGCCTCTTCTGCCAGCACTTGCGTAATTATGCCGTCACCACGTACTTGTGCAAAATCACGTACTCGTTTCAACAAACGGTTGGCAATCCGTGGTGTACCGCGTGAACGCAGAGCTATCTCTTCCGCCGCATCCCCAACGATCTCTACACCCAGAATCTCAGTGGACCGTGAAACGATGTACGCAAGTTCATCAACGGTATAAAACTCCAGACGACTGATGACCCCAAAACGGTCACGAAGCGGAGCAGACAGAAGCCCTGCGCGCGTCGTTGCTCCAATCAATGTAAATGAAGGCAAGTCCAACCGAACGGAACGCGCACTTGGCCCTTTGCCGATCATAATATCCAGAGCAGAGTCCTCCATCGCCGGATACATGACCTCTTCTACAGTACGATGAAGCCGATGAATCTCGTCAATAAATAGTACATCCCCTTCTTGCAGATTAGTCAGCAAAGCCGCCAGGTCACCTGGACGTTCAATTGCAGGTCCAGAAGTTGTTCTCAGATTTACGCCGAGTTCGTTAGCAATAATATTAGCGAGTGTTGTTTTACCAAGTCCCGGAGGACCATATAACAGCACATGATCCAGTGCTTCATTCCGTAACTTAGCAGCTTCAATATATATTTTAAGATTTTCCTTCACCTGATTTTGTCCAATATATTCATTCAAATATCGGGGACGAAGGCTTAATTCGACATTCTGGTCCTCCATCATCAGGTTAGCGGATATAATCCGATCATCCATGTTTTTCCCACCCTTTTCTTGCAGGTTGCAACTCTAGTACGACTACAGAAAATAAATTATCCCGTAAATAACATCTGCAGTGCCCGCTTCATCAACACATCCACAGAATCTGCGGTTGTCACATCTTTTTTCAGCTTGAGCCATACTTTGTCCAGTTCACTATCCGTATATCCAAGTGCCTTCAGACCTTCACGCGCCTCGTCCCATGCAGAACCGCTTCCAACCTCTTCGGATGGAGGTGCAAAAAGACCTGTTTCATACGCTGCCATACCGAAACCGTCCAGTTTGTCCTTCAGATCCAGGATCATCCGCTGTGCTGTTTTCTTACCGATGCCTGGCAGTTTCGTGAGAAATGTCAGATTCTCCTGATAAATGGCTGTGACCACATGATCAGGCGTGCCTCCGGCAAGAATACCTAACGCCACTTTTGGCCCAATACCAGATACTTCAATCAATTTGCGGAACAAACGCTGCTCCTCTCGCGTCACAAATCCAAACAACAGCATCGCATCTTCACGCACATGGTGATGGGTATATACGATAATTTCGCCTTCCTGCTTGGCAAACGCATAGGGGTTCGGGCAGAACACACGATAACCTACCCCGTGAACATCCAACACAATATAATCACTTTCGACATGTATGAACTGTCCTCTTAAAAAATCAATCATTTTCGCAATACCTCATTCAACTTGGAATTTAGTGTATAAGAATGTGCATGACAAACAGCAACAGCCAGTGCATCTGCAACGTCATCCGGTTTAGGCACAACCTGCAGGCGAAGGAACATTTTGACCATCTCCTGCACTTGTTTTTTCTCCGCCTTGCCATATCCTACAATGGCCTGTTTGATCTGCATCGGAGTATACTCCGCAATTGGCAGACCTTTCTGGGCAGCTGCAAGGATCATAACCCCTCTAGCCTGGCTGACAGACATCGCTGTTGTTACGTTCCGGTTAAAAAAGAGCTTCTCCAGTGCAACGGCATCCGGTTTATATTTATCAATCAGCTGCACCATGCCCTCATATACGTGAAGGAGTCGCTCCTCGTCAGGAGTATGAGCCTCCGTCTGAATACATCCATATTGTACGGGCACAACTTTGCTCCCGATCTTATCCACAAAACCAAACCCCACAATCGCAATCCCCGGGTCAATTCCCAAAAAACGCAAAACCATCTCTCCCTTACAAAAGCGAACATATGTATCGTTCATTTCATTATAACAAAAGATAGCCTTTGCGGCAGGAAAAACTTTGTCTATGATAAACCTTGTTATATTTCGTGCACATTCCGCAAAATTCTTGTTCTATACAGACGGCTGGCTATCTTCAAAAACGAAAAAGAGGACATCCGTACGATGTCCTCTGCCTTAGAAATTTTGTTCTTTATGTTTTATCAATATGTGTGCTTTATTCTATAACGTTAAACTTATATTCCTTATCTCGTTGTTTACCCGCCATTTTGAAGCAAGCGATGTCTTTCATCTACAGCAAAGTCACTAAATGTCGAGATCACACTATCATACTCCTCTTTATCCTGAATACGAATACCTTCTTGCAATTGCTCTAGCACTCCTTCAGGCAGTGAGCTTTCCAGTGTACCTACATCGAGTTGGAAAAATGTCCGAATAACGTTTTCTTCAGCCGGTTTGCCCTCATACAAATTGAGATTACCGGCCGCATCTATACTAATGTATGCTTGTTGTTTACATATCGGTGAAAGATCATTCACGCTTTGATTCAGAAGTAAGGTATCCGATGAAGTAACCTTTGCCTCCCATTCCGGATGTTGAGCGAGTAGTGTTTTTAATTGAGCAATATCCATTCTGCCCAATTGCTCAGACTCCACACCGCAAATATATTTAGTTTGCAGAACGACACGTATTAACTCACTTCCCTCGGTTTCAAGCTGTTCTATAAGCACCTGAATCTCCTGTGCAGATCGTTTCTCCTGTTTGACGGTGCCCATAACACTTACGGCTTCTCCAAAATTGGTAGTTAATAAACGCTCAACTGCTGCAGAAATCGATAAACCTTGGTATGCCAATATCGTAACCGCGCAGATAGCAACAGTCATCCACAATGTTCGTTTCCATCTCCGCCATCGCTTCTTTAATTGTTTTTTGAAGCTGAACCTGTTCACATAGACCCCTTCAATCACTTTTTTAAACCTATTGTGACCTATTGGATAAACCTTTATGCAAAACCCACTCTCATTGAATTGCTACAAGTCTTGAGCGATGAATGACAATCAATGAAGAACCCCAATTTATATGCTTTTATTTAAAAACAAAAAAAACACTATCTAATAAGATAGTGTTTTTTAGGAATCGGGATGACACGATTTGAACATGCGACCCCCTGGTCCCAAACCAGGTGCTCTACCAAGCTGAGCTACATCCCGTTATATATACCGGCGAGAGGACTCGAACCTCCACGGTTTCCCACTCGATTTTGAGTCGAGCGCGTCTGCCATTCCGCCACGCCGGCAAACTATTAAA